>NZ_JBEXQW010000011.1:0-179676 GCF_040612775.1 Streptomyces sp. NPDC006339
AGTTTACGGTGGGCGATCTCCAGAGCGCCGTTGCGGAGGCTGACGAGTTCGACGACGAGCCCGCGGCCGATGCGTACGGAGATGGCGAGGGAGGCCGATGATGCGGAAACCCGCGCACCGCCCCTCAGGCGTGTTCCGTACCGGACGATGTCCGGATCAGGTCACTTCATCGCCTTCAGGACGCGGTCCGCCTTGGCGTGGCTCTTCTGGCCGGCCAGGAACCGGTTGGTGCTGTTGGCCTTCGCCTTGGCGTCGGTCGGCCCGTCCAACTGGATCCACCGGCCGCGCGGGTAGTCCGAGTCGGTGGGGAGGTTGGTGACGGTGCTGCAGTTCAGCGTGTTGCCCGAGCCCGGCACCGTGACGCACCGGAACTCCCACACCTCGCCGTCGGTGGTGATCACCTCGACCGAGACTTGGTTGGCCTGTTCGGCGATGGACACGGCGCAGGCGTCGTCCGGGGCACCCGGGAGCGGGTACCAGATGAAGTCCGTGTCGTCGGCCTGCAGGTCCCGGATGCCGGCGTACACGTCGCCGTTGTCGACGACGCCCTTGACCTCGCGGCTGGCCTCGAGCCGGTGGGCGTCGATGTCGACGCAGGTGGCCGGCCCTGCCGGTCCCGGGGGCCCCTGCGGCCCGGCCGGCCCCTGCGGTCCCTGGGGGCCCTGCGGGCCTTGCGGTCCCGGCGGGCCCGCCGGGCCGGGCTTCCCGCCGTGCGGCTTGCATTCCTCGCCGCCGCCGCCGCCACCGTCACCGCCTCCCACGAACCGGGCGGCCGGCCCGTGCTGTACGGCCTGGTTGACCTTCCCGTCGATGTACTCCTGGATCCGGCCCGTCTCCCACGGCGGCGGGGTGTCCTGGTGGTGCGGCGGCGGGCCGTCCGGGTGGCCCGGGGGCGGACCGTCGGGGTGGCCCGGCGGGGGACCGTCCGGGCAGTCCTCGGTGATCGGGGCGGCGGCACCGAGGGCGCCGGGCGCGCCCGGCGTCTGCGCCAGGGCGGCCGGACCGGCGATGCCGGTCAGTACGAGCGCGAGCGAGGCGACGGCTCCACCGGAGACCCAGGCGCGGCGCCGGGCGATCGGACCCAGGGAGGTTCCGGTCCTGAGATCAGGACGCATGCATGTGCTCCTTCATTAGCTCGATCGGGGGGATGAGCGGAAGCGTGTTCGCTTCTCTGCCGTCATCGGATTGCGCACGCGCCGTCTTGAGGACCTCGACGATCAATCAACTCCACGGCCTACGCACGGCATCGAATGGGTGCGTTCGAGGGGGCGAACCGCGCTGTACCGTCCGGCCTGCCGCATTCGGGTGGCCCGCGGGGAATCCGCAGGGCCGCCCGGTCATGAGGTCACCCGAGCCGACCCGGGGGACTCGTGTTGCCGTGCGGCCGCCCCTCTGCGTCTACGGGGGCGGCGCGGGCCCGGGCGGGGTGGTCTCCTGCTCTCTGCGCTAAGCGGGCGCCCTCACCGCTGAGGCGGGCGATCGGGTGACCGGGCGGCGGGGCGGAACGCCCTCGTGACCCCGCGACGACCCCGAGACGTCGCTCGCCGCCGCCGGAGTCCGCCTCCTCGGCGTCCCCGTCCTGCCCGGCCGCCCCGCCGTGCCCGGCCGCCCCGCCGTGCCCGGCCTGCCCGCGCTCTACGGCAGGCAGACCCGGGCGCGCCGGAAGGGCGCCGTCCGCCGGCCCGCCCCCGAGGGGCCCCGCAGGCGCCCGCCCGCCAGGCCCTCTGGACCTGCCCCGACCCGCCCCAGGTCAGCGCACCCGCCCGCGGGCCTCCATCGCCTCGCGGGCCGCGCGCTCGTCCTCGTACACCTCGCACATGTGGCGGCCGTCCGGCGTCGCCGTGTGCTCGACCTCCCAGAGGCTGACCTCGCTGCCGTCGAGCAGCAGGAACTGGTGCTCGTAGAGGGTGAAGCCGGCGTCCCGGCCGCCCTCCACGGGGCACTGGCGCCCGAGGGCCTGCGTGATGTGGTGCGCGAAGGCGAGCCGCAGCCGCCGCGCGGTCGCCTCGCCCGGCCGGTCCGCGTTCTCCGCGCGGCGCAGCACCCGCCGGGCGTGGTCGGCGGAGTTGTCCTGCACGTACATCCGGGGCTGGGCCGGTATCGGGCGGGCGAGGAGCGCGCTCAGCAGCTCCAGCTCGCCGTCCTCGTCGGCCGGCGTCCCGTCGGCGCCCTCGGCGGTCCAGCCGAGCGTGGGCCCGGCCGGCAGCCGCGAGGCGGCGAGCCGGGCCTCCGACTCCTCCGCGTAGAGCTCGTGCTGCTCCGCGCCGTCCCGGCCGGAGTTGTGCACCAGCTCCCAGAGGCTGAGCGCGGTGCCGTCGGGGAGCAGGTAGGTGTGGCGGTACGTGGTGCGGTGCAGCGACGCACTGTGGTGCGAGGAGTACAGCGCACTGGAGTGGGCGAGCGCCGACTCGAGGCGCTCGATCAGGGAGTCGGGCAGGTCGAAGGAGTTGAGCGCCCGGCCGAGGAGGCGCTCAAGGTGGGTCTCGGTCGTCTCGAAAGGATCGTGAGAAGGATCCCGCGGATCGTTCAAGAGGGTCTCCAGGCCGTCGCCACATGTCACTTGCTGCTTGCTTAACGTAGTCCCTGGGTCTGACATCGTGTCCGGCGTTCGCGAAAACGACCGGGGGCGCGTATGAAGTTCCCGCGCCCCCTTCGTTCATCCGTCAACTCCCTTTGGTATACCGGGAGTCCATGGCGAGGGCTAGCCGCCCGACGTGCCGCCGTAGAGCTCCCGGTACGCGGGGAAGTCCCCACCTGGCCCCGACACCCCCACGGAGGGTGCGAGGACGGCCCGGACGATGGCCCGGGTGACCGTGTCCGCACCCGCCGCCAACAGGTCGTTCAGGGCCAGTGGTCCCGGCGGTGACCCCGGCGCGGAGGGCAGTTCGCGCGCCCCCGTGGCGAGGGCGAAGACGGTGTCACCGTCGTTCAGGAGGTGCACCGGACGCACGGCGCGCGCGATGCCGTCGTGCGCCGTCCCCGCGAGCTTCTGCGCCTGCGCGCGGGTCAGCGACGCATCCGTCGCCACCACCGCGAGCGTCGTGTTGAGGGGCGGCGGGGCGAACTTCGCCTGTGCTTCGGCGAGCCGCCGCAGCGCCGCCTCATGCACGGCCGGATCGGGGTACGCGGGCCGCCCGTCGGCGAAGTAGCTGCCGTACGGCACACCCGTCGCCGGATCGACCGCCGAACCGACCGCGTTGACCACGACCAGCGCGCCGACCGTGATCCCGGACTCCAGGACCGTGCTCGCCGTTCCCACCCCTCCCTTGAGCCCGCCGACCACCGCCCCCGTGCCCGCGCCCACCGCGCCGGTCTCCACGCGCGCGTGCGGCCCGCTCGCGGCGGCCGCCGCCACGGCCGCCCGGCCCGTCGAGGCGTCCGGCCGGGCGCCGAAGTCGCCGCCTCTGCCCAGGTCGAAGACGCAGGCGGCGGGCACCACCGGCACCACGTGCGCGGGATCCGGCCCCACCCGCACGCCGCGTCCCTGCTCCTCCAGCCAGGCCATCACCCCGCCCGCCGAGTCGAGCCCGTACGCGCTGCCGCCGGTGAGCACCACGGCGTCGATCCGCTGGACGACGTTACGGGGGTCCAGCGCGTCGGTCTCCCGCGTCCCCGGCCCCCCGCCCCGCACGTCGACCGCGGCCACCGCCCCGCCCTCGGGAGCGAGGACCACGGTCGTACCGGAGAGCGCCCGGTCCCCCGGCACCCGCGCGTGACCGACCCGGAGGCCGGCCACGTCCGTGAGGGCGTCGTTCTGCTGTGTGGTCGTCATGCTCCTTGCGTAGCACGGATACGGCCGCGCCGGTCGGCACACGGGCGACCCGGATGCGGCATGCGGCCGGCCCGCAAGCGACCCTGATGCCGACCCCCGAGCGCCCCCGATACAGACCCGGATGCGCACTCGGATACCGGCCGATGCCGGCCCCGATGCCGGCCCGGCCCGAGGCGCGGACGCTCACGGGTGGCGCGGAGCGCCGGGGCGCGTCGCCGGGTTGGTGGCCGTCAGGGTCACCCCGACCGCCACGGTCGCGGCGGCCGCGAGCCCGGCCGCCAGGACCGCCCAGTGCCCGGCGAAGGTGCACATCAGGACCGCCAGGGCCGACACCGGCAGCACCGCCTGCTGGGCGATGCCGACCTTGAAGTAGCGGGCGTGCAGCAGCCACACGCACAGCAGGAACACGGCCGTCGGGATGGTCACCGCGGACGACGCGGCGAGCGTGGAGATGTGCGCCTTGCCGACCGCCTGCTCGACGGCGATCTCGATGCCCGCGCCGATCGCCGCGGCCGACGCGAAGATCAGATAGTGGCCGTAGCCCCACAGGAAGCCCTGCCGGTTGGACGTGAGCCGGTCGTGCGCGGGCACGACGAAGTAGATCCACCAGGCGGCGAACACGATCAGCAGCCCTCCGGCGGCGATCGGCAGCACCTCGCCGAGCGCGTCGTTCTCCGTCACGCCGGACTTCACGGCCACGGTCGCCGCCGCGATGGTCTCGCCCAGCACGATGATCGTGAACAGGCCGTAGCGCTCGGCGATGTGGTGCGGGTGCCAGTGCGTCGTGACGTCCTTCTCCGCGTACACCGGTACGGCCATCTCGGCCAGCGCCATCACCAGGAACACCCACGGCCGCACGTCCTCGGGCACGAACAGCAGCGCCGTCCAGCCCACCTGGCAGGCCAGCACCCCGCCCGCGTACCGCCGGCACATCGTCCGTTCGCCCGCGTCGGCGGCGTGCCGCGCGGCCCGCAGCCACTGGCAGGACAGCGCGAGCCGCATGACGAGGTAGCCGATGTACACCACCAGGAAGTCGTGGTCCTCGAAGGCCCGCGACACCCCGGCGGCGAGGATCAGCACCCCGGCGATCTGGACGAGGGTGACGACCCGGTAGAGCACGTCGTCGTTGTCGTACGCGGAGGCGAACCAGGTGAAGTTCATCCACGCCCACCAGATGGCCCAGAAAACCATCGCGTAGCTCAGGATCCCCGACCCGGCGTGGCCCTCCGCGACGGCGTGCACCAGCTCCGCCCCGGCCTGGGCCACGGCGACGACGAAGCAGAGGTCGAAGAACAGCTCGAGCGGTGTGGCGGCCCGGTGCGCCTCGTCACGGGACCGGGCGGTGAGGGGCAGGAAGGCTTGCGTCATGCCCCACAGGACAGCAGACCGACCCCCGCGAGCCCCGCCGCGACACCACAGCCGACCCCCGCGAGCCCCGCCGCGACACCACAGCCGACCCCGGGCAGGTCGCCGCCGCCCGCGAGAGCGTCCGGGCCCGCGGCCGGTACGCCGGGTGACCGGCCGAGACTCACCCACCCGCCCGCCATAACGGGCATAGATGTATGAATCACCCTAGGGTGGCCGCGTGATCGAGCCCCCGCAGGCCCCCGCCGCGCACCCGCCCGTCCCCACCGACCGGCCCCCTCGGACACCCGCCCAGGTGCGCCGCCGCGCCGCCCTCGCCGGGATCGCCGTCTCCGCGCTGCTGGTCCTCGCCATCGTCCTCGGCAGCCGGCTGCTGCGCGACTTCGACTCCGCCCTCCTCCCGTACGCGGTGGCGACCGTCTTCCTCGCCTTCGGCGTCGCCTACCGCTACACCGTGTGGGTCTCCGCCCCCGGCGCCCGGCGCCTCTTCACCCAGGGCCTGCGCGCCCTCCTTTCCGCCGAGAACTTCCGCCGGGCACCCACCGCGCTGCCCCGGATGATCGCCACCTACCTCGGCTTCCAGAAGTTCCTCGGCGCCCGCTCCCACGCCCGCTGGGCCGCCCACCAGCTCATCTTCTGGGGCTGTGTCCTGGCCGCGCTCATCACCTTCCCGCTGACCTGGGGCTGGTTCACCTTCACCTCGTCCACCGGCTCGGGCCCCGGCTACGAGATGCGGATCTGGGGCTTCAAGGTCCTCGGCTTCGACTCGCTGAACATCGTCGGCTGGCTCATGTTCCACGGTCTCGACATCGCCGCCGTCCTCGTCATCCCCGGCGCCTCCTACTTCCTGTGGCGCCGGATGAAGGACCGCGGAGCCATCACCGGCCAGCGCTTCGCCTACGACCTGGTCCCGCTGATCGCTCTCATCGTCATCTCCGTCACCGGCCTGCTGCTCACCTTCTCCTCGATCTTCCTGCACGGCGGCGGCTACGAGTTCCTGGCGATCCTGCACATGGTGTCGGTGGTCTTCACCCTCATCTACATCCCGTTCGGGAAGTTCTTCCACATCGTCCAGCGGCCCGCCGCCGTCGGCATGCAGTTGTTCAAGTACACCGCCCGCCGCAAGGACGACGCGACGCCCGGGGCGGACGCGGACGGCTCCGGCCTCCTCGCCTGCCGGCGCTGCGCCCGGCCCATCGACACCGTCCCCTCCGTCGAGAACCTCCGGGCCACCATGCACGATCTGAACCTCGCCTTCGACGAATGGGCCGCCTACTGCCCCCGCTGCAAACGCGTCCTGCGCGGCCACGCCTACCTCACCCACGTCAAGAAGGGCTTCAAGTGACGCACGCGCACGCGCACGCTGGGCAGCCGCTGCCGCTCGACCCCTCCGTCGCCCCGCCCGGCACCCGCGACTTCCGCGACGCCGGCGGCATCCCCGCCGACCGCTGGCACGCCGACCAGCACGGCGAGACCCTCGTCCCCACCCATTGCTGCTTCTGCGGAGTGCAGTGCGGCATGTATCTGCGGGTCGACCGCCACGGCAAGGTCTTCGGCGTCGAACCCCGCAACCACGACATCAACCGGATGCGGCTCTGCCCCAAGGGCATCAACGCCTATCAGCAGGTCAACCACCCCGACCGGCTCACCGCCCCGCTGATGCGCCTGCGCCGCGACGAGTCCTTCCGCGAGGCGAGCTGGGAGGAGGCGCTCGACTTCACCGTCTCCGAGATCCGCCGCATCCAGGCCGCGTACGGCAACGACGCCTTCGGCCTGCTCGGCGGTGCCAGCCTCTTCTCGGAGAAGACCTATCTCGTCGGCAAGTTCGCCCGGGTCGCCCTGAAGACCCGGCACGTCGACTACAACGGCCGGCTGTGCATGGTCTCCGCCGCCGGAGCCAACAAGCTCGCCTTCGGGATCGACCGGGCCGGCAACCCCTTCTCCGACATCCTCCTCACCGACTGCCTCCTCATCGCCGGCTCCAACGTCGGCGAATGCTTCCCCGTGATGACCCAGTACCTGTGGGGGGCACGGGACCGCGGTGCCACCCTGATCGTCGTCGACCCGCGCGAGACCGCCATCGCCCGCACCGCCGACCTCCACGTCGCCCTCAGACCCGGCACCGACGCGGCCTTCTTCAACGCCGTCCTCCACGTCGTCGTCGCCGAGGGCCTCACCGACGAGGCGTACCTCGCCGCCCACGCCACCAACTGGGAGGAGGTGAAGAAGACCGTCGGCGACTGTCCGCCCGCCCGAGCCGCCGAGATCTGCGGCGTCCCCGAGGAACAGATCGTCCAGGTCGCCCGTATGTTCGCCGGCGCCGGCAAGGCCATGGCCTGGCACGCCCGCGGCGTCGAACACCACTCCCAGGGCGTCGAGAACTGCCTGACGATCATCAACCTGTGCGTCGCCACGGGAAACATCGGCCGCCCCGGCGCCGGCTACGGCACCATCACCGGCCAGGGCAACGGTCAGGGCGGCCGCGAACACGGCCAGAAGTCCGACCTGCTGCCCGGCGGCCGCTCCATCTCCGACCCCGAACACCGCCGCCAGATCTGCGCGATCTGGGGCATCGAGGAGTCCGAACTCCCACCCGCCGGCACCTCCATGATGGAGATGGTCTGGCAGATGCAGCGCGGCGAGATCCGCGGCCTCATCGGCATCTGCAACAACCCCTTCGTCTCCCTTCCCCACTACGCCACGGTCAAGGAGGGATACGACGCCACCGAGTTCCACGCCCAGTTCGACTTCTTCCTCTCCGAGACCGCCGCCAACGCGCACGTCGTCTTCCCCGTCACCGTCTGGGCCGAGGACGAGGGCGTCATGGCCAACGCCGAGGCCCGCGTCGTCAAGCACAACAAGGCCCAGGAACCGCCCGCCGGCGTCCGCACCGACACCTGGGTCATCTGCGAACTCGCCAAGCGGCTCGGCGCCGGCGACAAATTCGCCTTCCCCGACTCCCGCTCCGTCTTCGAGGAGCTGCGCGTCGCGTCCGCCGGCACGGTCAACGACTACTACGGCATCACCTACGAGCGGCTCAAGGAGACCGGCGGCATCGCCTGGCCCTGCCCCACCACCGACCACCCCGGCACCCCCCGCCTCTTCGAGGACGGCCGGACCTACCACCCCGACGGCAAGATCCACCTCCAGGCCGTCGAGTGGCACCCGCCCATGGACCCGTACACCGAGGAATACCCCCTCTCGCTCACCACCGGACGCACCGTCGCCCACTTCCTCTCCGGCAACCAGACCCGCCGCCTGGGCGCCCTCGTCGAACAGACCCCCCGCCCCTGGGTCGAGGTCCACCCCTCCCACGGCTTCCGCAACGGCGACCCCGTCCGCGTGGTCACCCGCCGAGGCAGCGAGGTCTTCCCCGCCCTGGTCACCGAGGCGATCCGCCCCGACACCGTCTTCGTCCCCTACCACTGGCCCGTGCCCACCGCCGCGAACACCCTGACCATCGACGCCCTCGACCCGCGCTCCAAGATCCCCGAGTACAAGGTCTGCGCCGCCCGCATCGAGGCCGCCGAACGGATCGACCAGGTCCCCGCCCCGCCCACCGCCCCCGGCCGGCCCGCCTACCCGGAGACCCAGGTCTCGCGCGACGACCCGCTGCCCCCCACGTCCCCCCAGGGCCGTGGCACCTCCGACAGGAGCTGACGCCGACATGATGGGCCGCACGATCTTCATCGACCCGGGCCGCTGCATCGGCTGCCAGGCATGCGTCTCCGCCTGCCGTGAATGCGACTCGCACCGCGGCAAGTCGATGATCCACCTCGACTACCCCGACGAGGGCTCCTCCGTCGCCTCCCTCCCCACCGTCTGCATGCACTGCGAGGACCCCGTCGCCCCCTGCGCCGAGGTCTGCCCCGCCGACGCGATCCTGGTCACCGCCGACGGCGTCGTGCAGCAGGCCGACACCACCCGCTGCATCGGCTGCGCCAACTGCGTCAACGCCTGCCCCTTCGGCGTCCCGAAGATCGACCTCAAGGCGAAGCTGCAGATGAAGTGCAACCTCTGCTACGACCGCACCGCCTACGGCCTCGCCCCCATGTGCGCCACGGTCTGCCCCACCGGCGCCCTCTTCTACGGAACCCTCGACGAACTCCGCGCCGAACGCCCCGGCGTCCAGGTCGCCGACTCCTTCACCTTCGGCTCCACCACCGTCTCCACGGGAGTGGCGATGGTCGTCCCCGCCGACAAGGTCCAGTGGCCGGTCCCCGGCGGTCTGCCCATCGTCGAAGTGAACGGAGTGGACGTCCGATGAGCCTCACCGAACAGCCCCCGGACCCCGGCAGCGACCGGACCCGGACGCCCGACGCCGCGCAGGCGGCGCTCCACGACCGGATCTCCGCCGACTCCCTGACCACCCGCCGCGACTACCTGCGGATCGTCGCCACCGTCTCCGGCGGCCTGGCCGTCGGCGGCGTCGCCGTCGCCTCCGGCGTCCTGCACCGCCACGGCGACAGCGACGGGGCTCCCGAAGCCAAGAAGATCGCCGACCGGATCCTCCCGGGCGACTCGGTCGCCTTCCGCTACCCCGACGAGGAGGACCGCGCCGTCGCCGTCCGCCTGCAGGACGGCACCCTCGCCGGCTACTCCGCCGTCTGCACCCACCTCGCCTGCGCCGTGCTCTGGCGCAAGGACCGGGGCAGCGAGGGCGAGCTCTACTGCCCCTGCCACGAGGGCGTCTTCGACGCCCGCACCGGCGAGGTCACCGCCGGCCCGCCGCCCCGGGCCCTGCCCAAGGTGCTTCTGGTCGAGGACGCCGACGGCAGCGTCTGGGCCGTGGGCACCACCCGCTCCGGCGAGAGCGTCCAGGAGGGTCTGTGCCGGCAGCTCGTCGAGGAGCGACCCGGCCTCGCCGACCGCCTCGACTGCCCGGACGCCGTCGCCCCCGGCCCCGGCCCCGCGGAGAGGAGCCGACGGACATGACCGACACCCCGTTCCCCAAGGACCCGGCCGCCCCAGGACACCGGGCCGAACCCCCGGACGGCTTCCCGCCTCGGTCCGCTTACACCCCCGGCAGCGCCCAGCCGCGCCTCAACCGCCCCGTCCGGGAGCGCTACCCCCAGATCCGCCCCACCAGCGGCTACGGCGATCCCCGGATCCGCCACACCGGCCCCGGCCCGGGTGCGGGGACCGAGCAGGAGCCCGAACGCTCCGCCAGACTCTCCGCCCGCCTGGCCCTCGCCCTCACCGTGGTCATCGGCCAGCTCTGGGGGCTGACGATCGTGGTCGACGCGTGGATGGCCGGCGACACCGGCACCGCGTGGTGGGGAGCGGGCTTCCTCGTCCTGTCGTTCCTCGTGGTCCTCGGCCTGTGGCTGCTCGATCCCAAGGACCGCTGATCACAGGGGTGCAGGGCGGTGATGCGGGCGTACCCTGAAGACATGAGCACCGCCCCCATCCACGGTCCGCGAACAGCGAAGCAGGCCGACTCTGTATCCCAGTCGCAACCCAGGCCGGCACTGATCTTCGACGATCCACTGGACCAGCAGTCCGCGGACGACACGGACCGCGGCTGGGGTGAGCGGCCTCCTTCCGGCGGTGACAGTGCCGCCGACCTTGCGCGCTTCCTCGACGAGAAGCCGCCGCACCACCTCTGACGCCGACGCGAGCCGTCGGTCAGGAGGTGGAGTGCGCCCCCGTGCCCCCGCCGGCCGGCGTGTGCGCCCCCGTGTTGTTCACGGACGGACCGCGCTGGGAGACCAGGTGGTCGCGGATCTCCTTGAGGACCTCCAGCTCGCTGACCTCGATCGTCTCCTGGGCGCCCTCCTTCGCCTTCTCCTGCGCGGCGCGCCGGGCGAGGATCCTGGCCATCGGCAGGACCATCAGGAAGTAGACGACGGCGGCCGTGATCAGGAAGCTGAGGACGGCGCTGAGCACCAGGCCCCACTGGATCTGGATGCCCTGCATCTCGCCGTCCACGACCCGGCAGGGTGCCTTCAGACAGGACGCGTAGCCCTCCAGGGCCTTCGTCCCGAAGGCGCCCACGACGGGGTTGATGATTCCCTTGACCACCGAGTTCACGATGTTGGTGAACGCGGCACCGATGACGACCGCGACCGCCAGGTCGATCACGTTCCCGCGCATCAGGAAGGCTTTGAAGCCTTCCAGCAGATTTTCCTTCTTCTCGGTCACCAAGGTGCCTTTCGTCGCGTGTGCAGTGTGCGGAGCCATTACGCCGCGCGCGGCGCAGGGGCGTCCAATCCGTACACACGGGACGGTTACTTGACAGGCCGTCCGTGCGAATCAGCACAGCGTCACCGCCAGTTGGGCCGTGAGGCCCGCACCGGCGAGCGCTGTCGCCGTCGCCCGTGGCACGGACAGGACGAGCAGGGCCCCGCCGTCCGGTCGAGTCTCGCCCGCCGGCGGCACTTCGGCCACTCGGGCTCCGGAGGCCACCACGCGGGCCTCGCCGGCCGGGCCGGTCGGCGAGTGGGGAGCGGCGATCACGTCCACACGGTCGCCGGGCCGCAGGAGCCGGACGGTCGCCGCGTCCGCGATCCGCACCGGCGCGGACACGAGCGGCGGTGCGGCGGCCGCCCGGTGCGGCTCGCGCACCGGTGGCGGAGGCGGCTGCGGGACCGGGTCGTCGGCGCCGGCGACGCCTGTCGCCGCGAGCGCGGCGGCCGTCATCGCCAGCACCGCGGCGGGCGCCCGTCGCCTGCGGCGCAGCGCCCTGCGCAGCCGGAGCCGCGCGCCGCGCACGCGCAGCGGGTCGAAGTGCGGCACGCCGCACGGCGCGGGGACGGAGGGACGGGTGTGGGGGAGGCAGGAGTGTGGGGTCATCAGCGCAACCGCCTGTCGTGAGCACGGGTCGTCCGCCGGACCGTCCGACGAACCGCGCTCACCGTGACGCATCCGCCGCGATCCCGCTCGGGCCTGTGGACAACCGGCCGGTTGTGGACAACTTCCTCACCCGGGCGAGCGATTGCCGCCGCGGGGCGGGGTCGGCGACGCTTGAGCCAGTCCGGTCCTCGCCGGCGGCCCGACCCCCGGCCGCCGGGGCCCGGGCGCCCCGGGCGGTCGCCGACCCCGGCCGCTCAGGGCAGTTCGATCCCCAGGTCCCACCCGTCGTGGGCCCGTGTGCACAGGCAGTCCCGGTCGAGCGTCGCGGGCAGCGCGTTCACCGCGTCGAAGAGCACGTCGCGCAGTCGGCCCACGTTCTCGCCGAACACGCGCATGACCTCGGTGTGCGAGACGCCGTCCCCGGTCTCCGCGCCCGCGTCCAGATCCGTCACCAAGGCGAGGGAGGTGTAGCAGAGTCCCAGTTCCCGGGCGAGGACGGCCTCGGGGTGGCCGGTCATGCCGACCACCGACCAGCCCGCGGCCGCGTGCCAGCGCGATTCGGCGCGCGTGGAGAAGCGGGGGCCCTCGACGACGACCAGCGTGCCGCCGTCGACCGGCTCCCAGCCCTGCCCCCGGGCGGCCTTCAGGGCGACCCGGCGCCCCTCGGGGCAGTAGGGGTCGGCGAAGGTCACGTGGACCACGTTCGGTATGGCGCCGCCCCACGCCTCCGGAAGCGGTTCTCCGTCGAAGTAGGTCTGCGCGCGGGCCTTCGTCCGGTCGACCAGTTGGTCGGGCACGACGAGGGTGCCGGGGCCGTACTCCTCGCGCAGACCGCCCACCGCGCACGGTCCGAGGACCTGGCGCACGCCGACCGAGCGCAGGGCCCAGAGGTTGGCGCGGTAGTTGATCCGGTGCGGCGGCACATGGTGGCCGCGGCCGTGCCGGGGAAGGAAGGCCACCCGCCGGCCGGCGACCTCGCCGACGAAGAGGGAGTCGCTGGGGCGGCCGTACGGGGTGTCGACCGGCACCTCGGTCACATCGTCCAGGAAGGAGTAGAAGCCCGAGCCGCCGATCACGCCGATGTCCGCGTACGAGTCGGTCGTCCGGTCCGTCGTGAGGTGGGTCGTCTGGGTCGCCATGACCGTCACCCTAGCCGTGGGGTGGAACGCCGCATGCCCCGCCGAACGGATCGGCGGGGCATGCGGGAAGAGCGGTGGATCAGGCGGCCGAGGTGGAGCTCGACGAGGTCGAGGCTGTCGACGACGTGGAGGACGCCGAAGAGGAGGTCGACGACGAAGAGGACGACGACGAAGACGACGAGGAGGACTTCGACGTGGCCGGCGAGCTGCTCGACGAGGAGCCGCGGCTGTCGTTCCGGTAGAAGCCGGAGCCCTTGAACACGATGCCGACCGCGGAGAACACCTTCTTCAGGCGTCCCTCGCAGTTCGGGCACTCGGTCAGAGCGTCATCCGTGAACTTCTGCACCGCCTCGAGGCCCTCGCCGCACTCGGTGCACTGGTACTGGTAGGTCGGCACTAGTCTTCCTCCTGGCACTCACACTCATCGAGTGCTAACGACGATCCATAGTGACGTATTCCGCGGGTTCAGTCCACCGCCACGGGAACTCGGTGACCGATACCACGTGCCGCGACCCGGCTCGCGGTGTGGGGCCGGAGCCGCGAACGGAGGGCGACCAGGGTGACGAGGGCGAGCACCGTGCCCGCCATCGGCACCAGGAATCCGGTGCTGGCGCCGTGGGCGTCGGCCAGCCGGCCGGCGACCGTGACGGCCGCGGCCTGGCCCAGGGCCACGGCACCGGTCAGCCAGGTGAATGCCTCGGTGCGGGCGGAGGCCGGGACCAGGGTCTCGACGATCGTGTAGCCGGTGATCAGCGCCGGGGCGATGCACAGGCCCACGACCAGGCCGAGGGCGCCGAGCAGCAGGACCGAGTGCACGGACCACAGGAGGGAGGCGGCGACGGTCAGACCGGCGTAGCCGAGGATCAGGCGGCGGCGCGGGCCGATCTTCCAGGCGATGGCGCCCATGGCGATGCCGGCGAGCATGTTGCCGGCCGCGAAGACGCCGTACAGCAGGCCGTTGGCACCGGGGTTGCCGATCTCCTCGGAGAAGGCGGTCAGCGAGACCTGCATGCCGCCGAAGACGGAGCCGATGCCGAGGAAGGCGATCGCGAGGACCCGGACGCCCGGAATGGACAGGGCGGAGCGGTGCGGCTCGCCGCCGGCGCGGCCGGCCTCGGCGCTCAGGCCGTGGGCGGGCTGGGTGCGGCGCTGGGCGGCGAAGAACAGGCCGCCGACCAGGGTGAGCGCGGCCTCGGCGATCAGGCCGGCCGCCGGGTGCACGCCGGTGCACAGGGCGGTGGCGAGGACCGGGCCGACGACGAAGGTGAACTCGTCCGTCACCGACTCGAAGGCGGCGGCGGTCGGCATCAGGGGCGTGCCGTCCAGCTTCGCGGCCCAGCGGGCCCGGACCATCGGGCCGACCTGGGGCACCGAGGCGCCGGCGGGGACGGCAGCGAGGAACAGGACCCACAGCGGGGCGCCGGCCAGGGCCAGCGCGACGAGGAGGGAGACGGACGCGGTGTGGATGAGCACACCGGGCACGAGGACGGCCCGCTGGCCGAAGCGGTCGGCGAGCTTGCCGCTCTGCGGGGCGAACAGCGCCATGGAGACGCCGGTCACGGCGGCGACGGCGCCGGCGCTGCCGTAGGAGCCGGTGGTGTGCTGGACGAGCAGGACGATGCCGATGGTCAGCATCGCGAACGGCTGCCGGGCGGCGAAGCCCGGGAGGAGGAAGGAGAGTGCACCGGGGGTACGGAACAGTTGTCCGTATCCGGGCCGCTTCTCGGAGACGACCGTGGACGCCACGGTCCATGCCTTTCTGCCGCCTGGTAGCGGACCCGGGCACGGTGGTGCCGGCGTCGCCGAGAGCTGTCCTCTTGCGCGGAACTGCGGTAGATACCGGGCTCCACTGCGGAGGGTGCCTCGGCCGCCATACGGTCGCGCCAGCTCTGCGTCAGGCAGAGTTGGTTCGATCAGGTGTGCCTTCATGGTACAGGGAAAGAGCGTCTTCCCGCCTGGGAAAACGCCCTCGCACCTGAATTAATGCCTCGGATTAACCGGATGTTCGCCTGGACCGGCTCCGGAACGGGTGCCGGAGGAGGTTCTGGGACCGGTCCGGGGCGGAAGCGGCGGTGGCGCCGCCGGTGCCGAGCCAGCCGGCCAGCTTGCCGCCCTGGCCGACGGCCCGCAGCCGGCGTTCGGCGGCGTCCCTGACCGGGTCGGTGGCGACGACGAGCAGTTCGTCGCCGCGCCGCAGCACGGTCGCGGGGCCCGGGACGAAGCTCTTCTCGTCCCGGACGACCAGGGTGACGGCGGCGCCGGCGGGCAGCCGGAGCTCGGCGACCTCGACGCCGTGCATCTTGGAGCCTTCCGGGATCGCCACCGAGAGCAGGTGGCCGCGCAGCCGCTCCAGGGGCGCGGACTCGACGCCCAGGTCGGCGGCCTCGGCCTGATCGCCGAGCCGGAGGGCCTTGGCCAGCCAGGGCAGGGTCGGGCCCTGCACCAGGGTGTAGACGACCACCAGCACGAAGACGATGTTGAAGATCCGCTCGCTGCCCGCGATGCCGGACACCATCGGGATCGTGGCCAGGATGATGGGGACCGCTCCGCGCAGGCCGGCCCAGGACATCAGGGCCTGCTCCTGCCAGGGGATGCGGAAGGGAAGGAGGCTGACGAACACCTCCATGGGCCGGGCGACCATGGTGAGGACGAGGCCGATGACGACGGCCGGCCAGAAGTCGCCGATGAGCTTGTGGGGGGTCACCAGCAGGCCGAGCAGGACGAACATGCCGATCTGGGCGATCCAGCCGAGTCCCTCGGCGAAGCCGCGGTTGGCGGGAGCGTGCGGCAGCTTGGCGTTGCCGAGCACCATCGAGGCCAGGTAGACGGCGAGGAAGCCCGAGCCGTGGGCCATGGCACCGGCGGCGTAGGCGACGACGGCGATGGCCATGACGGCGATGGGGTAGAGGCCCGAGGCGGGCAGGGCGACGTGGCGCAGCCCGTAGGCGCCGAGGAAGCCGACGGCGAGGCCGATGGCGGCGCCGATGGTGAGCTCCAGGGCGATCTCGCCGACCAGCACGTACCAGGCGTCGACGTGGCCGACGGTGGAGAAGGCGACGACGAGGATGACGACGGGGGCGTCGTTGAAGCCGGATTCGGCCTCCAGGACACCGGTGACGCGGGAGGGCAGCGGCACCTTGCGCAGCACGGAGAAGACGGCGGCGGCGTCGGTGGAGGAGACGACGGCGCCGATGATGAGGGCCTGCTGCCACGGCAGGCCGACGAGGTAGTGCGCGGCCGTGGCCGTGATGCCCACGCTCACCGCGACGCCGACGGTCGACAGCACGGCCGCCGCGGGCAACGCGGGCTTGATCTCCTTCCACTTGGTGCCCAGGCCGCCCTCGGCCAGGATCACCACCAGTGCGGCATAGCCGATCACCTGGGTCAGTTCGGCGTTGTCGAAGGCGACGTTGCCGATGCCGTCCTGCCCTATGGCGACCCCGATACCCAGGTAGAGCAGCAGGCTGGGGAGCCCGCTCCGGGACGAGATCCGCACCGCCGCGACAGCGATGAGCAGCACGAGGGAGCAGATGAGCAGGAGTTCGTTGAGCTGGTGGACAGTCAGTGGCCGTTCCTTCCCCTCGCGTGGTGACGGCACATGCGTCGGCACATGGTGTCGGCATATGACGTGGATCGGTGGCCGGATCGTTCCTCCAGCCCCGACACTTCGTTACCTTACCTAATCTTTAACGCTTTCTTGACGCCTCCTTGGTGTCCCTTCGCACGCCAGTGCGTATAAGTACGGTTCTCTTCCTGACACCGCGTCCGGGCCCTCCGGGCGCTGCGCCTAAGGTTGCTCCCGTACTCCAGGACCACCCTGCCCCTCGAAGGACAGCGATGCCCTCCAACACGACCGCGCCCCCCGCCAAGAAGAAGGGGCGGCGTGCCCGCCTGATCGTCCTCGCCCTGGTCCTCGCTCTGGTCGCGGGCGTCGGATGCGGAGCGTACTGGGGCGTCAGCACCGTCCGGGGCTCGTTCCCGCAGACCACGGGGACGATCCGGATCGACGCGCTCTCGGCCCCGGTCGAGGTCAAACGCGACGCCCACGGCGTCCCGCAGATCTACGCCGACACCGAGGCCGACCTCTTCCGCGCGCAGGGCTACGTCCAGGCGCAGGACCGCTTCTACGAGATGGACGTCCGCCGCCACATGACGGCCGGCCGCCTCTCCGAGATGTTCGGCAAGAGCCAGGTCGACACCGACGCCTTCCTGCGCACGCTGGGCTGGCGCCGCGTCGCGCAGCAGGAGTACGACAAGGTCCTCTCGGCGGAGACCAAGAAGAATCTCCAGGCATACGCCGAGGGCGTCAACGCCTATCTCAAGGGCCGGGACCCGTCCGACATCTCCGTCGAGTACGCGGCCCTGGCCTTCAGCAACGACTACACCATCGAGCCGTGGACCCCCGTCGACTCGGTGGCCTGGCTCAAGGCCATGGCCTGGGACCTGCGCGGCAACATGCAGGACGAGATCGACCGCTCGCTCATGACCAGCCGGCTCACCCCCGCCCAGATCAAGGACCTCTACCCGGGCTACCCGTACGAACTGCACCAGCCGATCGTCGACAAGGGCGCCGTCGACAAGACCACCGGAAAGTTCGACCCCAAGGCCGACGCGAAGGACGGTGACGACGGCGGCACCACCGGCGGCGGCGACGCCGCCCAGGGCATCCAGTCCCAGCTCGCCGCCCTCTCCGAGAGCCTCGACGACATCCCGGCCCTCCTCGGCCCCAACGGCAACGGCATCGGCTCGAACTCCTGGGTCGTCTCCGGGAAGTACACGACCTCCGGCAAGCCGCTGCTCGCCAACGACCCGCACCTCGCCCCGATGCTGCCGTCCCTCTGGTACCAGATGGGCCTGCACTGCCGCTCCGTCTCGGCCACCTGCCGCTACGACGTCGCCGGCTACACCTTCTCCGGCACGCCCGGCGTGATCATCGGCCACAACGACTCCATCGCCTGGGGCCTCACCAACCTCGGCGCCGACGTCACCGACCTCTACCTGGAGAAGATCGGCACCCAGGGCTACGTCGTCGACGGCAAGGTCAAGCCGTTCACGACCCGCGACGAGGTCATCAAGGTCACCGGCGGCCCCAACCGCCCCATCACCATCCGCTCCACCGAACACGGACCGCTGCTCTCCGACCGTTCCTCCGAGCTGGAGAAGGTCGGCCAGAAGGCCCCCGTCGGCAACGCCGCCCCCGACCGCGGCACCGGCTACGGCGTCTCCCTGCGCTGGACCGCCCTCCAGCCCGGCAAGTCGATGGACGCCGTCTTCGCCCTCAACCGCGCCAAGGACTTCACGAGCTTCCGGGCCGCCGCCAAGGACTTCGAGGTCCCCTCGCAGAACCTCATCTACGCCGACACCGAGGGCAACATCGGCTACCAGGCGCCCGGCAAGATCCCGGTCCGCACCAAGGCCAAGGGCTACGACGGCACCCTGCCCGCGCCGGGCTGGGACTCCTCGTACGACTGGAAGGGCTACATCCCCTTCGACGAGCTGCCCTACGAGTACAACCCCGACCGCGGCTACATCGTCACCGCCAACCAGGCCGTCGTCGACGAGAAGAAGTACCCCTACCTGCTCACCCGCGACTGGGGCTACGGCTCGCGCAGCCAGCGCATCAACGACCTCATCGAGTCGAAGACCAAGGACGGCGGCAAGATCTCGCCGGACGACATGCGGACCATGCAGATGGACAACCGCAGCGAGATCGCGACCCTCCTCAACCCCCTCCTGCTGAAGATCGACATCGCCGACCCGCAGGTCCGCGAGGCGCAGAAGCTCCTGGAGGGCTGGGACTACACCCAGGAGCCCGACTCGGCCGCCGCCGCATACTTCAACGCCGTCTGGCGCAACGTCCTCAAGCTCGCCTTCGGCGACAAGCTGCCCAAGGAACTGCGCGTCGACGGCGAGTGCATCACCGTCCGCGTCGTCGACACCACCGCCCCCGTCGACGAGCAGAACAAGCCGGTCCGCGAGTGCGGCGAGCGCGACCCCGACTCCGCGCAGCCGGACGGCGGCGACCGCTGGTACGAGGTGGTCCGCCCGCTCCTCAAGCAGGAGAAGAACGCGTGGTGGAAGACCCCGGGCGACCGGCTGAACGCCCCCACCGAGACCCGTGACCAGCTCCTCGCCCAGGCCATGAAGGACGCCCGCTGGGAGCTGACCGCCAAGCTCGGCAAGGACGTCTCCACCTGGAGCTGGGGCCGGCTGCACCAGTTGACCCTGACCAACCAGACCCTCGGCACCGCCGGACCCGGCGTCGTCCAGTCCCTGCTCAACCGCGGCCCGTGGAACCTGGGCGGCGGCGAGGCCGCGGTCGACGCGACCGGCTGGAACGCGGCCGGCGGTTACGAGGTGATCTGGGTGCCGTCGATGCGGATGGTCGTGAACGTCGGCGACTGGGACAGGTCCCGCTGGATCAACCTCAGCGGCGCCTCCGGCCACGCCTTCCACAGCCACTACACCGACCAGACCGACATGTGGGCGAAGGGCGAGCTGCTCGACTGGCCCTACGGGAAGGCGGCCGTCGAGGCCACCACCCGCGACACCCTGACGCTCCAGCCGTAAGGCCCCTCGGCGGCGCCGGCCCCCCGCCAGGGCCGGAGCCGTCCAGGACCGGCCCGCCCGGGCCGGCTCAGCGCTCGAAGCGTCGGACCCCCTCCGGGGTCACCACCGCGTGCACGGGGTGGTCGTGCGGTTCCTCCGGGACCCGCGCGACCACCTCGTTCGCGTACAGCAGCACCACCAGGGCCGGATCGGCGCCCGCCCGCGAGAGCCGGGCGAGGACCCGGTCGTACGAGCCGCCGCCCCGCCCGAGCCGCATCCCGCGCCCGTCGACCGCGAGCCCCGGCAGCAGCACCGCGTCCGCCCCCACGACGGTCTCGGGCCCGAGCCGCGTCCCGACCGGTTCGAGCAGTCCGCGCCCCGCCCTGGCGAGGGACCCGGCCCCCTCGTACTCCGCCCAGTCGAGGTCGTTGTCGGGCAGGAGCACCGGCAGCAGGACCCGTACGCCCCGCTCGCGCAGCGCGTCGAGCAGCGCGCGCGTGCCCGGCTCGCGCCCCACCGAGACGTACGCCGCCACCGTCCCCGCGTCCGCCAGCTCGGCCAGTTCCAGCGCGTGTTCCGCCAGTAGTCCGGCGGCCCGCGCGGTGTCCTCGCCCGTCAGCGCGGCACGGGCGGTCAGCAGGGCACGGCGCAGGAGCGCCTTCTCGGACGATTCCGCACGCTCATGGACAGTCACAGCGGCTCGGATTCCTCTGCTCTCGGGCGGGAGCGGTACGAGACCGGAAAGACCGGAGAGGCCGGAGAGACCAGAGAGGCCGGAGGAGGCGGTGGGGGAAGCCGTGGGCATCCCTGGCCATTCCTCCGCTTTCCCCGTATTCCTTCCCATACCGAACGGCTAGGGTGCTCCGCATGACTCAGACGCCGTCCCTCACCAAGGCTGTCATCCCCGCAGCCGGCCTCGGCACCCGGTTCCTGCCGGCCACCAAGGCGACGCCCAAGGAGATGCTGCCGGTCGTCGACAAGCCGGCGATCCAGTACGTCGTGGAGGAGGCCGTCGCGGCCGGCCTCTCCGACGTCCTCATGATCACCGGCCGTAACAAGCGCCCGCTCGAGGACCACTTCGACCGGAACTACGAGCTGGAGGAGGCGCTGGTCCGCAAGGGCGACGACGAGCGCCTGGCCAAGGTCCGGGAGTCCAACGACCTCGCCACCATGCACTACGTCCGCCAGGGCGCCCCGCGCGGTCTCGGCCACGCCGTGCTGTGCGCCGCCCCGCACGTGGGCGACCAGCCCTTCGCCGTCCTCCTGGGCGACGACCTGATCGACCCGCGCGACCCGCTGCTCGCGCGCATGGTCGAGGTGCGTGAACGGTTCGGCGGCAGCGTGATCGCGCTCATGGAGGTCGACCCGGCGCAGATCCACCTCTACGGCTGCGCGGCCGTGGGCCCGACCGCCGAGTCGGACGTGGTGAAGGTGACGGGCCTGGTCGAGAAGCCCGAGCCGGCCGAGGCGCCCAGCAACCTCGCCGTCATCGGCCGCTATGTCCTCGACCCGGCCGTCTTCGCCATACTGCGGGAGACCGAGCCGGGCCGCGGCGGCGAGATCCAGCTCACCGACGCCCTGCAGAAGCTCGTCCAGGACGAGCGGGTCGGCGGCCCGATCCACGGCGTCGTCTTCAAGGGGCGCCGCTATGACACCGGGGACCGTGGCGACTATCTGCGTGCCATTGTCAGACTGGCGTGCGAACGTGAAGACCTGGGGCCGGACTTCCGGACCTGGCTCCGCAGTTTCGTCAGCGAGGGGATGTAGCACCTTGAGCAGCAGCGGTACGGCACCGTCGGACCACGGCCACTCCGGACCGTCGGACGACGGCCACTCCGGCGAGGGGCCCGGCGACCCCTGCGCGGGTCCGGCCCGCGGTCTGTGGTCCGTCGACGAGCACCTCGACGACATCCTGGCCGCGGTCGCCCCGCTGGAGCCCATCGAGCTCCAACTGCTCGACGCCCAGGGCTGCGTCCTCGTCGAGGACGTCACGGTGCCGGTCGCGCTGCCGCCCTTCGACAACAGCTCCATGGACGGATACGCGGTCCGGGTCGCCGACGTGGCCGGGGCGAGCGAGGAGTTCCCCGCCGTCCTGACCGTGATCGGCGACGTGGCCGCGGGCGCCGGCGGGCTGCCCGAGGTCGGCCCCGGCCAGGCCGCCCGCATCATGACCGGCGCCCCGCTGCCGCCCGGCGCCGAGGCCGTCGTCCCCGTCGAATGGACCGACGGCGGTACGGGGGAGGGCGCCGCCGGCGCCATGCGCCCGGCCAGTGCCGCACCCGAGGGCGCGGCCGGCGAGGTCCGCGTCCACCGCCCCGCCGAGGCCCGCGCCCACGTCCGCGCGCGCGGCAGCGACGTCAAGGCGGGCGAGCTGGCCCTCGCGGCCGGCACGGTCCTCGGACCGCCGCAGATCGGCCTGCTCGCGGCGATCGGCCGCGGCACCGTGCGCGTCCGTCCCCGCCCCCGCGTGGTCGTGATCTCCACCGGCAGCGAACTCACCCAGCCCGGCGAGCCCCTGACCGACGGCCGGATCTACGACTCCAACAGCTTCGCGCTCGCCGCCGCCGCCCGCGACGCCGGAGCCCTGGCCTACCGGGTGGGCGCGGTCGCCGACGACGCCGAGTCGCTGCGCGCCGCCATCGAGGACCAGCTCATCCGCGCCGACCTGCTCGTCACCACGGGCGGCGTCAGCGTCGGGGCGTACGACGTGGTGAAGGAGGCGCTGACGGCGGACGGCGAGGTCGACTTCCGCAAGCTGGCGATGCAGCCGGGCAAGCCGCAGGGCTTCGGCGTGATCGGCCCCGATCACACCCCGCTGCTCGCCCTGCCGGGCAACCCCGTCTCCTCCTATGTGTCCTTCGAGCTCTTCGTGCGCCCCGCCATCCGCGCCCTGATGGGTCTCGCCGACCGGCCCGACACCCAGCGGCCCCGGGTCCGCGCCGTGCTCAAGGCCGACCGGGCGCTGTCCTCGCCGGCCGGCCGGCGCCAGTTCCTCCGGGGGACGTACGACGCCGAATCGGGCACCGTCACCCCTGTGGGCGGCTCCGGCTCCCACCTGATCGCGGCGCTCGCCCACGCGGACGCGCTGCTCGTCGTACCGGAGGAGGCGACCGAGGTCGAGCCCGGCACGGAGCTGGAAGTGGTCCTCCTCGGCTGAGGGGGCCATGGTGGGGGTACGGTGTCGTCCCACACAGCGACCGGGAGTGTCACCGCCATGAGCACGCAGCAAGGACTCACCCACATCGACGAGGCGGGGGCGGCCCGCATGGTCGACGTCTCCGGGAAGGACGTCACGGCCCGCACCGCCCGCGCCAGCGGCCGCGTCCTGGTCTCGCCGCGCGTGATCGAGCTGCTGCGCGGCGAGGGCGTGCCGAAGGGCGACGCGCTCGCCACCGCCCGTATCGCCGGGATCATGGGCGCCAAGAAGACCCCGGACCTGATCCCGCTCTGCCACCCGCTGGCCGTCTCCGGCGTCACGCTGGACCTGACGGTCGCGGACGACGCGGTGGAGATCCTCGCGACGGTGAAGACCACGGACCGCACGGGCGTGGAGATGGAGGCCCTGACGGCGGTGTCGGTGGCGGCGCTGACCGTCGTCGACATGGTGAAGGCGGTCGACAAGGGCGCGGTCATCTCCGACGTACGGGTGGAGGAGAAGACCGGAGGCAAGTCCGGCCACTGGACGCGGAGCGCGTCGTGACGCGGGCGGGCAAGGTGTCCGGGGCGCACGGGCCCGAGGAGCAGGCGCCGGCGGCGCTGGGGAACAACGTCGGCGGTGCCCTTGTCGCCCCGTACCGTGCTCTCGTCGTGACCGCCTCCAACCGGGCGGCCGCCGGCGTGTACGAGGACAAGGGCGGCCCGCTGATCGCCGAGGCGCTGCGCGGCATGGGCTTCGCCGTGGAGGGCCCGCAGGTCGTCCCGGACGGGGCGCCGGTCGAGGCGGCGCTGCGGGCCGGGGTCGCGGCCGGGTACGACGTGATCATCACCACCGGCGGTACGGGCATCTCGCCCACCGACGAGACCCCCGAGGTCACCCGGCGCGTCCTGGACCGGGAGATCCCCGGCATCCCGGAGGCGATCCGCGCGTACGGCCGCGAGAAGGTGCCCACGGCGGCGCTCTCGCGCGGTCTCGCCGGCGTCGCGCGGGGCACACTGATCGTGAACCTGCCCGGTTCGACGGGCGGGGTCCGCGACGGGCTCGCGGTCCTGGAGCCGCTGCTGCGGCACGCCGTCGACCAGATCCGCGGCGGTGATCACCCGAGACCCGCGTCGGAAGCGGGCCCGGCGTCATGATCCCGTCCTGGCCCGTGGTCCTGGTGGACGGCGATGTGCTGCTCCGCCCGATAAAGATGCGCGACCACCGGGCCTGGCGCGAGGTGAACCGGCGCAACCGCGAGTGGCTGCGCCCGTGGGAGGCGACCGTCCCGCCGCCCGCACCCGGCGGCCCGGTGGCGCAGCGCCCCACGTACCGTCAGATGGTGCGCCATCTGCGGGCGGAGGCGAACGCGGGCCGGATGCTGCCGTTCGTGATCGAGTACCAGGGACGCCTGGTCGGGCAGTTGACGGTGGCGGGAATCACCTGGGGTTCGATGTGCTCGGGCCATGTGGGCTATTGGGTGGACAGTGAGGTGGCCGGGCGGGGCGTCATGCCGACGGCGGTCGCGCTCGCGGTGGACCACTGTTTCCGGAACGTCGGACTGCACCGGATGGAAGTCTGCATTCGCCCGGAGAACGGGCCCTCGCGGCGGGTCGTGGAGAAATTGGGATTCCGGGAGGAGGGGCTGCGGCCCCGGTACCTCCACATCGACGGTGCCTGGCGTGACCATCTGGTCTTCGCGCTGACGGCGGAGGAGTGCCCGGAGGGGTTGGTGCGCCGCTGGCACCAGGCACGTCGCCAGCATCCCGCCACCTGATCAGCTATTCCAATAAGTGTTCGAATTTAATCGGCAGTTGACCCTCAATCGATCTGAACAATCACAAAAAAGTTCAGTGATATCAGCCAGATCGTGCGACACACCGGGCCAATTGGCCGATGCCCTCACCCGAACCCCTCTACCGTGTGAGGCGTGAGCAGCAGCGGCCTCATCTACGCAGTCATCGTCGGGGCCTGGGCCGCCTACTTGGTGCCGATGTGGCTCCGCAGGCAGGACGAGCTGAACGAGGCCCGTCCGACGGAACGCTTCAGCACCGCCATCCGGCTGCTGTCCGGACGGGCGGGCATGGAGCGCCGTTACGCCAAGGAGCTCAGGGACCGGGACCGGGCGGCGGACGGCGCGGCGCCCGACGTGGACCCGGACGCGGAGACCGAGCATCTGAGCTCGGTCGACGTCCGGGACTTCTGCGCGCCCGCGGCCAGGACGGAAGCCCGGCTGGAGATCCCCGAACCGGCCCCGGTGGCCCCCGCCCCGGCCCCGTCGCCCGCGCCCGCGCGGCGCGGGTCCAGCGCGGCGGCCGAACGGGCCCGCAGAGGCAAGGTCCTCGCCCGGCGCCGGCGCACCACCGTGATCCTCTTCCTCGCCTTCACCCTCGGCGCGATCGTCGCCGCCGTCGGCGGGCTGGCCTTCCTGTGGGCGCCGGCGGTCCCGGCCGTGCTCCTGAGCGCGTACATCGTCTACCTCCGCGTCCAGGAGCGGCGGCGCTTCGTCTACGTGATGGACCGCCGCAACGCCGAGGCCGCCGCGGCCCGTCTGCGCGAGAGCCGCCGCCCCGCCCCGGCCGCCGAACCGGAACCCGCCGCCCCGGCCCCCACGCCCGCCCCGACGCTCTCCCCCCAGGAGGCGGACCGGCGCGCCTTGGTGGAGCAGACCGACCACGCCGAGTGGGTGGACCAGCAGCGCGACCGCGGCCCCGCCCGCGGCGACAGTTGGGACCCGGTCCCGGTGCCCCTCCCCACGTACGTCACCGCCCCGGTCGCCCCGCGCGCCTCGGGCGGCGTCGACATCACGGACCCGGAGACCTGGAGCTCGGCCCGCTCCTCCACGGCGGCCGACCCGACCCCACCCCCCACCCCGGCCCCCCGCCAGCGCACCACCCCACCCCGCCCCCGCCGCGACCACGGCCGCACCCCCCTCTTCGACCAGTACGCAGACGACGACCGCCCCCGCGCGGCCAACGAGTGACGACCGGCCGGGGGCCCGCGACGGCCAATGCAGTTGCCTTTGAGCTGCGGGAGTCGTTGCCCCGCGTGTGACGGGGTGGGGCGCGGGACAGCGGGTGCGGGTCGGGATCCTGACGAAGGTGTTCACTGCCGAGCTGGTCGACGCGGCGATAGCCAAGCACGACCGTGCCGGCGCCGACTCCTGTCGGCTCGGCTGGTCGTGTACTTCGTCCTGGCCCTGTGCCTGTTCGCCCGGGAGTCGTACGAGGAGGTGCTGCGGGTGCTGACCAGCGGCATCCCGGGCAGCCGGGCCCTCGCTCGGGTGAACCGGTCGTCGCTGTGCCGGGCCCGCGCCCGCCTCGGCGAGGACGTGCTGGAGACCGTGTTCCGCCAGGTGGCCGGGCCGCTCGCCACCCCGGACACGCCGGAGCGTGGTGGCGGGGGCTGCGGCTCCTCGCCCTGGACGGCACCCAGTTCGATCTTCCGGATTCGACGAGCAACGGCGACACCTTCGACGGCCCCTCCACCACCGGCGGCGTCCCTTTCGGTTTCCCCCAGGTCAGGGCGGTGGTGCTGGCCGAGATCGGAACGCACGGAGTCCTCGATGCCCGCCTGGGCGGCTACCGCGACGGCGAACGCAGCCTCGCCTACCCACTGGCCGGCTCCACCGGCCCCGGCGACCTGGTCATCGCCGACCGCGGCTTCTGGTCGGTCGAGTTCGCCCACGTCTTCACCGCGGCCGGCGCGGATCTACTGGTCAGGCTCCAGTCCAACCACCTCGGCACTGTCCAGGGAGAGCTTTCGGACGGCTCGTATCTGTCGCTGGCGCAACCGGGACTGTCCACGCGCGATCAAGAAACCGAACCGTTGGCCTGTGCTGAGGACCCGTGCCAGACGCGGCACGGTCCAGTCCGGCCGCTGGGCCCACAACCCGACCTCGAAGCCGAAGAGCACCCGCAGGGCCGGAAGGCCAGCACTCAGCGGATAGCGTTTCTCGTGAATCTCGGGTTGGGAGCGCTATGAGCTGGGACATTCTTCTGCTGCCGCTGCCTGCGGACGTCACGTCGATCGACGACCTTCCAGCCGATCACGAGCCGCCTCCCATCGGAAGCCGGTCCAGCGTCCACAAGGCCCTCAGGTCAGCTGTGGGTGAGGTGGACCTGACCGATCCCACGTGGGGCGAGTTGCTCGGTCCGACCTGGGTGATCGAACTCGGAATCGGCGAGCACGACCCCGTCGAGTCGGTCATGCTCCATGTCCGGGGCGGGGAGGACGACGTGCTGCCCGTGATCTTCCATATCTCCAGAGCCCTTGGCTGCCGCCCCTTCGACTGCTCGACCGGTGAGCTGCTCGCGGACGATGCCCAGGCCAGATGGAACGCCTTCCAGTCCTTCCGGGACAGCACGATCGCGTCTGACTCGTTGGGCGAGCCCTAAGGCAACTGCATTGGCCCGCGACGGCCCCCGGCTGACCTGCGGCGGAGCGGATTTCCAACTTCGCCGGTGGGGATGCTAATGTTTCACACGTCGCAAGGGCCTGTGGCGCAGTCTGGTAGCGCACCTCGTTCGCATCGAGGGGGTCTGGGGTTCAAATCCCCACAGGTCCACAGACACACGAGATCCCGTCCGATCGCAAGATCGGGCGGGATCTCGTCGTTTCATGGGCGTTCGAGCTTGTTCGGGGGTGGGTGGCGGTGTGGCGGATCTGGCGAGTTGCCGGTTCGGAGCCAGGAAGCCGGTGGCGTCCGGTGCTGGTCGGTGGGGTGGCCGTGCTCACCGGGCTGGTGGCCGGGTGTGCGGGGGCGGCGGGGAGCGGCGCACCGGCAGGGGCTGCAGGACGACGGTCTGATCATGGCGTTCCTTCTCCCCACGGGAGAGGTGGACACGTTCGTCGCACAACTGAGGCCGGAGGAACCACTCGGCCTGCGGGAACAGCCACTCGCCCGCAAAACGAATCCCTCGACGCCGTTCTCGCACCTGGGGGTGCCGGAGCCCGATCTGCTGGCGAGGGTCCGCGAAGGTCAGGTGTGCGCTCCGTGCGAGGGCGATCTCAACTGGCTGAAGGTCGCGGTGGTCCAGGTCGACGACCGCCGCAGCCGGGTCTACGTCAGCGGCGTCGACTGAGCGCCGTCCGGTGAGCACCGGAGGCCGGCGGGCAGGGGCCCGCCGGCCTCCGGCCGGGTGGGTGGGTGGCCGGCGGAGTGTCAGAGGCGGAAGAGGACGCCGCGCCAGGTCCAGCCCGCTTCGAGGACGGTCCGACGCAGAGGGTCCTTCATCTCGCGGGTCTCGAAGCGGAAGGTCTCGACCCGGTGCTCGCGGCCGTCCGGGCCCTTCTGCTTCTCCCACACCCGGTAGACCGCGTTCGCGGGTCCGCGGGAGTGCTGGCCGCGGGTGTGTTCGCTCTGCAGGATCTCCCACTGCTCGTCGAGCGCCCGCACCTCGTGCTTCGCCGCGTCCAGACGCATGCGGGTCCGGAGCCGTACGCGCAGCTGGGGGAGCCGGCATTCGGCGACCAGGTCGCCCTCCTTGCCGGTGCCGTTGCGTACGACGAAGAGGACGTCCGGGCCGTTGAGGGCGAGCAGCGCCGAGCGGACCTCCTGGGCCGTACGGGGCGGCGTACCCGCGTCGGGGTGCCGGGTGCCGAAGTAGCCGTCGAGGATCCCCACGCCTACGCCCCCGCTCCGGCGTCCGGATCCGGGCGCACCGTACGCACGAAGTCCTGGAAGTCCCCGATGACCTCGTCGTGCTGCGCCGCCGTGGCGGTCAGGGACAGCCGGATCACCGCCCGCCGGTGCGGGTCCCGTACGTCCGCGAAGGTGAGGAACACCTGGGACTGCACGAGGTCGTGCGGCGTGTCGCCGACGATGCCGGAGAACGTCAGCCGCTGGGTCAGCGCGGGAGCGTCCGCGGAGCCCACCTCGCGGCGGAAGTCCACGGCGACCGGCCCGACGGCCTCGCCGAGGCGCCGCGCCGACGCGTCGGCGAGTTCCGGCAGGGTCACTTCCGGCGGCGGAACCTCGCCGGAGATGGTGATGTTGGCGCTGAAGCCGGCGTCCGGGTGCGGACGCACCGCGGCGAAGGCCACGTCGGGGACGTCGACGCCGTCCGGAGGCGCGGCCGGAAGCCAGCCCTCCGGCAGGCGGAACTCGATCGGCACCGGCAGTGTCATGGGCATCGTGGGCCCTCCTTCCCGAGCGAAGTACATCAGGAGAACCACCCTCCGACGGTGTCCTTGACGGAGCCGGCGGCGTCACCGACCGCGTCGACCCCGTCGCCGACGAAGCCGCCCACCGCGTCGGCCGCGTCACCGACGCTCTTGCCGACCTTGTCCGGATCGACGGTGAACTCCAGGCCGAGGGCGCCGCCCAGGGCCGGGGAGAGACCCACCTTGCCGCCGAACTTGTACACGCCGTCGTCGTTCTTCTCGTAGCCCCACTTGGCCTCGGCGCCGGGGCCCGCCCAGCCCTCGGCCGTACCGCCGATGCCGATGCCGGCGATCTCGAAGCCTCCGGCCACGGTGCCCTTCGCCCCGGCGAAGGCCTTCGCGTTGACGCCG
The DNA here is from genome assembly GCF_040612775.1 of Streptomyces sp. NPDC006339. Lineage (NCBI taxonomy): Bacteria > Bacillati > Actinomycetota > Actinomycetes > Kitasatosporales > Streptomycetaceae > Streptomyces > Streptomyces sp. NPDC006339. Next base: position 29,273 of record NZ_JBEXQW010000011.1, read on the forward strand.
ACGCCGTCCTTGCCCGCCTTGAGTCCGGCGCTCGCCTCGGCACCGGCGAAGCCCTCGGCGCGCCCGTAGACACCGGCGTACGGGCCGTACTCGGCGCGCCCCTCGGCGAGTCCCCGGAGTCCCACCGACGCCTCGGCCTTGGCGACGAGCCCCGCGTCGGTGACGCCGAGGTTGGCGGTGGCCCGGGCGCCTCCGTAGGCGTCGGCGATGCCGGAGAGCTTCCAGTCGCCGTTGGTCAGCGATCCCTCGGCGGTCGCGTGGAAGAGGTCGGCGGCGGCCTTGACCTGGCCCTCCTTGCCGTACTTGGGGCCGACGACCTTGAACTCGGCGCCGGGGCCGGTCACATCGGCCTTGCCCTCGGACTTCCAGCCGTCCGTCTTCGTCGTCGGGTCGTCCTTCGCCTTCGCCGCCGCGGTGGCCTTCGCGAGGTCTCCCTCGGCGTGGGCGTTGAACCCGCCGAAGGTGGCGTCGTTGCCCTTGCCGAAGGCGTCCTTGTTGCTGTCGACGACGGCGGCGGCCAGGGCCGTGCGGACGTTCTGGTCCGCCTCGCCGACGGCCTTGACCCGGTCGTCGATGTGCCGCTGCCACGAGGCGACGGACTCGCGGATCATCGTCTCGCCGTCGGGGTCGTGGTGGTACGCGCTGCGCTCGGACGGGGTGAGCTTGGACCAGTCGAAGGCGACGCGTCCCTGCTCGGACACGGTCATACCGGCGGCGATCGCGTCGTCGCGGGCGCTCTCGAGCTTCTTCTTGAGGTCCGTGAACTTCTCGTGCGCGTCCCGCAACAGGCTCGCGATGGCCTTGGCCTGGCTCTGGGCGGCGGCGTACTCGTACCGGGTCGCGGCGAAGTTCGTCTGCGCCACACCGGCGCTCACACCGGTCCACGTGGGACCCATGGAGATCTTCTGGACGCTGTCGCCGTAGCGGGTCTCGACCTTGCCCAGCTCGCCCGCCATCGTCTCCCAGGCGGAGGCGGCCGACGTCAGCAGGCCCAGGTTGGTGGTCATGATCTCGTGGTAGGTGGTCGACATCGCAGCCCCCTACAGGTGGTTCAGCTTGGACTGGGCGATCAGCTGGTTGCCCACGCCGGTGTCGTTGCCGGTGAAAAGGCCCGAGGCGCCACGCAGCGCGTTCTTCTCCGCGGCCAGACGTCCCATCAGGGTCCTGACCTGACGGTCCCAGGTGTCCGCGACCGTCTTCAGACCGGCGGCCGTCTCCCATCCGTCGAAGCCCTTGCGGGCGTTCTCGGTCGCTGTGTCGGCCCGCTCGGCGGCCTTCTTCGTGTTCGGCTCGAGTTCGTTCTCGATGGTGCCGGCCGCCGCCTTCTTCTGCGCCGGCGTCGAGGCGAAGTCCGCCGCTCCCGGCCCGGAACTCGTTGTCATCGTGCAACCCCCGTCGCGCCTTGTTCCAACAGGCTGCGATCATATGTTCGCAAACACCGGCCTTTGCAATCCCCCTGCGGTGTACGGACGATGACGATGAGTCGAGCCGTGCTCCGGCGGCGAGGTCGTCCGCCGGAGCACGGCTCTGTGGGTGCGGTGCGGTGCCCGACTGTCGAGGCGTCAGGGCGTCAGGACGCCTGAGCCTTGTTGTAGAGGTTCTGCGCGTCCGTGCCGAAGTACGGGCCGAACATGCGGTTGGGCAGGAAGGTGTAGCCGAAGCTGTTCACCGAGACCTGGAGGCCCGTGCCCGTCGCCTCGCTGAAGGAGGTGAACCAGGGGCCGCCGCTGGAGCCGCCGGTCATGTTGCAGGCGAGGCTGTGGTCCTGCGAGAAGAGGAAGTCCTTGGAGGAGTTCCCCGAGCAGTAGATGAACTTCGAGCCGTCGTACGGGGAGGCCGCCGGGAAGCCGAAGGCGTACATCGCCTTGTTGTAGCCGCCGTTGAACTGGATCCCCTGGGCGCCGGTGACCGAGGTGAGGGTCTTGCCGTTCAGCGGGGCGACGACCGCGGCGCCGATGTCGTAGTTGATGTCCTCGCTCGCCTCCCACTGCGGGGTGGTGAGCGTCTTCGTCGCCGTCCACTGGCCGTACGGGGCCTGGCCGTTGTCGTACGCGGGGACGAAGACCCAGTTGGTGTGCCAGGCGCCCTGGTACTTCACGCAGTGGCCGGCGGTGATGACGGTGCTGGCGTTCTGGCTGGTGACGGCGTTGCCGGAGCAGGAGGCCGTACGGCCCTGGAAGGTGAAGAAGACGCGACCGGAGGTCTTCACCACCGCGCCGCCGCCCGTCCAGGCGCCGCCCGCCTGCGGGAAGGCGGCGGGGGAGACGGCCGAGGGCGCCGCCTTCGCGGCCGTCGGGGCGATCGTCGTCGGGGTGGCCGAGCGGGCGACCTGGCGCAGGGCGCCGGGTGCGGCCGTCAGGTCGAGGGAGGTGGCCGACCGCATCCGGTCGGGGGTCCAGAAGGTCGCGGCCGCGCGCTGGTCGGCGGCGGTGAACGAGTGGCCGATGGGGCCCGTGGGGCCGGCCGCCTGGGCGGCCCCGGTGGTCGTCAGTCCGCCGGCGAACAGGGCGCCGACGGACAACAGGACGGCTGTGGCGATGCGATGGCGTCTCACGCAGGTCTCCTTCTGCCAGGGGCAGGTGGGGGAACGAGAACGGTGCGGATCGACGTGCGTGAGGCAGCGTGCCAGAGCGGGACGGATTTGTCAGGAGCGCGTCACGAGACGCGTGGCGGGGAAGTGCCGGGGGCTGCCGGTCGGCCCACCCTTTCAGAGCGCCTTCGCGTAGCAGCGGCTGTTCGGGTACGCGCGGTAGTAACCGAACTTCGCGCAGGGCTCGTAGCCGCAGGAGGTGTACAGGCCGATGGCCTCCGGCTGGGCCGTGCCCGTCTCCAGGACCATGCGGACGCGGCCGGCGGCCCGGGCGTCGGCCTCCAGGGCGGCCAGGATGCGGCGGGCCAGGCCCAGGCCGCGGGCCTCGGGGACCACGTACATGCGCTTCAGCTCGGCGTCGCCGTCCGCGTAGCCCTCGTCGTTGGCGTCCTGGGTGCGCCAGCCGCCCGTGGCGACCGGGCGGCCCAGAGGGTCGTACGCCAGGAGGTAGAGCCCCCGCGGCGGCACGAACATCGAGGCGTCCAGGGGTGTGAGATCGCCCTCACCGTCGCCGTCCTCGTCCCCGTAGCGCTCGACGTACTCGAGCTGGACGGCGTCGTTGAGCTTGACCGCGTCGGGGTGATCGAAAGGCGTGGGGCGAATATCCATGCGAAGTATCGTACATCTATGCGGCGCTCGGTGTCGGTATTCTCCCGGGATGCTCACTGTGACGTCCGTAAATGTCAATGGTCTCCGAGCCGCCGCCAAGAAGGGCTTCGTCGAGTGGCTGGCCGGGACCGCCGCCGACGTGGTCTGCCTCCAGGAGGTACGCGCCGAGGCGGCGCAGTTGCCGGACGCCGTCCGCGCCCCTGAGGGCTGGTTCACCGCCCACGCGCCCGCCGCCGCCAAGGGGCGCGCCGGTGTCTCGCTCTACACGCGGCGCGAGCCCGACGCCTTGCGGGTCGGCTTCGGCTCGACGGAGTTCGACGGCAGCGGCCGGTACATCGAGGCCGACCTGCCCGGCGTCACCGTCGCCAGCCTCTACCTGCCCTCGGGCGAGGTCGGCACCGAACGGCAGGACGAGAAGATCCGTTTCATGGACGCCTTCCTGCCGTACCTGAAGGAGCTCAGGGAGCGCGCCGCCGCCGACGGCCGCGAGGTCGTCGTCTGCGGCGACTGGAACATCGCGCACCGCGAGGCCGACCTCAAGAACTGGAAGGCCAACCAGAAGAACGCCGGCTTCCTCCCCGAGGAGCGGGCCTGGCTGAGCCGCGTCCTCGCCGAGGGCGACGGCGGTTACGTGGACGTCGTCCGCGCCCTCCACCCCGACCAGGACGGCCCCTACTCCTGGTGGTCCTACCGCGGCCGCGCCTTCGACAACGACAGCGGCTGGCGCATCGACTACCAGATCGCCACGCCCGGGCTCGCCGCCAGGGCCGTCAAGGCGTACGTCGAGCGGGCCGCCACCCACGGCGAGCGCTGGAGCGACCACGCGCCCGTGACGGCCGTCTACGGGCTCGCGCCGGGGGCGTAGCGACCGCGCACCCATGTGCGCGCACGGGAGCGCTCAGGAGGTCTCGCGCAGGCGCCGGTCCAGGGCGAGGGACAGCTCCGCCTCCACCACGCTCTTGGCCAGCGGGCGCAGGCGCTGGATGTCCTTCGTGTCCGCGTACGTGCCGAGGAGTTCGGTGAAGAGCCCGGCGAGCGCCTCCGCGTGCTCGCGGACCCGGCCCCCCGCCTCCAGGACGGCGGCGAGCGGGACGCCCTCGCGGACGAGGGCGGAGGAGACGTCGAGGAGCCGGCGGCTGACGTGGACGATGTCCTCGCCGTCGGTGGCGAGGTAGCCGAGGTCGAGGGCGGCGGCGAGGTTCTCCGGGGTGACCTCACCGGCGAAGTGGTCGGCGAGCTCCTCGGGGGTGAGGCGGACCGGCTCCTCCTCGGTGGGGGTGCCGAGTTCGAGGACCTCGCCGACGTTCCGCCCCGACTCGAAGGCGCTGGTGAGGTCGGCGATGCCGGTGAGGGTGTGGCCGCGTTCGAGCAGGGCGGCGATGGTGCGCAGGCGGGCCAGGTGACGGTCGTCGTACCAGGCGATGCGGCCTTCGCGGCGGGGCGGCGGGATCAGCCCGCGCTCGCGGTAGAAGCGCAGGGTGCGGACGGTGATGCCGGCCGCGGCCGCCAGGTCGGCCATCCGGTACTCGCGGGAGGACCCTTCGCCGCCCTGTGCCCCTTCGCCTGGCGTTCCTTCGCCTTGCGTCCCCTCGACCTGGCCCCCTTCGCCCTGCGCCCCGGCCCCGGCGGCCCCGGCACCGGCGGCCCCGGCACCGGCGGCCCCGGCACCCCCGGCGCCGGCGGCCCCGGCGGGCGCGGCGGTGTCCGCCCCGGGCGTCACATCGGCCCCGGATCCCGCCGTTCCGGCCGTCCCCGCCTGTTCCCCTGATCGTTCAGCCACACTCGCCAGCCTATGTTGTACCGCCGGTAACTTTCCCTGGCTTACCCCTACCGCTCGGTATGCCGCTGCTCTACAGTCCCGATTGTGCCAGTGATTGCTGGCGTAATCTTGGCCGGGCGCACGGGAGGCGGCATGGCGAAGCACGAGCACGTACGGGTGGCGGTGATCGGATCGGGATTCGGCGGCCTCGGAGCCGCCGTCCGGCTGCGCCGCGAAGGGATCACGGACTTCGTCGTCCTGGAGCGGGCCGACTCCGTGGGCGGCACCTGGCGGGACAACAGCTACCCCGGCTGTGCCTGCGACGTCCCCTCCCACCTCTACTCCTTCTCCTTCGCGCCCAACCCCGACTGGCCGCGCACCTTCTCCGGCCAGCGCCACATCCGCGCGTACCTGGAGCACGTCACCGACACCTTCGGGATCAGGCCGCACCTGCGGCTGAACCACGAGGTCACGAAGATGGCGTGGAACGGGGAAGAGCTGCGCTGGGAGATCGAGACGACCGCCGGCTCCTTCTCCGCCGACGTCGTCGTCTCCGCCACCGGGCCGCTCTCCGACCCCAAGATCCCCGACATCCCCGGGCTCGCGGACTTCCCCGGCAAGGTCTTCCACTCCGCCCGCTGGGACCACGACTACGACCTCACCGGCAAGCGGGTCGCCATGGTCGGCACCGGCGCGTCCGCCATCCAGATCGTGCCGTCCATCCAGCCGAAGGTCGGGAGGCTCACCCTCCTCCAGCGCACGCCCCCGTGGGTCATGCCCCGCGTCGACCGGGCCATCAGCGGCCCGGAGCGCTGGCTGCACCGGCGGCTGCCGTTCACGGCGACCGCGCGCCGGGGCATCCTGTGGGGCATCCGCGAGCTCCAGGTCAGCGCCTTCACCAAGCGGCCGAACGAGCTGGGCCTGGTCGAGCGGCTCGCCAAGGCCAACATCGCCCGCTCGATCAAGGACCCGGCGCTGCGGGCCCGGCTGACCCCCTCGTACCGCCTCGGCTGCAAGCGGATCCTGCTCTCCAACACGTACTATCCGGCGCTCGCCCAGCCCAACGTCGACGTGATCGCCTCCGGTCTGCAGGAGGTCCGGGGGAATGTCGTGGTGGCCGCCGACGGCACCGAGACCGAGGTCGACACGATCATCTTCGGTACGGGCTTCCACGTCACGGACATGCCGATCGCGCCGCGCGTCATCGGGGCCGACGGCCGCTCCCTCGCCGAGCACTGGAAGGACGGCATGGAGGCGCTGCGCGGCGCGACCGCCGCCGGCTTCCCCAACTGGATGACGATCATCGGCCCCAACACCGGTCTCGGGAACTCTTCGATGATCCTGATGATCGAGTCGCAGCTCAACTACATGGCCGACTACCTGCGCCAGCTCGACGTCCTCGGCGGCCGCGCCGCCCTCGCCGCCCGGCCCTCCGCCGTCGGCACCTGGAACCGCCGGGTGCAGTCCCGGATGGAGCGGACCGTGTGGAAGGCGGGTGGCTGCGAGAGCTGGTACCTGGACGCCAACGGCCGCAACACCACCCTGTGGCCGGGCACGACCGCCGAGTTCCGGCGCGAGACGCGGACCGTCGACCTCTCGGAGTACGAGGTGCTGCGGGCCCCCGCGAAGCCGCGGGCGGACGAGGCCGAGCCGGCCGGCCGCCGCGGCGCCGCCGCCCGCACGAAGGAGGCCGTCCAGTGACCGCGTCCCGTTCCGGCGCCGTCGTGTCCGGCCCCGGTGCCGCGACCGTGCTGACCGTGACCTCCGCCGACGGCTCGTCGCTGCACGTCGAGGTGTACGGCCCCGAAGGCGCCCCCGCCGTCGTCCTCGCCCACGGGTGGACCTGCTCCATCCGTTTCTGGGACGCGCAGATCCGGGCCCTCGCCGTCGACCACCGGGTCATCGCCTACGACCAGCGCGGCCACGGCCGTTCGCCCGAGCCGGTGGACCGGGTGACCGGATACTCGGCGGAGGCGCTCGCCGACGACCTGGAGGCCGTGCTCGCGGCCACCCTCCGCCCCGGCGAGCGGGCGGTGCTCGCCGGCCACTCCATGGGCGGCATGACGATCATGGCCGCCGCCCGGCGGCCGGCCGTCCGGCAGCACGCGGCCGCGGCGCTGCTCTGCTCGACCGGGCCCTCGCGGCTCACGGCCGAGGCCCTCGTCGTACCGCTGCGGCCGGGCCGGGTGCGGACCCGGCTGACCCGCTCGATCCTGGGGGCGAAGGCGCCGCTGGGGCCGGTCACACCGGTCTCGAAGAGGATCCTCAAGTACGCGACGATGGGGCCGGGTTCGGCGCCCGAGCGGGTCGACGCCTGCGCCCGGATCGTGCACGCCTGCCCGCGCGGGGTCCGTTACGGCTGGTCGCGGGTCCTCGCCGGGCTCGACGTGGAGGCGGACGTGCGGGAGCTGCGGGTGCCCGTGGCCGTGCTGGTCGGCACCGCCGACCGGCTCACGCCGCCCCGGCACTCCCGGGCGCTGGCGGCCGCGCTGCCGCACTGCACGGGCCTGGTCGAACTGGCCGGCATGGGGCACATGACGCCGGTGGAGGCCCCGGAGGCCGTCACGGCGCAGATCCGCGAACTGACGCTCACCTACCTGGGCGCCAAGGATGGCTCCCGGGACGGGACCTCCCCGGAGGAGATCTCCGAGGGGCAGAAGGAGGAGGCAGGGGCATGAGCAGGGTGAGCCTGGAAGGACAGGTGGCGGTCGTCACCGGAGGAGCCCGCGGTGTCGGCGAACTCCTCGCCCGCAAACTCTCCGCGCGCGGCGCGCGGATCGCGCTCGTCGGCCTGGAGCCGGAACTCCTGAAGGAGGTCGCCGGCAAGCTGCACACCGAGGCCGACTGGTGGCACGCCGACGTCACCGACCACGAGGCGATGGCCAAGGTCGCGGCCGAGGTGAAGGAGCGATTCGGCAAGGTCGACATCGTGGTCGCCAACGCCGGTGTGGCGGCCGGCGGTCCGTTCGTGGACTCCGACCCGGTCGCCTGGCGGCGGGTCATCGAGGTCAACCTGATCGGCGGCGCCGTGACGGCCCGGGCGTTCCTGCCCGTCCTCATGGAGTCCCGGGGCTACTTCCTGCAGATCGCCTCGCTGGCCGCGATGACCCCGGCGCCGATGATGACGGCGTACTGCGCCTCCAAGTCCGGTGTGGAGGCATTCGCGCACAGCCTGCGCGCCGAGGTCGCCTACAAGGGCGTGAAGGTCGGCGTCGGTTACCTCTCCTGGACCGACACCGACATGGTCCGGGGCGCCGACCAGGACGACGTGATGCGCGAGCTGCGCTCCCGGTTGCCGTGGCCGTCGAACCGCACGTATCCGCTCGGCCCGGCCGTCGACCGGATCGTCGCGGGGATCGAGCGGCGTTCGGCCCATGTGTACGCCCAGTGGTGGCTGCGCGGAATGCAGTCGAGCCGCGGCTATCTGCCCGGGATCATCGCCGCCGTCGGCCAGCGTGAGATGAGGCGCTTCGAACCGCGCCTCGCCTCCGTCTCGAAGGGGCTGGTGGGCGCCGGAGGCGCGGCCGACGAGCAGGCGCGCGGCAAGCGGGCCGGGACCTGAGGGGCGGCCCCCCTGGCCGCGGTGACTGTCCGTATGTGATCGAAATGCGCAGAGTGTCCTGACATGTCAGTCTGATGAAGGCCCCGGGGCGAGCAACGCCCCGATCCCCTCACACCCTTCTAGGAGTGAATCTTCATGGGCATCAAGGACGAGATGCAGGGCAAGGCGCAGCAGGCCAAGGGCAAGATGCAGAGCGCCAAGGACGAGGCGTCCTCGCGCGCCTCCCAGGCCAAGGACCGCCTCCAGGAGAAGCGCGACCGCGCTCAGCGGGAGGACCAGGACCGCCGGGACCAGGACTTCGAGGTCTGACGGCTGACGCCTGTTCTGTGCGGAAGGCGCACCCGGGACGCCGGGTGCGCCTTTCGTATGCCCGGGATCGTGATCTGTGGATAACCCCCCGCACGGAACCGAGAAGTTACGTACCGTGATCCCCATGGCCGTAACCGAGCTCGTCCTCGAGCGACTGCGATCCGATCACGCGCCCGCCCTGCTCGCCTTCGAGCGGGAGAACCGGGCCTTTTTCGCCGCCTCCGTGCCCGACCGCGGAGACGACTACTTCTCCGAGTTCGACGTGCGCCTCCGCGAGCTGCTGGAGGCGCAGGAGGCGGGGGAGATCCATTTCCACGTCCTGGTCGGGGAGGACGGGGAGATACTCGGCCGGGTCAACCTGGTCGACGTCGACACCGAGGCCGGGACCGCCGCGCTGGGCTACCGGCTCGCCGAGAAGGCCACCGGGCGCGGGCTCGCCACCGAGGGCGTCCGGGAGGTGTGCCGGCGGGCGGTGGAGGAGTACGGGCTGCGCCGGCTGACCGCCTTCGCCGCGCTCGACAACGGGCCGTCCCGGGCCGTGCTGGCCCGGATCGGCTTCGGTGCGGTCGGGAGCGTGACGCTGGACGGCGATCAGCCGGGCACGGCCTACGAGTTGGACCTCGGCGGCAGTTTCGGCCGGGAGCGGTCCGGCACGGCCTCGTAGCCGGGAGGACTCGCGGGCGGGTTCTCCTCCAGGAGGGCGAGGGCCACGTGGACGGCGTCGTCGAGCTGGGCGTGCCGGCCCTCGGCCCAGTCCAGCGGGGTGCGCAGGACCGCGAGGTCCGGTGCCACGCCGTGGTTCTCGATGGACCAGCCGTATTCGGGGAACCAGGCCGCGTTCATCGGCACGGTGATCTGGGTGCCGTCGCCCAGCCGGTGGCGGCCCGTCATGCCGACCACCCCGCCCCAGGTGCGCTGGCCGACGACGGGCCCGAGGCGGAGCAGTTTGAAGGCGGCGGTGATCATGTCGCCGTCGGAGGAGGTGGCCTCGTCGGCGAGGGCGACGACGGGGCCGCGCGGAGCGTTGGAGGTGTAGCTGACGGGCTGGGCGTTGCGGGTGAGGTCCCAGCCGAGGATCTTGCGGGTGAGCTTCTCTATGACCAGCTCGCTGATGTGGCCGCCGGCGTTGCCGCGGACGTCGACGATGAGGGCGGGCCGGGAGACCTCCATACGCAGGTCGCGGTTGAACTGGGCCCAGCCGGAGCCGCCCATGTCGGGGATGTGGAGGTAGCCGCAGCGTCCTCCGCTGACCTCGTGCACGACGGCGCGGCGCTTGGTCACCCAGTCCTGGTAGCGCAGCGGCCGCTCGTCGATGAGGGGGACGACGGCGACCCGGCGGGCGCGGCCCTCGCCCTCGGCGGGGGTGAAGGTGAGTTCGACGGTGGTGCCGCCGGTGCCGGCGAGGAGGGGATAGGGGCCGGCGACGGGGTCGACGGGGCGGCCGTCGACATGGGTGAGGACGGCGCCCTCGCGGATGCCGGTGCCGGCGAGCGGCGAGCGGGCCTTGGAGTCGGAGGAGTCGCCGGGCAGGATCCGCTTGACCACCCAGCGGCCCTCGCGGGGCACGAGGTTGGCGCCGAGCAGGCCCTGGGGGCGCTGGTAGTGCGGGGGCCCCTCGTTGCGGCGGGCGGGGGTGACGTACGCGTGGGAGGTGCCCAGTTCGCCCATGACCTCCCGGAGCAGGTCGGCGAACTCGTCGGGCGAGGCGACCCGTTCCACCAGGGGCCGGTACTGGTCGAGGACGGCGGTCCAGTCGACTCCGCCCATGTCCGGTTCCCAGAAGTAGGCGTCGACGATCCGGCCCGCCTCGTCGAATGCCTGCCGCCATTCGGCGGCCGGGTCGACCTCGTGCACGATGCGCCGCAGGTCCAGGTAGACGGTGGAGTCACCGTCGCCGGACTCGGTGGCGGGGACGGCCCGCAGCTCGCCCTCGTCGACGACGACGAGCCGGGAGCCGTCGCCGCTGACCGCGAACCAGTCGAGGTGGTCGACGAGTTCGGTCTTGCGGGCCTTGGTGATGTTGTAGTGCTCCAGCGTCGGCCGGGGCGAGGGATCGGAGGGGTTGGCGAAGGTCTCGCCCAGGGCGCCGGAGATCGGCCAGCGCAGCCAGACGAGGCCGCCGCCGGCGACCGGATGGAGGGAGGAGTACTTGGAGGCGGTCACGGGGAAGGGCGTGACCCGCTCGGGAAGCCCCTCGATCTCGACGGTCACGGTGCCGTCCCCGGCGCCCGCCTCGTCGTCGACGGGGTCCATGCCGCCGGCCGCGGGCCGCCCGTCCGGAAGGAGCGCGAAGGGGGAGGGGGTCGCGGAGGAGAGCGGGACGAGGTAGGGGCGGCAGCCCAGCGGGAAGGACAGGTCGCCGGTGTGCACGTCGTACACCGGGTCGAAGCCGCGCCAGGAGAGGAAGGCGAGATAGCGGCCGTCGCGGGTGAAGACCGGACTCTCGTCCTCGAAGCGGCCGTTGGTGACATCCACGATGACGGGCGCGCCGGGCCCCGAGATGCGGGCCATCTTGATGGAGCGCAACGAGCGCCCGATGCCCGGATGCGACCAGGTCAGCCAGGCCCCGTCGGGCGAGAACGCGAGGTCCCGCACTGGCCCGTTGAGCGACCGGATCAACTCGGTCACGACGCCGGTGGGGGAGCCTTGGGTGGGAGCGGCGTGCCCGGACCCGGCGGCAGGGGCGACGCCCTCACCTCCTTCGGCGGGGGACCCGTCCCTGGTCCCTTCGGCAGGGATCCCGCTCCCGGCCCCTTCGGCGGCCCGGGGGCCGTCATCGGGGCGCCCGGGCGCCTCCCGGGGCGCCCCGGCTTCCGCCGGCTCCGTGGCCTCCCCGGACGCCGACGCCCCGGCCGTCCCAGGCGCAGGCGTCGGCACGCGGGCCTCCCCAGGCGCCGGCACGCCGGTCGCTCCGGTGGCCGCCCCGGGCGCCCCGGTCTCTCCCAGGGGTCCCGGCCCCACCGGCTCCCCGAGCTCCCCGAGAGCCGTGAGGGCGTCCAGGTCCTCCAGGTCCTCGCGGAGGTCGATGAGGAGCAGGCGGCCGTCGTTGGAGGCGATGGCGAGGCGGTCGCCGTCGGGGTCGGAGACCATCTCTTCGACCCGGCCCAGTTCGCCGGAGGCGAGGCGGCGGGGAGGGCGGTCGCCGCTGGCGCGGGGGAGGTAGGCGATCTCGATGGCGTCCTCGCCGTCGGCGTCCGTGACGTAGGCGACCTGGTCGCCGCTGCCCAGCATCTCGGGCAGCCGGACCCGTACGCCGGGGGTGTCGGCGATGGTGCGGGCCGGGCCGTCGCGGTGGGTCAGCCAGTAGAGGCTGCCGCGTACGGAGACGGCGCTGGCCCGCCCCGTCTCGTCGACGGAGAGGGCGTCCACGTGGTGGGCGGCGGGCACCTGGTAGGGGCGCCGGCCGGTGCGCGGCCCGCCGAGCCGGACGTCGAGGCGGCGGGGCCGGGAGCGGGCGCTGAGCTCGTCGACGATCCACAGCTCGCCCGCGCACTGGTAGACCACGCGCCGCCCGTCGCTGGAGGCGTTGCGGGCGTAGAACTCGTCGTGGTCGGTGTGCCGGCGCAGGTCGGTGCCGTCGGGCAGGCAGGAGTAGAGGTTGCCGATGCCCTCGTGGTCGGAGAGGAAGGCGATCCGCTGCCCGACCTCGCCGGCGGGCGCGGCGACGAACATGGGGGTGTCGAGGTGCCCCTCGATGTCGGGGAGCAGCCGCTCGCCGTGCAGCCACAAGCGCCCCATGGCGCCGCCCCGGTAGCGCTTCCAGGAAGCCGGTTCGTGCGGCGGCGTGCCGGTGAGCAGCAGGGTGCGGCGCTGTCCGTCGAGGTCGGCGACGGCGATGTCGTGGACCGGCCCCCAGGGCATCCGCCCGCCGGGGGAGCCGTCGGTGGGCACGGTGTAGGCCCAGGAGAAGTACGAGAAGGGCTGGCCGTGCGAGGAGACGGCGAGGATGTCGGACCGCCCGTCCTCGCCGGGCGGCGACCAGCCGCAGACCCGGGTGTCGGTGGACCCCCAGTAGGTGAGCCGCCGGGAGGGGCCGCCGTCGACGGGCGCGAGGTGGATCTCCGGATCGAGGCTGCGCCAGCTCGTGTAGGCGATGTGGCGGCCGTCGGGGGAGAAGCGTGGATGGCCGACCCGGGTGCGGTCGGCGGTGATCCGCCAGGCCCGGCCGGGCCGCTCGCCCTCGGCGGCGAGGGGGGAGACCCAGAGGTCGTCCTCGGCCGCGAAGCACAGCAGCTCGTCGTGCAGGTGCGGGAAGCGCAGATACGCGAGGTCGTCACTCACCTCCTCATGCTTTCCGCGTGGAGGGCCCGTGGCAACTCGTACGTACGTCCGGAGGCGGACCGGCGCTGCCGGTGCCGCGTGTGTCCCAGCCCACGTACGAAACGGTTTCGTTTCGCAGAGCGCCCGGGTATCGTCGAAGTGTGCGAAACGAAACCGTTTCGTACGTCGGCGGACATGGACGGACGTCGACCCACGATCGCCCCAGGAGGAGGCAGGGCATGGCCCGCAGCAGGCTCACCCCCGAACGGGAGGCCGAGCTGTACGAAGCCGTGCTCGACCTGCTCCGCGAGGTCGGTTACGACGCCCTCACCATGGACGCCGTCGCCGCACGCACCCGGTCCAGCAAGGCCACCCTCTACCGCCAGTGGGGGAGCAAGCCCGAACTCGTCGCCACGGCCCTGCGCCACAACAAGCCGGTCTCGCTCGCCGAGATCGACACCGGCACCCTGCGCGGCGACTTCCGGGCGATGCTGGAGCGGACCGACGACTGCCAGATGGAGAAGGACTCCGCGCTGATGCGGGGCCTGACCCATGCCGTCCACGACAACCCCGAACTGCTCCAGGCGCTGCGCGAGCTGCTCATCGAACCCGAGATGACCGGCCTCGACGAAGTGCTGAACCGAGCCGTTCGCAGGGGCGAGGTCGACGCCGGCAACCCGGCGCTGAAACTCGTCCCGCACATGCTGATCGGAGCGTTCATCGCCCGCCCGCTGATCGAAGACCAGCCGGTGGACACCGCGTTCCTCCACGCCTACGTCGACGCCGTCGTGCTCCCCTCACTCGGCGCCTGACCCGGGCGGTCCCCGCAGCAGCACCACCCGCACCACACCCGCACCACCAGCACCCCGCACCACCTGACGTCGCACCGCTCACGCCGTCGGGCCGGCTCCCCATGCCCTGTCCCACTCAACACCGGGAGTACGCCCCCGTGGCCACGTTCCTCTACAAGCTCGGCCGCTCCGCCTTCCGGCGCCGACGGCTCGTCGCCCTCCTCTGGGTGGCGCTCCTCGCGCTCGCCGGCGTCGGCGCCGCCACCGCGCCCACCGCGACCTCCAGCTCCTTCTCCATACCCGGCACGGAGGCGCAGCGCGCCTTCGACCTGCTCGAACAGCGCTTCCCCGGCGGCAGCGCCGACGGAGCCACCGCCCGCGTGGTCTTCAAGGCCCCGGCCGGCCAGAGCATGAAGGACCCCGCCAACAAGGCCAAGGTCGACAAGACCGTCGCCGAGCTGAAGGACGGCTCGGACCAGATCGCCCAGGTCACCGACCCGTACACGGCGCAGACCATCTCCCGCGACGGTTCGACCGCCTATGTCTCCGTCGCCTACAAGGTCAACGCGATGGAGCTGACCGACGCGAGCCGGGACGCGCTCAAGGAGACCGGGCGCCACGCCCAGGGCCAGGGCCTGACCGTCGAGATCGGCGGCGACGCGCTCCAGAGCATGCCCGAGCAGGGCGCGGGCGAGATCATCGGCGTGGTCGTCGCGGGCATCGTGCTCGTCATCACCTTCGGTTCGCTCGTGGCCGCCGGACTGCCGCTGCTCACCGCGATCATCGGCGTCGGCATCGGCATCTCGACGATCACCGCGCTCGCCAGCGCCCTCGACCTCGGCACCACCACCTCCACCCTCGCGATGATGATCGGCCTCGCGGTCGGCATCGACTACGCCCTGTTCATCGTCTCCCGCTACCGCGCGGAGCTCGCCGAGGGCCGCGAAAAGGAGGAGGCCGCCGGACGCGCCGTCGGCACCGCCGGTTCCGCCGTCGTCTTCGCCGGTCTCACCGTGGTCATCGCCCTCGTCGGCCTGGCCGTCGTCAACATCCCGATGCTGACGAAGATGGGCTTCGCCGCGGCCGGCACGGTCGTGATCGCCGTCCTCATCGCGCTCACCCTCATCCCCGCGCTGCTCGGCTTCGCCGGGAACAAGGTCGTGGCCCGCAAGCAGCGCACCCCCGCCGCCACGAACCCGCAGTCGGACACGAACCCGCAGCCGGAGACGAACCCGCAGCCGGAGACGAACCTCCAGTCGGCCACGGCGGGCCGGGGCGCCGCCCAGGACAAGCCCAACGCCGGCACCCGCTGGGCCCGCTTCGTCCTGCGCCGCCCGCTGATGGTGCTGCTCGTCGGCGTCCTCGGCCTCGGCGCGATCGCCGTGCCCGCCGCCTCCCTGGAGATGGGCCTGCCCGACGACGGCGTGAAGCCGGTCTCCACGACCGAGCGCCGCGCCTACGACCTGCTCTCGGACGGCTTCGGCCCCGGCTTCAACGGCCCGCTCCTCGTAGTCGTCGACGGCGACAAGGCCGCGGCCGACAAGACCGTGTCCACGATCAAGGGCCTGGACGGCTGGGCGCACGTCACCCCGCCGACCCCGAACAAGGCCGGCGACACCGCGATGATCACCGTCGTCCCCAAGGACCGCCCGTCGTCCGTGCGGACCGAGGAACTCGTCCACGACATCCGCGGCGCGACCGGCGACGACGTCCTGGTCACCGGCGCCACCGCGATGAACATCGACTTCTCGCAGAAGATGAACGACGCGCTGCTGCCCTACCTGGCGCTCGTGGTCGGACTCGCCTTCCTGCTCCTCATGGTGGTCTTCCGCTCGATCCTGGTCCCGCTGAAGGCGGCCCTCGGCTTCCTGCTCTCCGTGGTCGCCGCCCTCGGCGCGGTCGTCGCGGTCTTCCAGTGGGGCTGGCTGGGCAGCGTCTTCGGGGTCGAGCAGACCGGCCCGATCATGTCGATGATGCCGATCTTCATGGTGGGTGTCGTCTTCGGCCTCGCGATGGACTACGAGGTGTTCCTCGTCACGCGGATGCGCGAGGCGTACGTCCACGGGGCACGCCCCGGCGAGGCGATCGTGACCGGCTTCCGGCACGGCGCCCGGGTGGTCACCGCCGCCGCCGTGATCATGATCGCGGTCTTCGCGGGCTTCATCGGCTCCAGCGAGCAGATGGTCAAGATGATCGGCTTCGGCCTGGCCGTCGCCGTCCTCTTCGACGCCTTCGTGGTCCGCATGGCGATCGTCCCGGCGGTCCTCGCGCTCCTGGGCCACAGGGCCTGGTGGCTGCCGAAGTGGCTCGCCCGCGTGCTGCCCAACGTGGACGTCGAGGGCGAGGGCCTGGCGACCGCCGCCGCCGCGGCCCCGGCCGAGAAGGAGCTGGTCAAGGCATAGCCCGCCGTGCGGGCCGGAGGCCGCGTCCCTGCGCCCCGGCCCGTACGACTACGACGCCGTACGACTCGAGGCCGTGAGACCCCGGGGCCGCCGCGTGAGCGGGTGGCGGGTCCCGGTCCGCGCCGGACCTGTGGGGACGGGGACGACGCGGCGCGTACGCCGTCAGCGTGCCGACATCGGCGCGCCGACGGCGTACGTGTGCTTGAGGAAGCGCAGCAGCGCGGTGGTGTCGAACTGCACGACCGCGACGCCGTCGTCCGTGTGGAACTCCACCACCGTCTGGACCCGTCCGCAGGGCCACACGCCGATGTCCCCGCGCCGGGCGGGCGCGCGCAGCCCGGTTTCCAGGAGGGTGCGGGGGAAGGACCACTCGATGTCGCCGGGGAAGACGAACCGTACGGTCGCGGGCTGGAAGCCGGGGTCGTAGCGGAGGGCCACCGGCACCGGTCGGGAGAGCGGCGCGTCGCTGATGATGCGGCCCTTGGCGTGGTCCTCGACTCCTCGGGCCTCGACTCCGTGGGCCTCGACTCCTCGGCCCTCGGCTCCTTGGTCATCGGCGGCGCGGGGCATCGGTCGGCTCCTCACACTCGGCGGCACTCCCAGGACGTACCCGCGAATCCCTTACCTATTCGTCCCTAATGTCCCACTCTTTCCAGGCGTGCGCCTCAGGGGTGTGTCCTCCACCTGACCTCCGAGCGCTCTTGCAAACCATTCGCAGGAGGGCTCATCATTCGGGCGTGCACGTACCTGACGGATTCATCAACGCCCCCATCTCGGCCGCGGCCGGTGTCGTCGCCGTCGGCGCCGTCGCCGTCAGCCTGCGCGGAGCCCGACGCGAGCTCGACGAGCGGACCGCGCCCCTCGCCGGCCTGGTCGCCGCCTTCGTCTTCGCCGTACAGATGCTCAACTTCCCCGTCGCGGCCGGAACAAGCGGGCACCTCCTCGGCGGTGCGCTCGCGGCGATCCTCGTCGGGCCCTACACCGGCGTGCTGTGCATAGCCGTCGTCCTGCTCATGCAGGGCGTCCTCTTCGCCGACGGCGGCCTCACCGCGCTCGGCGTCAACATCACCGTCATGGGCGGCGTCACCGTCCTCGTCGCCTACGGCCTCTTCCGGGGACTGGTGCTCCTCCTGCCCCGGACCCGCCGCTCGGTGACCGTGGCCTCCTTCGTCGCCGCGCTGGTGTCCGTACCGGCCGCGGCGGCCGCCTTCACCCTGATCTACGCGATCGGCGGCACCACCGACGTGCCGCTCCCGAAGGTCCTCACCGCCATGGTCGGCGTGCACGTCCTCATCGGCATCGGCGAGGCCGTCATCACCATGCTCACCGTCGGCGCGGTGATCGCCGTCCGCCCCGACCTCGTCTACGGCGCCCGCGGCCTGAGCGCCCCGCTGAAGCTGCGCGTGGACGGCGAGCTCGTCGACGCGGCGCCCGCCACCCCCGACGCGGCTGCCGCCACTCCCGCCCCGACCGCCGCCCGCTCCCCGAAGAAGCTGTGGATCGGCGGTGTCGTCACCGCCCTCGTCCTCGCCGGCTTCGTCTCCTTCTACGCCTCCGCGAGCCCCGACGGCCTCGAGAAGGTCGCCGCCGACAAGGGCATCGACGCCAAGGTCGAGCCGCACGCCGCCGCCGACTCGCCGCTCGCCGACTACGGCGTGAAGGACGTCGACAACGCGCGCCTGTCCGGCGGCCTCGCCGGCGTCATCGGCGTCGGCGCGACCCTGGCCGTCGGCACGGGCGCCTTCTGGGCCGTCCGCCGGCGCCGGCAGAACTCCGGGGCGCAGGCACAGGCGGAGGCCCGGGCCCAGGCGCAGGCACAGGTCTGACGTGGGGGCGGGACACGCGCACAAGCTGTACCGGCGGGCCCACTCGCCGGTCCACGCGCTGCCCCCGCACACCAAGCTCGCCGCCGTCTTCGCCTTCGTCGTCGTGGTCGTCGCCACGCCCCGCGAGGCGATGTGGGCCTTCGGCCTCTACGCGGTCCTGCTCGGCGCCGTCGCCGCGTGGGCCCGCGTGCCGGCCGGCTTCCTGCTGAAGCGGCTGCTCATCGAGATCCCGTTCGTGGCCTTCGCGCTGCTCATGCCGTTCGTCGTGCCGGGCGAGCAGACGACCGTCCTCGGGGTCCCGTTGAGCGTGCCCGGCCTGTGGGGCGCCTGGAACGTCCTCGCCAAGGGCACCCTCGGCGTCGCCGCCTCCGTCCTGCTCGCCGCGACCACCGAACTGCGCGCCCTGCTGCTCGGCCTCCAGCGGCTCGGGCTGCCGTCGCTGCTCGTCCAGATCGCCTCCTTCATGATCCGTTACGGCGATGTGATCACCGACGAGATGCGGCGCATGTCGATCGCCCGCCGCTCGCGCGGCTTCGAGGCGCGGGGCGTGCGGCACTGGGGCGTCCTCGCCAAGACCGCCGGGGCGCTCTTCATCCGCTCGTACGAACGCGGGGAACGGGTGCACCTCGCCATGGTCAGCCGTGGCTACACCGGGTCGATGCCGGTCATCGACGAGGTCGCCGCCAGCCGCGCCGAGTGGACCCGGGCCGCCGCCCTGCCCGGTGCGGCCCTCCTCATCTGCCTCCTGGGATGGACCCTGTGACCGTGGACCCCGCCCTCGCCGCCGCTCCCTCGCTGGACGTCCGCGGCCTCGCGTACGCCTATCCCGACGGCCACCAGGCCCTCTTCGGCGTGAACCTGACCGTCGGCCGTGGCGAGCGGGTCGCCCTGCTCGGCCCCAACGGCGCCGGCAAGACCACCCTCGTCCTCCACCTCAACGGCATCCTCACCGGCGGGGCGGGCTCCGTCACCGTCGCCGGGCTGCCCGTCGGCAAGCGGCACATGGCCGAGATACGGCGCCGGGTCGGCATCGTCTTCCAGGACCCCGACGACCAGCTCTTCATGCCGACCGTCCGCGAGGACGTGGCCTTCGGGCCCGCGGCGGCGGGGCTGCGGGGCGCCGAGCTGGAGACGGTCGTCCACAAGGCGCTGACCCGGGTCGGCATGGCGGAGTTCGCCGACCGGCCCCCGCACCACCTCTCCTTCGGGCAGCGGCGCCGGGTGGCGGTGGCGACGGTCCTCGCGATGGAGCCGGAGATCCTCGTCCTCGACGAGCCCTCCTCGAACCTGGACCCGGCCTCGCGCCGCGAGCTCGCCGACATCCTGCGCTCCCTGGACGTCACCGTCCTCATGGTCACCCACGACCTGCCGTACGCCCTGGAACTCTGCCCGCGCTCGGTGATCCTCAGCGAGGGCGTGATCGCCGCGGACGGTCGGACCGCCGACGTCCTGGCCGACGAGGAGCTCATGGCCCGGCACCGCCTGGAACTGCCGTACGGCTTCGTGCCGAGCTCGGTGGCCTGACCCGCCCCCACCGGTCGCTCGACCCGCCCACCGGTCGCTCGACCCGCCCGCCGGCCGGGGCCCCGGAATCGGCACGGCTCGTCCCCCGTTGCACCATGGGGAGTCGGTCGTACGAGAGGAAGAGTGGACCAGGTGGACGTCCGGGGCACGGTGGCGGCGGGATTCGAGCCGGTCAGGGACGCGTTCCTGAACAACTTCGAGCAGCGGGGCGAGCGGGGCGCGGCGGTCGCGGTGTACCGGGACGGCACGAAGGTCGTCGACCTGTGGGCGGGGACGAGGGATGCCGACGGCGGGGAAGGGGCCGGGGCCGAGCCGTGGGCCGTGGACACCGCCCAGGTCGTCCGCTCGGCCACCAAGGGCGTCGCCGCGGCCGTCCCGCTGCTGCTGCACCAGCGCGGTCAGTTGGACCTGGACACGCCGGTCGCCACGTACTGGCCCGATTTCAAGGCGGCCGGGAAGGACCGGGTGACGGTACGGCAACTGCTCGCCCACCGGGCGGGCGTGCCGGTCCTCGACCGCCCGCTGACCCTCGCCGAGGCGGTCGACCTGGAGACCGCCACCGCCGCGATCGCCGCCCAGGCCCCCGTCTGGGAGCCCGGCACCGCGCACGGCTACCACGCCCACACCTTGAGCTGGCTGCTCTCCGGGCTCGTCCACCGGGTCACCGGCCGCACCATAGGCCGCTGGGTCGCCGAAGAGATCGCCCGCCCGCTCGGCCTCGACCTGTGGATCGGCCTGCCCGCCGAGGAGGCCCACCGGGTCGGCCGCCTCGGTCCGATCGAGGAGCGCGAACCGGCCGACAGCCCCGCGCTGAAGCTCCGCCCCAAGCCGTCGGTGACCGCGGCCTACCAGGACCCGGACTCCCTCACCCGCCGGGCCTTCGGGGTGATCGACCCCCGCCCCGACGAGAACGACCCCGTCTACCGCGCCGCCGAACTCCCCGGCTCCGCCGGCGTCGCCACCGCCCGCGCCCTGGCCCGCTTCTACGCGTCCACCCTGGGCCCCGTCGACGGCGGCCCCCGCCTCTTCGCCCCGGCGACCCTCACCCTGGCCCGCACCGAGGAGTCCGCGGGCCCCGACCGCGTCCTCGTCGTGGGCACCCGCTTCGGCCTCGGCCACATGCTCCACGGCCCCGCCTCCCCCCTCCTCGGCCCCACCTCCTTCGGCCACCCCGGCCGCGGCGGCTCCCTCGCCCTCGCCGACCCCGACTCGGGCATCGCCTTCGCCTACGTCACCAACGGCATGCGCAAAACAGTCACCGCCGACCCCCGCGCCCAGTCCTTGCTCAAGGCGGTCCGGGCCTCGCTGTGACGGCCCCTAGCCCAGGCGCGCGAAGCCCGCGACGCGGGGCAGGAATGTCAGTTCGCAGTGGTCGCCGAGGGCGGAGCGGATGCCCTCGGTGACGTCGGCGTCCGGTTCGCCGAAGACCTCGAAGCGGGACACGCGGCAGTGGGCCATCACCTCCTGGATGTACGGGTCGGCGAGCCGCCAGTGGGTGCGGACGGCGTCGGAGTCGCGGTAGAGCTGGAAGCTGTGGGCCAGCAGGCGGTCCTCGTCCAGGAAGGTCTGCACCATGAGCTGGGGGCCGTGCTGCCGGGCGAAGGACACGGCCCGTTCGATGGCGGACCGGAAGGCGTCCAGGTGGCCTTCGGTGATGCGCATGGTGTTGCGGAACAGGAGGATCGCGTCGTCGTCGTGAGTGGTCATGGCTCCGACTCTGGATCCTCGACCGAGGTTGAGGTCAAGCCGCTCGGCGCCGGGCCCGCGGATCAGCTCCCGTACAGCATCAGTCCGATGCCCACCACCATCAGGCCCGCCGCCGCCACCCGCGGGCCGCCGAAGCGTTCCTTGAAGAAGACCGCGCCGATGGCGGCGCCGACGATGATGGAGGACTCGCGGAGCGCGGCGATCGGGGCCAGCGGGGCCCTGGTCTGGGCCCACAGCACGAGGCCGTAGGCGGCGACCGACAGCGCGGCGGCGAGCAGGCCGCGGCGGACGTACGGGCGGAGCTCCGCGCCCAGGGCCGAGCGGCGGCGGGCGAGGGTGTAGAGCGGCACGACGAGCCCCTGGAGGACCATCAGCCAGGCGACGTAGCCGAGCGGCGTGCCCGACGCGCGCACCCCGACGCCGTCGACGACCGTGTACGCGGCGATCGACAGGCCCGTCGCACCCGCCGCCAGCAACGCCGGCCAGTGCGGCCGCGCGCCCTTGCCGCGGATGCCCCACAGGGCGAGGCCGGTGAGGCCCGCGCTGGCCACCGCGACGCCGGCCAACTGCCCGGCGTCCGGGACCTCGGCGACGAACACCGCCGCGAGCAGCGTCACCACCAGCGGGGCCGTGCCGCGCGCGATCGGATACATCTGGCCGAAGTCGCCGAGCGAGAACGACCGCATCAGCAGCGTGTAGTACCCGACGTGGAGGATCGCCGAGGCGATCAGATACGGCCACGCGCCCGCCGCCGGCAACGGCACGAAACAGGCCGTGACGGCCCCGATCAGCGCGCCGCCGCCCGATATCAGGGTGAAGGACAGCAACTGGTCCCGGATGTGCGCGGCGATCGCGTTCCAGCTCGCGTGCGTCACGGCGGCCGTCAGGACCGCCGCCGTGACCAGCGGCGTCACGCCGTACGCTCGCGGACGTCCACCACCGTGCCGCCCGCGTGGGCGATCAGCGACGCGGGGTCGAGCGCGAACACCGTGTGCGGGTTCCCGGCCGCCGCCCACACCACCTCGTGGTCGAGCAGGCCCCGGTCGGCGAGCACCCGCGTCCGCGTCAGGTGCCCGAAGGGCGGAACGCCGCCGATCGCGTAGCCGGTGGTCTCCCGTACGGCCCTGACATCGGCCCGCGTGACCTTCGCCGCGCCCAGCTCCTCCCGCACCCGCTCCACGTCCACCCGCGAGGCCCCGTCCATCAGGACCAGAACCGGCACCCCGTCCGCCGCGAAGACCAGCGACTTCACGATCTCCGACACCTCGCAGCCGATGGCCTCGGCGGCCTGCTGGGCGGTGCGGGTCTCGTCCGGGAAGCGGCGGAGCTCGACCTCGAGCTCCAGCTCCTTCAGCGCGGCGGCGAACCGGGGGTGGGCGAGCGACAGAGCGGGGGATTCGGGGGTTCCAGACGTCGTCATGCCCCCGCACGCTAGCGGTACGTGTACGGGGCACGCGAGCGGATTGTCGCGCGGGACGCGGCCCTACCAAGGCCCCCGCGTCCCGGCCGGGGCCCGCCCTACGAGGAGGTCCGCCCCGCCCTGCCGGGCCCGCCTCACGAGGCCCGCCCCACCCCGCCGGCCCCGGCCCCTACGAGGTCCCGCGGCACCCTACGAGGCCCCGCCCCGCCGGGCCCCTCCGCCCTACCCCGCCTTCAGCACCTGCGCCACCACCGGCCCCGCCGCGTCCCCGCCGTGGCCGCCGCCCTCCACGAAGGCCGCCGCCGCCAGGTCCTCCGCGAAGCCGGTGAACCAGGAGTCGGACACCCGCTGCCCGTCCACCTCCGCCGAGCCGGTCTTCGCGCCCTTGTCGCCGGCGACCGAGGCCATCGCGTCCGCCCCCGTCCCGCTGGTCGCCGTGCGCCGCATCATCTCGCGGAGCTGCCGGGACACCGAGTCCGGCAGCCGGCGCTCGGCCTGCGCGAACTCGCGGTCGTCCAGGTCCTTGGCGACCAGGTACGGCTGCCGGAAACGCCCGTCCTTCGCCGTCGCGGTGATCGACGCGACGTTCAGCGGGTTCATCGTGACCGTGCCCTGGCCGATGTACTGCTCCGCCGCCGCGCCGCCCGTCGCCTCGGGGACGGAGCCGTCGACCGACGGGATGCCCGTCTGCCAGTCCAGGCCGATGCCGAAGACCTCCTTGGCCTCCTTGGCCAGGGCGGAGTCGTCGCCGACGTCGTCGATCTTCTTGATGAAGGCCGTGTTGCAGGACCGGGAGAAGCTCTCCGCGAAGGTCTTCCCGTTCAGCGAGAAGCCCTTCAGGTTCTCGATCGTCCGGCCGTGGTACATGGCGTTCGGCGGGCACTCGGCCACCCGGTCCGCCTTCACCAGGCCCTTCTCCAGGAGCAGCGCGGCCGTCACGATCTTCAGCGTGGAACCGGGCGCCTTCGCGCCGGAGAACGCCGTGTTGAAGCCGCCGGCCGGGCTGTTCGCCACCGCCCGCACCGCTCCCGTCGACGGCTGGATCGCCACCACCGACGCCTTCCCGTACCGGGCGACCGCCTTCTCGGCCGCCGCCTGCGCGTCCGCGTCGATCGTCGTCCGCAGCTTCCCCGTCTCGCCCTTGTCGAGGGTGAGGAGCGTGGCGGCCGGGGCGCCCCCGACGCCCGGGTCGACGAAGACCTCGATGCCCGGCTTGCCGCCCACCGTCGCCCCGTACCGCTCGCGCAGTTGGTCCAGGACCGGCCCGAGCGACGGGTACTGCTCCGCCGTCAGCACCCGGCCCTTGTGGTCGACGGCCTCGATCCCGCCCGTCTTCGCGCCGCCCGTGCGGAGCGTCGCGCCCTTCGTGAGCCGGGGGTGCAGCACGGCCGGCTGCCAGTCGACCAGCGGCCGTCCGGTGGTGAGCCCTCGCACCACGGTGAGCCGCGAGGTGTACGTCCAAGGCTTCGAGACGCCCTTGTACGTGACGGTCGCCTTCACCGTGAACGGCACCGTCGCCCCGGTCGCCGGCCCCGGCGTGATCGTCGCGGCCGAGACCTTCGCCTCCTCCCGGAAGCCCGCCAGGGCCGGTCCGGCGTCCACCGGGTTGTTGGTGAGCTGGGCGGCGCGCTCGGGCTCCCCGCCGGCCCAGGCGGCCAGGAAGTCCCCGGCCGTCCCCGTCACCTCCTCCGAGGTGACCGGACCCGTCCTCTTCGCCTCGGACCCGGACTTCGTGCCGGTGCCGCCGGCCCCTCCCGTGATCCCGTTCCAGAGGTTGTAGCCCCCGTACCCCACCCCGCTCGCCACGACGACGAAGACTCCTCCGACGATCGCGACCTTGGCACCACTGCGCATGGCTGCGCCTCCCTCCCCCAGGTGGCCTTTCGGCAGCCTAAGGGGCAGGAGTGACAGCCGTAACGGTCGTTACCACGGTCGTTACCGGAAAGCGACCAACCCGTCTGTTTCGCTCGATCCGCCGGCGCCCGGCGCCGCTACACCCAGGTATCGAGCCACATCCGGCTGCGCCACGCGTCCATCGGAATCGACTGCCCGGTGTACAGCGGCCAGAAATAGATGAAATTCCAGACGATCAGAAGAACGAGCACACCCGCGGCCACCGCGCCGAACGTCCGCCGCCTTTCCGACGAGCCCGGCGGGCCCACGATCGCCCCGATCATCATCGCCACCGCGAGACACAGGAACGGCACGAACACCACCGCGTAGAAAAGGAAGATGGTGCGTTCCTGGTAGAGGAACCACGGCACCCAGCCGGCCGCGATGCCGCACGCGATCGCGCCCGCCCGCCAGTCGCGGCGGAAGACCCACCGCCACAGGATGTACAGGATCGCGAAGCAGGCCGCCCACCACAGCAGCGGTGTGCCGAGGGCCAGCACCTCCTGGGCGCACTTCTCGGGCGCGTCGGCGGGGCAGCCGCGCTCGCCCGGGGAGGGCGACTCGTAGAAGTAGGAGACCGGGCGGCCGAGGACGATCCAGCTCCACGGGTTGGACTCGTAGGTGTGCGGCGAGTTCAGGCCGACGTGGAACTTGTAGACCTCGGTCTCGTAGTGCCACAGGCTGCGCAGCCAGTCCGGCAGCCAGCTCCACGCCCCGGCGCCGTGCAGCCTGTCCTGCTCGGCGGCCCAGTTGCGGAAGTAGCCCTTGTCGGTGACGATCCAGCCGGTCCAGGAGACCAGGTACGTCACGATCGCCACCGGCACCACCGACACGAAGGCCGGGACGAGGTCGCGCCGGGCGACGGCCGCGACCGGGCTGATCGCGCCGGCCGTGCGGCGGGCGCCGAGGTCCCACAGGACGGCCATCAGACCGAACGCGGCCATGATGTAGAGGCCGTTCCACTTGGTGCCGGCGGCCAGGCCCAGCATCACGCCCGCCGCGATCCGCCAGGGCCGCCGGCCGAGCCCGAGGCGTTCCGCGATCGACGCGTCCGGGCGCAGCACCCCCTCGGCGTCCACGGGCAGCGCCGCCGCGAGCCGCTGCCGGGCCCGGTCCCGGTCGACGACCAGGCAGCCGAAGGCGGCCAGCACGAAGAACATCAGCACCTGGTCGAGCAGCGCGGTGCGGCTCATCACGAAGTGCAGTCCGTCCACGGCGAGCAGCGCGCCCGCCAGGCAGCCCAGGAAGGTGGAGCGGAAGAGCCGCCGCCCGATCCGGCACAGCATCAGCACCGACAGGGTGCCGAGCAGGGCCACCATGAAGCGCCAGCCCAGCGGCTCGAAGCCGATGAGCTTCTCGCCGAGGCCGATGACCCACTTGCCGACCGGCGGATGGACGACATAGCCCGGCTCGGTCGGCACGAGCACCGCGCCCGGGTCGGCCAGGATCGACTTGTCGATGTCCTTCGGCCACGCCCCCTCGTAGCCCTGGTTGATCAGGGCCCAGGCGTCCTTGGCGTAGTACGTCTCGTCGAATATCACCGCGTGCGGCCGGTCCAGCTTCCAGAACCGCAGCACGCCCGCGACCAGGGCCACCAGCAGCGGCCCGCCCCAGGCGGCGTACCGCCACACCCGCTCGGCGGCCTTCGGCCCGATCCCGAGCAGCGACCAGAGGCGTGGCGAGGGCCGCGTGTACGGCGGTACGAGCCGCTCCCGCAGGCCGATGGACAAAGAGCCCGTGGCGGCCGGCCGGTAGCCGTGGCGCCGCAGCCGCCGCTGCCAGGCGGTGGGCTCTGCCCCGGTCGGTGCCATGGGGTCCTGGGGGTCCATGGGGTGCTGACCCTCCAGGGCCTCGGGTGCGGTACTGGTCACCGCGCCATCGTAGGGAACGCGCCTGTGCGCGTCGCCTGTCCGGGCTGGGAGGATGGTCCGTGTGACAGGAACGCTGGTACTCGCAGGGACCCCCATCGGTGACATCGCGGACGCACCGCCACGGCTCGCCACCGAACTGGAGAACGCGGACATCGTGGCCGCCGAGGACACCCGCAGGCTGCGCGGCCTGACCCGCGCGCTCGGGGTGCACACCAAGGGCCGGGTGGTGTCCTACTTCGAGGGCAACGAAACCGCCCGTACGCCCGAGCTGGTCGAGGCGCTCGCGGGCGGCGCGCGGGTGCTGCTCGTCACGGACGCCGGCATGCCGTCCGTCTCCGACCCCGGCTACCGCCTGGTCGCCGCCGCCGTCGAGCAGGACATCAAGGTCACCGCCGTGCCCGGCCCGTCGGCCGTGCTCACCGCGCTGGCCCTGTCCGGCCTGCCGGTGGACCGCTTCTGCTTCGAGGGCTTCCTGCCGAGGAAGGCGGGCGAGCGGCTCGGCCGGCTCCGCGAGGTCGCGGACGAGCGGCGCACCCTCGTCTACTTCGAGGCGCCGCACCGGCTCGACGACACGCTCGCCGCGATGGCCGAGGTGTTCGGCGACGAGCGCCGGGCGGCGGTCTGCCGCGAGCTGACCAAGACGTACGAGGAGGTCAGGCGCGGCCCGCTCGGCGAGCTCGTGGAGTGGGCGAAGGAGGGCGTACGCGGCGAGATCACCGTGGTCGTCGAGGGCGCCCCGGAGACCGGGCCCGCCGAGCTCGACGCCGAGGAGCTGGTGCGCAGGGTGCGGGTGCGCGAGGAGGCGGGCGAGCGGCGCAAGGAGGCCATCGCGGCGGTCGCCGCCGAGGCCGGCCTGCCGAAGCGGGAGGTGTTCGACGCCGTCGTCGCGGCGAAGAACGCGGCCGCGACGGGCTCCGGAAAGGCCCCGGAAACGGTAAAGGATTAATCTGAAAGGCAAAGCGGAACCCGGCGGCGGGCCCGCGCGAAGGCCCTTTCGGCAAGGAAGCGCCAAAGACCGTCCATGCTCCGTCCATGGTTCTTCCGGCGCTGATGCGCTCCGGCCCGAAAAGGCGTCCACTGGTTCAGTGGAGAGGAGCTGGAATGAGTGAGATCACCGGCACCGGAACGCCCGTCGCCCACGAGGCGTACGCCTTCGCCTGCATGCGGTGCGGATACGGCTGGGAGCAGGCGTACGACATCGAGCACCACGTGGACGCGCGCGGGCACGAGTACGTCGTCTACAAGGCCGACGGAGCGCGGGTCCCGTCCCCGTTGTCCCGGCCGACCTGCATGAACTGCGGCAGCCATGTCGTACGGATCATGCGGGCGGGCCAGGTGTCCTCGGTGCTCGACCTGATGGCCGCGGCCGAGCGGCACAGCAGCGGGGCCAGGGCGACCAGGCCGGTGGGTCCGGCGGGACCGATCGGCCAGGAACTGACGCAGGAGGTCCCCGCGGCCGCCGCCGACGGCGCCGGCCCGGCCGGCCCCGCGGGCGCCACCCTCGCCGACGAGGACCGGCCGCCCGTACCCCACCACTGGCATCTCTCCGACCTGCTGCACCCCTTCCGCTCCCGGCGGTGACGCTTCGCGGATGAGCTCGGGGCCCCGGCCCTCGTACGATCGGGGCCATGAGTGCCAAGGACGCCCCGCCGCCGCTGCCCGAGCCCCTGCTGGTCCCCGTCGCGGACTCGCACACCCATCTCGACATGCAGTCCGGCACCGTCGAGGAGGCCCTCACCAAGGCCGCCGCCGTCGGTGTGACGACGGTCGTGCAGGTGGGCTGCGACCTCAAGGGCTCGCAGTGGGCGGCGGAGACCGCCGCGCAGTACGAGCACGTGCACGCGGCGGTGGCCCTGCACCCCAACGAGGCGCCCCGGATCGTGCTCGGGGATCCGGACGGCTGGTCGCGGCAGGGGGCCCGCGAGGCCGGCGGGGACGCGGCGCTCGACGACGCCCTCGCCGAGATCGACCGGCTCGCCGCCCTGCCGCACGTGCGGGGCGTCGGCGAGACCGGCCTCGACTACTTCCGCACGGGCCCCGAGGGCATGGCGGCGCAGGAGCGTTCCTTCCGCGCCCACATCGAGATCGCCAAGCGGCACGGCAAGGCCCTGGTCATCCACGACCGGGAGGCCCACGCCGACGTGCTGCGCGTCCTCGACGAGGAGGGCGCGCCCGAGCGGACGGTCTTCCACTGCTACTCCGGCGACGCCGACATGGCCGAGATCTGCGCCGCCAAGGGCTACTACATGTCCTTCGCCGGCAACGTCACCTTCAAGAACGCCCAGCCGCTGCGCGACGCCCTCGCCGTCGCCCCGCTGGAGCTCGTCCTCGTCGAGACCGACGCCCCCTTCCTGACCCCCGCCCCCTACCGGGGCCGCCCGGGCGCGCCGTACCTGATCCCGGTCACCGTCCGGGCCATGGCCGCGGTGCGCGGGATCACGGAGGAGGAGCTCGCCGAGGCCATCGGCGCGAACACCGCCCGCGCCTTCGACTACTGAGCCCCTGAGCCTCTGAGCCTCTGAGCCCGTGCCCGCGGCCCCCCGGCCCGCGCGGCCGGTGATCACCGATGCATAACGGTTACGTGTCGTAGTCGGGTCGTCGTGGAGCGTGACCGGAGATGCCGCTAGGGTCCCGGCCTCGTGAGCACCCCCCACGCCGGTCATCGCGCCGGCGCCCGACGGGCCGCCCGGCGGCGCAAGGCGAACCCGCCCGCCGGGGAGGGCCTGCGACGGATCCTCCCGCAGGCCCTCGTCGTCGCCTTCCTCGCCGGCGGCACCACCGCCTTCGTCGCCGACGACAAGGCGATCCGGCTGTCCGTCGACGGCGTCCCGCGCACCCTGCACACCTTCGCGGACGACGTCGACGAGCTCCTCGCCGACGAGGGCCTCGCGGTCGGCGAGCACGACATCGTCGCCCCCGGCCCCGGTGCCGCCCTCGCCGCAGGCGACGAGGTGGTCGTCCGCTACGGCCGGCCCGTCGCCCTCACCCTCGACGGGCGGCGCCGCCAGGTGTGGACCACCGCCCGCACCGTGGACGGCGCCCTGCGCCAGTTGGGGGTGCGGGCCGAGGGCGCGTATCTGTCCGTCTCCCGCTCCGCGCCCATCTCCCGCGGCGGCCTCACCCTCGACGTCCGCACCGAGCGGGCCGTCACCTTCCTGGCCGACGGCCGCGAGCGGACCGTCCGCACCAACGCGGCCACCGTCCGCGAGGCCGTCGAGGAGGCCGGGATCACGCTCGCGAACCAGGACACCACCTCCGTGCCGCTCGGCTCGTTCCCGCGCGACGGCCAGACCATCACGGTCCTGCGGATCACCGGCACCCGCGAGGTCCGCGACGAGCCCGTCCCCTTCCCCGTCGAGCGGACCCGCGACCCGGAGCTGTTCGCCGGCACCGAGGTCGTCGACCAGCAGGGCGTGCCGGGCGTCCGCCGGGTCACGTACACCCTGCGCACCGTCAACGGCGTCCGGCAGCGGCCGCGCCGGACCGGCGAGGAGACCGTCCGCGAGCCCGTCGCCCAGAAGGTCCGGGTCGGCACCCGCCCGCTGCCCAGCTCCGTCGCCGGGGCCGACGGCCTGAACTGGGGCGCCCTCGCCGCCTGCGAGTCCGGCGGCCGCCCCAACGCCGTCGACCCCTCCGGCACCTACGGCGGCCTCTACCAGTTCGACCCCGGCACCTGGCGCTCCCTCGGCGGCAGCGGCGTCGCCCAGAACGCGCCCGCCGCGGAACAGACCTACCGCGCCAAGAAGCTCTACGTGCAGCGCGGCGCGAGCCCGTGGCCCCACTGCGGCCGCCGGCTGTACCGGTGAGGCGGCCCCGACCGGGCACGCGGGCCCGGGCGCGGCGACGCGTAGGTCGGCCCCACCGGTGACCCGTAGGCTGTACCGGTGAGCACCACCACCGGCCCCGACAGCCCCGACGCCCTCCTCGGCCCCGCCGACATCCGTGAGCTGGCCGCCGCCCTCGGCGTCCGTCCCACGAAGCAGAAGGGCCAGAACTTCGTCATCGACGCCAACACCGTGCGGCGGATCGTCCGCACGGCCGAGGTGCGCCCCGACGACGTGGTCGTGGAGGTGGGCCCCGGCCTCGGCTCCCTGACCCTCGCGCTCCTGGAGGCGGCGGACCGGGTGACGGCCGTCGAGATCGACGACGTCCTCGCGGCCGCCCTGCCGGCCACGATCGCCGCGCGCATGCCGGCGAAGAAGGACCGCTTCGCGCTGGTCCACTCCGACGCCATGCACGTCCAGGAGCTCCCGGGCCCGGCGCCGACGGCCCTGGTGGCCAACCTGCCGTACAACGTCGCCGTGCCGGTCCTGCTGCACATGCTGGAGCGCTTCCCGAGCATCGAGCGGACCCTCGTCATGGTCCAGGCCGAGGTGGCCGACCGGCTCGCCGCCCGGCCGGGCAACAAGGTGTACGGCGTGCCCTCGGTGAAGGCCAACTGGTACGCGGAGGTCAAGCGGGCCGGCGCCATCGGCCGGAACGTGTTCTGGCCCGCGCCCAACGTCGACTCCGGCCTCGTCTCCCTGGTGCGGCGCACCGAGCCGATCGCCACGACCGCCTCCAGGACCGAGGTCTTCGCCGTCGTCGACGCCGCCTTCGCACAGCGCCGCAAGACCCTGCGCGCCGCCCTCGCGGGCTGGGCGGGCTCGCCCGCCGCCGCCGAGACGGCCCTGGTCGCGGCCGGGATCTCGCCGCAGGCGCGCGGAGAGTCGCTCACCGTCGAGGAGTTCGCCCGCATCGCGGAGAACAAGCCGGAGCAGGAGAAGAAGGAGGCGGACGCGTGAGCGTCACCGTACGGGTCCCCGCCAAGGTCAACGTGCAGCTCGCCGTCGGCGCCGCCCGCCCCGACGGCTTCCACGACCTGGCCAACGTCTTCCTCGCCGTCTCGCTGTACGACGAGGTCACCGCCGCCCCCGCCGAGACGCTGACGGTCACCTGCGAGGGGCCCGACGCCGACAAGGTGCCGCTCGACCGGACCAACCTGGCCGCGCGGGCCGCCGAACTCCTCGCCGCCCGCCACGGCATCGCCCCCGACGTCCATCTGCACATCGCCAAGGACATCCCGGTCGCCGGCGGCATGGCCGGCGGCAGCGCCGACGGCGCGGGCGCCCTCCTCGCCTGCGACGCGCTGTGGGGCCTGAACTCCTCGCGGGCCGAACTCCTCGACATCTGCGCCGAGCTCGGCAGCGACGTGCCGTTCAGCCTGGTCGGCGGCGCCGCCCTCGGCGTCGGCCGCGGCGAGCAGCTCACCGAACTGCCGGTCGGCGGCGCCTTCCACTGGGTGTTCGCGGTCGCCGACGGCGGCCTGTCCACCCCCGCGGTGTACGGCGCGTTCGACCGCCTCACCGAGGGCGTGGACGTGCCCGAACCGGTCGCCTCCCCGGTGCTGCTCGACGCCCTGCGCACCGGCGACGCCGCCGCCCTCGCGGGCGCCCTCGCCAACGACCTCCAGCCCGCCGCGCTGTCCCTGCGCCCGTCCCTCGCCGCGACCCTGTCGGCCGGTACGGAGGCGGGCGCGCTGGCCTCGCTGGTCTCCGGCTCGGGTCCCACGACCGCGTTCCTGGTGAAGGACGCGGAGGCCGCCGAGACGGTCGCCGCAGCCCTGATCGCCTCCGGCACCTGCCGGACGGCCCGCGTGGCAACCTCCCCGGCGGCCGGGGCGACCGTCCTGCGCTAGGCCGTGTCTTTCGGATCTTGCCGGGCTCGCGACGCCTGGGACTGCCGCTTCGGTTCCTCCTCGGGGCGGGTGGACACGGGAAGAACATGACGGGCCGTCAGTAGGGGGCGGTCGCAGCCGGGCCGGGGGATCGCCCACGTGACCGAGGACTTGGGGCCGGTCGGCACGTACTCATGCGCCGGTTGAGTAGCCGCGCCCTGACGGCCGGCCGCCGCCCCGCGCGACCGTACGGGCATGGGAACCAGCAGCCGTGTCGGCGCACGGGAACTCGCCGAGGCCACCCCCGCCACCCGCGACCGCTATGTCGACCTGCTCCGGGTCGCCTCGCTCGGCGTCGTCGTCCTCGGCCACTGGCTGATGGCCGCGGTCACCGCCGACGGGCGGGTCGGCAACCTGCTCGCCGTCGTCCCCGGCCTCCAGATCCTCACCTGGGTCCTTCAGGTCATGCCGGTGTTCTTCTTCGTCGGCGGCTTCTCGCACGCCCTCGCGCACCGCTCGCGCCCCGGCTACGCGGACTTCCTGCGGGCCCGGCTGCGGCGGCTGCTGCGTCCCACGGCGGTCTTCATCGGCGTGTGGGGCGTGCTCGCGCTCGCCGTGCAGGTGCTCGGCGCCGACGGCGGTCTGACCGGGGTCGCGCTGCGGCTCGTCACCCAGCCGCTGTGGTTCATCGGCGTCTACCTCGCCATGGTCGCCCTCACCCCGCCGCTCCTGAGGCTCCACGGGCGCTACGGCTGGGGAGCCTTCGCGGGGCTGGTCGCGGGCGCGGTCCTGGTGGACCTGCTGCGGTTCGCGGCCGGGGTGCCGTACGTCGCGTTCCTGAACTTCGCCTTCGTCTGGCCGGCCGTCCACCAGCTCGGCTTCCTGCGCGCCGACGGCATGATCCGCCGCCCGGCCGTCCTCGCCGCGGCGGGCCTCGCGGGCGCGGGCCTGCTGGTCGCCCTCGGGCCGTATCCGCTGTCCATGGTCGGCATGCCGGGCGAGAAGGTCTCCAACATGGCCCCGCCGACGCTCGCCCTGCTCTGCCACGGCCTGTGGCTGGTCGGCGCGGTCGAACTCCTCAAGGGCCCCGGCGCCCGCCTCACGGCCCGGGCCCGGGTCTGGCGCGGGGTCGTCGCCGCCAACGGGATCGCCATGACCGCGTTCCTGTGGCACCTCACGGCCATGCTCGGCGTGTACGGGGCGCTGCTCGCCCTCGGCGTCCGGCTGCCCGAGCCCGCGACGGCCGGCTGGTGGGCCCAGCTCCCGCTCCGCCTCGCCGCCGCGGCCCTCCTCACCGCCCTGCTCGTCGCCGCCTTCCGCCGCTTCGAGGCCCCGGCCGCCGTCCCCCGGTCCGACGGCCCGGGCGGGCCGGCCGCCGTGGGCATCACCCTGGCCCTGCTGGGCGTCCTCGGGCTGTCGACGACGGGCTTCGGCGGCCTCCTGGAGGGCCACACCGCCACCCTGATCGCCGTGCGGGTCACGGCCCCGGCGGCGGTGGCGATGATCCTGGTGGGCTGGCTGCTGGTGGAGCGGCCCGGCGGTCGCCGGCCCCGGTGACGGCGACCGGTCGGCCGCCGCGTCGTCGCCCTGAGTGACGAGACGGCGCCCGGGGCCGTCGACGTACCCTTGGACGTCGATCGCATGCCCCGTCACAGGAGTGAAATGGCCGTCAATCTGGTCAATGTCGAGTCCGTCAGCAAGGTGTACGGCACCCGTGCCCTGCTCGACGGGGTGTCTCTCGGCGTCTCCGAGGGCGACCGGATCGGTGTGGTCGGTCGCAACGGTGACGGCAAGACCACCCTCATCCGGATGCTGGCCAGGCTGGAGGACGCCGACACCGGGCGGGTCACCCACAGTGGCGGGCTGCGGCTCGGGGTGCTCACCCAGCACGACTCGCTCGACCCCGAGGCCACCATCCGGCACGAGGTCATCGGCGTCATGGCCGACCACGAGTGGGCGGGCAGCGCCAAGATCCGGGACGTGCTCACCGGGCTCTTCGGCGGGCTCGACCTGCCCGGGTTCGAGAAGGGCCTCGACACGGTCATCGGGCCGCTGTCCGGCGGCGAGCGGCGCCGCATCGCGCTCGCCAAGCTGCTCATCGAGGAGCAGGACCTGCTCGTCCTGGACGAGCCCACCAACCACCTCGACGTCGAGGGCATCGCCTGGCTTGCCCGGCACCTGCAGAACCGGCGCTCCGCGCTCGTCTGCGTCACCCACGACCGCTGGTTCCTCGACCAGGTCTGCACCCGCATGTGGGACGTGCAGCGCGGTGACGTCTACGAGTACGAGGGCGGCTACTCCGATTACGTCTTCGCCCGCGCCGAGCGCGAGCGGATCGCCGCCACGGAGGAGGTCAAGCGGCAGAACCTCGTCCGCAAGGAGCTCGCCTGGCTGCGCCGCGGCGCCCCCGCCCGTACCTCCAAGCCCCGCTTCCGCATCGAGGCCGCCAACGCGCTCATCGCGGACGTGCCGCCGCCGCGCGACACCTCCGAACTGATGAAGTTCGCGAACGCCCGGCTCGGCAAGACGGTCTTCGACCTGGAGGACGTGACCGTCACCGCCGGCCCCAAGACGCTGCTCCAGCACCTCACCTGGCAGCTCGGCCCGGGCGACCGCGTCGGCCTGGTCGGCGTCAACGGCGCCGGCAAGACCTCGCTGCTGCGCGCCCTCGCCGACGCCGCCCGCACCGGCGGCGAGGCGCAGCCGGCCGCCGGCCGGATCACCGTCGGCAAGACCGTGCGGCTCGCCTACCTCTCCCAGGACGTCACCGAGCTCCCCGCCGAACTGCGCGTCCTGGAGGCCGTGCAGCAGATCCGCGACCGGGTCGACCTCGGCAAGGGCCGCGAGATGACCGCGGGCCAGCTCTGCGAGCAGTTCGGCTTCGGCAAGGAGAAGCAGTGGACGCCGGTCGGCGACCTGTCCGGTGGTGAGCGGCGCCGGCTCCAGTTGCTGCGCCTCCTCATGGACGAGCCGAACGTGCTCTTCCTCGACGAGCCGACCAACGACCTCGACATCGAGACCCTGACCCAGTTGGAGGACCTGCTCGACGGCTGGCCCGGCTCGATGGTCGTCATCTCCCACGACCGCTTCTTCCTGGAGCGCACCACCGACCGCACCTTCGCGCTGCTCGGCGACCGGACGCTGCGGATGCTGCCGCGCGGCATCGACGAGTACCTGGAGCGGCGCCAGAAGATGATCGAGGCCGCCGTCCCCGCGCCGGCCGCCGCCCCGGCCAAGGAGAAGCCCGGCCTGTCCGCCGCCGACGCGCGCGCGGCGAAGAAGGAACTGCAGAAGGTCGAGCGGCAGCTCGACAAGATCTCCGACAAGGAGGCCAAGCTGCACGCCCAGATCGCCGAAAACGCCACGGACTTCGAGAAGGTGGCCAAACTGGACGCGGAGCTCCGGGAACTCGCAGGTGAACGCGAGGAGTTGGAGATGCGCTGGCTGGAACTGGCCGAGGACGCGTAGAGAAGTCGTAGAGGCCGCGTAACGACGACATCACGGGCCGGTCCTCCCTTGGGAACAAGGGACGGACCGGTCGCTTTTGCGCCATCCCCCGAGTGGTAGAAAGAAAACCCGCTCACATCAAGGGGGAAGCGCTGATGACCCAGCCGCCCAGCAACCAGCCGCCGGTGCCGGGGGGCTTCGGCGCTCCGGACCCGAACCAGAACCCGGGCCAGAACGTCCCGCCGGTCCCGCCCGTGCCTCCGCAGGCACCGCCGGCTCCGCCCGTACCGCCGCAGGCGCCCCACGGTGCCCCGCAGACGCCGCCGCCCGCCCAGCCCGGCCCGTACGGCTATCCGCAGCAGGCGCCGCAGCAGCCGGGGCCGTACGGCTACCCGCAGCAGGCCCCGCAGGGGCAGCCCGGCCCGTACCAGCAGCCGGGGCCCTACGGGCAGCAGCCCGGCCCGTACGGCCAGCAGCCGAACCCGTACGGCGGTTACCCGACCGCCCCGATGCAGGCCGCGCCCGCCGGCGGCGGCAAGAACCCCTTCCAGGGCAAGCCCGGCCTCATCGTCGCCGCGGCCGCGGCCGCGCTGCTCGTCATCGGCGGTGTCTCCTGGCTCGCCTTCGGCGACGGGGACGAGAAGGAGCCGATCGCGGGCCCGTCCACCTCCGCGTCCACCCTGCCGAAGCCGACCGAGTCCGTCGACAAGGGAGACGGCAGCGGTGACGGCGACAACGGCGAGCAGGGCCTGAACGACGGCCGCAAGGACGGCGAAGCCAAGATCAACTGGCTGCTCAAGAACAGCGTCGACCTGCCCAAGAACGGCGCCGACGTCTACGGCCCGTGGATCGTCGGCGACACCGTCGTCAAGGCCATGTACAAGGGCATCGACGGCTACAGCCTCGCCGACGGCTCCCCCAAGTGGCACATCGACGTGCCCTTCGAGCTGTGCGCCGCCCCGCCGCAGCCCTCCGCCACCGGCGTGATGGTCTTCGGCTACAAGGACAGCGCCGGCGACCGCGCCAAGTGCCTCCAGATGCAGCAGGTCGACCTCAAGACCGGCAAGAAGGGCTGGACGAAGGCGATCCCCAAGCCCACCGGCCTCTTCGCCTTCTCCGACAACACGCTCACCATCAGCGGCAACACGGTCACCGCGTCCGGCTCCAGCTCCGCCTACGGCTTCTCCCTCGCCGACGGCAGGCAGCTCTTCACCGGCCCGACCACCGGTTGCAAGCCCTACGCCTACGCGGGCGGCAGCAAGCTGATCGCCGCCTCCAAGTGCCCCTCCGGCGACGTCAACAAGGAGTCGCACGCGGTCAGCGAGGTCGACCCCAACACCGGCAAGCCCAAGTGGTCCTTCAAGCTCCAGACCGGCTGGGAGGTCGACAAGGTCTACTCCGTCGACCCGCTGGTCGTCTCCGCCACCCAGCGCGAGCAGAAGAAGTGGGCGATCTTCTCCCTCACGGCCGACGGCAAGGAGCGCTCGCAGATCCAGGGCGGCAACGACAAGTTCGCCCCCCGCTGCGGCGGCAGCTTCGTCATCTTCGGCAAGAACCTCCAGGGCTGCACCGGAGTCGCCGCCGACGCCAGCACCTTCTACATGGCGACCGAGACCGCCTACGGCACCCCGAACGAGGTCGTCGCCTTCGATCTCGACACGGGCAAGGCCAAGTGGCGCTCCAAGGCGCCCGGTGAGCAGCAGATGACGCCGCTGCGCATGGAGGGCTCCGAGGTCCTGCTGTACGTCGAGCCGCGCTACGACGCGGGCGGCCAGGTCGCGACCCTCGCCCCGACGGGCGGCGCGCCCAAGGTGCTGCTCCAGCACCAGGCGGCGGTCTCCTCGCTGGAGAGCTCCTTCTACGACGCCGGCTACGCCTACTCCGACGGCACGTTCGTGATCGCGGCCGGCCGGGTCTCTGCCTCCAACGACAAGGCGGAGATGGAGACCAAGACGATGATGGCCTACGGCAAGTGACGCCCCGCCCGTCCCGTCCGCTCACCGACTCCTCCGAGGTACCCACGCCATGACCCAGCCGCCGCCACCGCCGAACCAGCCCCCGGGGCCTCCCCCCGGCGGGTTCGGCGCGCCGCAGGACCCCCCGCCGGGCGGGTTCGGCGCGCCGACGCCCCCGCCGGCCCAGCCGCCGTACGGCTACCCGCAGCAGCCGCCGGTCCAGCCGCCCGGGCAGCAGCCGCCGTACGCCTATCCGCAGCAGCCGGCCACGCAGCCGATGCAGCCCATGCAGCAGCCGTACGGGTATCCCCCGCAGCAGCCGGCCCAGCCCGGGCCGTACGCGCCGCACTACCCGCAGACGCCCCCGCCGGCCGCCGGCGGCGGGAAGAAGCTGTCGGCGCAGCTCCAGATCGTCATCGCCGCGGTCGTGGCCGTCGCGCTGCTCATCGGCGGCGGCCTGTGGTACGCGAACTCCGGCGGCGGTGAGGAGGGCACCGACGCCAAGGGCAGCTCCGGCGCCGCCGTCGGCGGCAAGGACGGCGGGGCGAGCGGCCTCGGCGGGGGCGGCAAGGAGAAGGTCCCGGCGAACACGAAGGCCAGGATGGCCTTCCAGCTCCCGACCCCGGTCGTCCCGGACGTCACCGACGTCTCCGGCTCCTGGGTCACCGACAAGGCATTCGTCAAGGCCGGCCTCAACTCGGTCGTCGCCTACGACCTGGACAAGGGCACGGTCCTGTGGACGCTGCCGCTGACCGGTCAGGTCTGCGGCGCCTCGCGCCACATGACCGCCGACCACAAGGTGCCGATCCTCTTCGAGGCGGCCAAGCGGGTCCCGCCGCGCTACTTCCAGCAGTGCACCGAGGTCGGCCTGCTCGACCTCGCGGCCGGCAAGCTGGTGTGGTCGACCTCCGTCACCGGCGGCACCGCCGGTGACAAGAAGGTGGCCTTCGCCGAGATCACGGTGCACGGCCAGACCGTGGCGGCCGGCGGCATGGACGGCGGCGCCGCCTTCGACCTGGCCAACGGCAACCCGCGCTGGAAGCCGCAGGCCAACGCGGGCGACTGCGAGGACCTCGGCTACGGCGGCGGCGAGGGCGGTCTCGTCGCGGTCCGCAAGTGCGGCTCGTACGACGACCCGACGGTCACCATCCAGAACCTCAACCCGACGACCGGCGCGCCGATCTCGCAGTACAAGATGCCCCCGGGCGTCGACTACGCGGCGGTCGTCTCCACCAAGCCGCTGGTCGTCGCGGCCGACGTCGCCGACGCCGCCGGCGACGGCAGCGGCATCTCCGACTTCTTCTCGATCGACGAGAAGACCGGCAGGCTCAAGGCGAAGATCACGGCGGACTCGGACCGTTACGCGGCCCGCTGCCGCAGCACCAAGGTCGAGGCGTGCACCGGCGCCCTCGTCGGCAACGGCCGGCTGTACCTGCCGACCGAGGAGCACGAGGGCAGCACCGGCGAGTACGGCGACGAGACCAACGAGATCGTCGCCTTCGACCTGGCCAACGGCAACCCCGTCCCGGAGAAGGCGGACGCCGGGGACCGCTGGAACCTGGTCCCGCTGCGCATGGACGGCGGCAACATCATCGCCTACAAGTGGCCGCCCTACGACAAGGGCGGGCAGGTCGTCTCCATCGACGGCGGCACCATGAAGTCGACGCTGCTGATGGAGAACCCGTCGGACAAGCCGAACCGGGACGCGGAGACCAGCTTCAGCCTGTCGGGTGCCGAGTACCGGTACGCGAACGGGCGGCTGTTCATCTCCGAGATGCTGCTGAGCAAGAGCAGGACCGACTCCTCCTCGACGTTCAAGAAGTATCTGGTCGTCGCCTTCTCGACCGCGGGCTGACCCGGTCGACGTGACACCGCCTCGTGGGGCCCCTCCGTCACGGAGGGGCCCCCGTTGCGATTGGGGCAAAGCGGGGCGGGGGAGTGTGTAGCTTGCCGGGCAGGGTGGCCGGGGGCAGGCCGGCCCGGAGACGGGGGAGGACCGATGGGCGTTCGGCTCGTGGTGGTCGACGACCACCGACTGCACGCGGAGGCGCTGGCCTCGGCGCTCAAGCTGCGCGGGCACCGGGTGCTCGCCGCGGCGGCGCCGGTGGCGGGCGCCGCCGAGCTGGTGGTGAGCCGCGCGCCGGAGGTCTGTCTGCTCGGGACGTCGGCGCCGGCCGAACCGGGCACCTTCGACCCCGTCGTACGGATCAAGAGGGAGCGGCCGCAGATCGCGGTCGTGGTGCTCGGGCCCGTCCCCTCGCCGCGCGGGATCGCCGCGGCCTTCGCCGCCGGGGCCTCCGGCTACGTCCGGCACGACGAGCGGATCGAGGGCGTCGAGCGGGCCCTGATGAAGGCGCGGGCGGGGGAGGCGGCGGTGGCGCCGCAGCTCGTCCAGGGCGCCTTCGCGGAGCTGCTCAACCCGGCGGTGCAGCCGGACGACGAGGGGCAGCGGCTGCTGCGGCTGCTCACCCCGCGCGAGGCGGAGGTGCTGGTCCGGGTGGCGGAGGGCGAGGACACCCGGCTGATCGCGGCGGGCATGGCCATCGCGCCGAGCACGGCGCGCACGCATGTGCAGCGGGTGCTGATGAAGCTGGGCGTGGGCTCGCGGCTCGAGGCGGCGGCGCTGGCGGCGCGGACGGGGCTGCTCGACCGGGTGCCGGTGCAGCGCTCGTGAGGCCGCGGGGCCTTCCGGCCCGTCCTTCGTCCGTGTGAAAAACACCCGGGGACGTTCCCGGGGTGGCTGTTGACCTTCGATGTTTGATTGTGGTTTTTTGTGGGTGGTTCTGTTTGGTGCAGGCTGATGGAGGCCACCCGCCGTGAAGAAGACCGTCACCCGCCTCGCCGACGGGCGGGAGCTCCTCTACTTCGACGCGCGCGACGACACCGTGCGCGAGGCCGTCGACCGCCGGCCCCTCGACCCGGTCGTCTCCGCCTCCGAGATCCGGCACGACCCGCTCCTCGGCGAGAACGTCGCCATCGCCTCCCACCGGCAGGGCCGCATCTTCCACCCGCCCGCCGACACCTGCCCGCTGTGCCCCTCCACGGACGACTGGCAGAGCGAGATCCCGGCCGACGGCTACGAGGTCGTCGTCTTCGAGAACCGCTTCCCCTCGCTGTCCGGCGCCGCCGGACGCTGCGAGGTCGTCTGCTTCACCTCCGACCACCACGCGTCCTTCGCCGACCTGGGCGAGGAACGGGCCGCCCTCGTCCTCGCCGCCTGGACCGACCGCACCGCCGAGCTCTCCGCCCGCGACGGCGTGGAACAGGTCTACTGCTTCGAGAACCGCGGCGCCGAGATCGGCGTCACCCTCGCCCACCCCCACGGGCAGATCTACGCCTTCCCCTTCACCACCCCCCGCACCGCCACCATGCTGCGCAACGCCGCCGAGCACCGCGCCCGCACCGGGCGCAACCTCTTCGACGACGTCCTGGAGAGGGAACGGGCCGGTGAGCGGGTCGTGCTCGACGGCGCGCACTGGGTCGCCTTCGTCCCGTACGCCGCCCGCTGGCCGTACGAGGTGCACCTCTACCCCAAGCGGCGCGTCACCGACCTCCGCGGGCTCGGCCGGGCCGCCCGCGACGAGTTCCCGGGGATCTACCTGGAGCTCCTGCGCCGCTTCGACCGGCTCTTCGGTCCCGGCGAGCCGCCGACGCCCTACATCGCCGCCTGGCACCAGGCGCCGGCCACCCACCCCGGGCGGGACGCCTTCGCCCTGCACCTGGAGCTTTTCACCGTCCGGCGGGCCTCTGGCAAGCTGAAGTACCTCGCGGGCACCGAATCCGGCATGGGCGCGTTCATGAACGACGTGTCGCCCGAGTCCGCGGCCGACAGACTCCGAGAGGTGGCAAGCAGTTGAGCAAGTACCTGGTGACCGGTGGAGCCGGCTATGTGGGCAGCACGGTCGCCGCCCACCTCCTGGAGGCGGGACACGAGGTCACCGTCCTCGACGACCTGTCCACCGGCTTCCGCGAGGGCGTGCCCGCCGGGGCCGCGTTCATCGAGGGCCGCATCCAGGACGCCGCCCGCTGGCTCGACCCCTCGTACGACGGAGTCCTGCACTTCGCCGCCTTCTCGCAGGTCGGCGAGTCCGTCGCCAAGCCGGAGAAGTACTGGGACAACAACGTCGGCGGCACCATGGCGCTCATCGCCGCCATGCGGGAGGCGGGCGTGCGCCGTCTCGTCTTCTCCTCGACCGCCGCCACCTACGGCGAGCCCCGCACCGTGCCGATCACCGAGGCCGCCCCCACCGCGCCGACCAACCCCTACGGCGCCACCAAGCTGGCCGTCGACCACATGATCAGCGGCGAGTGCGCCGCCCACGGCCTCGCCGCCGTCTCGCTGCGCTACTTCAACGTCGCCGGCGCCTACGGCGAGTGCGGTGAGCGGCACGACCCCGAGTCGCACCTCATCCCGCTCGTGCTCCAGGTCGCGCTCGGGCAGCGCGAGGCCATCAACGTCTACGGCGACGACTACCCGACGCCCGACGGCACCTGCGTACGCGACTACATCCACGTCGCCGACCTCGCCGAGGCCCACCTGCTGGCCCTCGACGCGATGACCCCCGGCGAGCACCTCGTCTGCAACCTCGGCAACGGCAACGGCTTCTCCGTGCGGGAGGTCGTCGAGACCGTCCGCAAGGTCACCGGCCACCCCGTGCCCGAGGTCATGGCCGAGCGCCGCGTCGGAGACCCGGCCGTGCTCGTCGCCTCCGCCGAGACCGCGCGCGAGCGCCTCGGCTGGACTCCGTCCCGCCCGGATCTGGCGGCCATCGTCGAGGACGCCTGGGCGTTCGCACGGAAGAAGGAGCAGGACAAGGGATGAGCGGTGTCGGGGCGGGCGTGGCGGCCGGGTTCGCCGCCTTGTACGGGGCGGCCCCCCACGGGGTCTGGGCCGCGCCCGGGCGGGTCAACCTGATCGGTGAGTACACCGACTTCAACGAGGGCTTCGTGCTGCCGCTCGCCCTGCCGCACACCGCCGTCGCCGCGGTCTCCCGCCGGGACGACGGCCTGCTGCGGCTGCACTCCGCGGACGTCGGGGGCGGGGTCGTCGAGAGCGACGTGGCCGCGCTCGCGCCCGGCTCCGTCGAGGGATGGGCCGCCTACCCGGCCGGGGTCGTCTGGGCGCTGCGGGAGAGCGGGCACGCCGTCGGCGGAGCCGACCTCCACCTCGCCTCCACGGTGCCGACCGGGGCCGGGCTCTCCTCGTCCGCCGCCCTGGAGGTCGTCACCGCCGTCGCCCTCGACGAGCTGTACGGCCTCGGGCTTACACGGCCCGAGATCGCCGTGGTCGCCCAGCGCGCCGAGAACGGCTTCGTCGGGGTCCCGTGCGGGGTGATGGACCAGATGGCCTCCGCGTGCGCCACCGAGGGGCACGCGCTGCACCTGGACACCCGCGACCTGTCGTACCGGCAGGTGCCGTTCGACCTCGCGGCGGTGGGGCTGCGGCTCCTCGTCGTCGACACCCGCGTGCGGCACGCGCTCGGGGACGGCGCGTACGCGGAGCGGCGCGCCGGGTGCGAGGCCGGTGCGCGGGCGCTCGGCGTGCGCGCGCTGCGCGACGTGAGCGCCGCGCATCTGCCGGACGCGCTCGGGCGTTTGAGCGACGAAACGGTTCGCCGGTATGTCCGGCACGTCGTGACCGACAACGGGCGCGTGGAGCGGGTGATCGGGCTCCTCGACTCCGGCGACGTCCGCGGCGTCGGCCGGCTGCTGACCGAAGGGCACGCCTCCCTGCGGGACGACCTGCGGGTGTCCTGCGAGGAGCTCGACCTCGCGGTCGCCGCCGCGAACGCCGC
Source organism: Streptomyces sp. NPDC006339 (assembly GCF_040612775.1). NCBI lineage: Bacteria > Bacillati > Actinomycetota > Actinomycetes > Kitasatosporales > Streptomycetaceae > Streptomyces > Streptomyces sp. NPDC006339. The sequence continues at coordinate 72,649 of NZ_JBEXQW010000011.1, forward strand.
CGGGGCGCTCGGGGCGCGGATGACGGGCGGGGGGTTCGGGGGGTCCGCCGTGGTCCTGGTGGAGGACGATGCCGCCGAGACCGTGGCGGCGGGGGTCGAGAAGGCTTTCGCCGAGGCCGGTCACGCGGCGCCGCGGGTCTTCACGGCCGTGCCGTCGGCGGGGGCGCGGCGGGTGGGCTGACGCGGCCCCCCGCGCGTCCCCCGCTTGCCCGAAGGGTGCCCGTTCGGGTCCGGACATCCGCGTTTTCGCCTCCAGGCGTGCGGCGCGCCCGTAGTCTGTGCGCAGCATCGGTGGGGGCCGGTGCTGATCAGGGGTATCGAGACCCGCCGGGTACGGCGCCCGGGGCGGGGGTAACTGTCAGGACACGGCGGCGGCCGTGCGACCGGCGGACCCGCTCCCGGCGTCGTGCCCGCGCCGGGCCGTCCTCGCACACTCTGGGGGTGTCCGTGGCCCGTATCCGGGTTCTGGTGGTGGACGACCACCGTGTCTTCGCCGAATCGCTGGCCGCCGCGCTGGCGGCGGAGCCCGACATCGACGTGGCCGCGGCGGGAAGCGGGCCGGCCGCCCTGCGCTGTCTCGACCGGGCGGCGGCGGAGGGGCGCCGGTTCGACGTGATGCTCGTCGACGCCGATCTGGGCGATGCCGACGGGGTGGCCTGGGTCGGGGAGGTGCGGGACGCGCGGCCGGGGGTGCGGGTGGTGGTGCTCGCCGAGAAGGACGAGGCGCGGCGCGCGGCGCTCGCCCTGCAGGCCGGGGCCTGCGGATGGGTGGCCAAGGACTCCTCGCTGCAGCGGCTGCTCGCGGTCGTGCGGGGGGTGCTGCGGGACGAGACGCATCTGCCGCCCGCCCTGCTGACCGGCGTGCTGAAGGAGCTGACGGAGGACCGCCGGCACCGGACGGAGAGCGAGCGGCTGGTGGAGTCGCTGACGCCGCGGGAGCGCGAGGTGCTGCGCTGCATGGTGGCCGGGCTGGGGCGGAAGGCCGTCGCGGAGCGGCTCTTCCTCAGTCCCCATACGGTGCGGACGCACATGCAGAACGTGCTGGGCAAGCTGGGCGTGCATTCGACGCTCGCGGCGGTCGCCCTGGCCCGGCGGGCCGGTGTCGGGCCCGCGGAGGACGCGCTAGCCGGGGATGTTGTCGAACGGGGCGGTCAACTGGCGTAGCAGATCGGCCAGCTCGCCGCGCTGGGTGCGCGAGAGGCGGGCCAGGATGGCACGCTCCTGGGCGAGCAGTCCGGCGAGCGCCTGGTCGGCCCGGTCACGGCCCTCGGGGGTGAGGCGGACGAGGACTCCGCGCCGGTCGCTGGGGTCCGGGAGCCGTTCGACCAGGCCCTTCTTGGCGAGCCGGTCGATGCGGTTGGTCATGGTGCCCGAGGTGACCAGGGTCTGGGTGAGCAACTGGCCGGGGGAGAGCTGATAGGGCGCGCCGGCCCGGCGCAGCGAGGTCAGGACGTCGAATTCCCAGGGCTCGAGCTGATGCTCGGAGAAGGCGAGGCGACGGGCGCGGTCGAGGTGGCGGGCCAGCCGGGAGACACGGCTGAGCACCTCGAGCGGTTCCACGTCGAGGTCGGGGCGCTCGCGGCGCCATGCAGCGACCAGTCGGTCGACCTCGTCCTCCATGACGATCAGTGTAGAGGGTCTGTTGACATAAAGTCTCTTGGTGTCGTCATTGTTGACATCAAGAATCTTGACGTCCAGATATAGTCTTCTTGACTATGGGGAAGAGACCGGGCCGGAACTCCGTTCCGCTTCGGCAACTCGTTCCAGCAAGGGGGCTTCGAACATGTATTCCGTGGACTCAGCGGCACCAACGTGGGACCCACAGCAGTACCTCCGACACTCCGGACACCGCACCCGTCCGTTCCTCGACCTGCTCACCCGAATACCCGAACTTCCGCACCGTGACCGTCCCGCCCGCATCGCGGACCTCGGCTGCGGCCCCGGCAACGTCACCGTCCTGCTCGCCGACCGCTGGCCCGACGCGCACATCACCGGATTCGACCTCTCGCCCGAGATGCTGGAGCGAGCCGAGAAGGACTGGGCGGGGACCACGGCGGGCGGCGGCTGGCTCGACTTCCGGCCCGCCGACGCGGCCCACTGGACGCCCGACGAGCCCTATGACCTGATCGTCTCCAACGCCGCCCTGCAATGGGTGCCCAACCACCCCGAGTCCTTCGCCTGCTGGATCGACGGACTCACCCCCGGCGGAACGCTCGCGTTCCAGGTGCCGGGCAACTTCACCTCGCCGAGCCATGCCCTGCTCGGCGAACTGTGCGAGACCCCGGAGTGGCGCGACCGGGTGGGGGACCTCGGCCGGCGCTTCGTCCACATCCTGGACGCGGCGGACTACCTCCAGCGGCTCACCGACCTCGGCTGCGAGGCGGACGTCTGGGAGACCACCTACCACCAGATGCTGCCGGGGGACGACCCCGTGCTCGACTGGGTCAAGGGCACCGCCCTCAGGCCCGTCCTCACCGCCCTCAGGGACGACCGGGCCGCCACGGAGGCGTTCCTGGCCCAGTACCGTGACCGGCTGCGCGAGGCGTACCCGCGGGGACCGCACGGCACCCCGTTCCCGTTCCGGCGGATCTTCGCCGTCGCACGGAAGGCCGCCTGATGTTACGGACGGGGGCGCCCCACCCGTGGTGCGGCGCCCCCGTCGCGGCGATCAGCTCTTGCGGTGCCCTATCAGGCGCGGCTTCTGCTCCAGACCGTCCAGACCGTGCCAGGCCAGGTTGACCAGATGCGCCGCCACCTCCGCCTTCTTGGGCTTGCGCACGTCCAGCCACCACTGACCGGTCAGCGCCACACTGCCCACCAGCGCCTGCGCGTAGAGGGGCGCCAGCTTCGGGTCAAAACCGCGGGCCTTGAACTCCAGACCCAGGATGTCCTCCACCTGCGTGGCGATGTCGCTGATCAGCGAGGCGAAGGTGCCCGTCGACTGGGCCACCGGCGAGTCCCGCACCAGAATGCGGAAACCGTCCGTATAACGCTCGATGTAGTCGAGCAGGGCGAACGCGGCCTGTTCGAGGAGCTCACGCGGGTGCCCGGCGGTCAGGGCGCCGGTCACCATGTCGAGCAACTGGCGCATCTCCCGGTCCACCACGACCGCGTACAGACCCTCCTTGCCGCCGAAGTGCTCGTAGACCACCGGCTTGGAGACCCCCGCCTTCGCGGCGATCTCCTCCACCGACGTGCCCTCGAAGCCCTTCTCCGCGAAGAGCGTGCGACCGATGTCGAGGAGCTGCTCCCGGCGCTCGGCGCCGGTCATCCTCACCCGGCGGCCACGCCGGGACTTCTGCTGCTCGCTCGCGCTGCTGGAACTGCCGTCGATCGCCACGTTCTCCATCATGCCGCGTCTGCGGGCAGGCTCTGGCGCCGGGCGTCGATCCGCTCCTTGGCCGGCCAGCGCACGTCGTAGGCCCAGCCAAGGCGCTCGAACCAGCGGATCAGCCGGGCACTGGAGTCGATCTGGCCGCGCAGCACCCCGTGCCGGGCCGAGGTCGGGTCCGCGTGGTGCAGGTTGTGCCAGGACTCGCCGCAGGACAGCACCGCCAGCCACCAGACGTTGCCGGAGCGGTCCCGGGACTTGAAGGGGCGCTTGCCGACCGCGTGACAGATCGAGTTGATCGACCACGTGACGTGGTGCAGCAGCGCCACCCGCACCAGCGAGCCCCAGAAGAACGCGGTGAACGCGCCCCACCACGACATCGTCACCAGGCCGCCGACGACGGGCGGGATGGCGAGGCTGACCACGGTCCACAGGACGAACTGGCGGGAGATCCCGCGGATCGCCGGGTCCTTGATCAGATCGGGTGCGTACTTGTGCTGCGGCGTCTGCTCCTCGTCGAACATCCAGCCGATGTGAGCCCACCACAGCCCCTTCATCAGGGCCGGAACCGTCTCCCCGAACCGCCACGGCGAGTGCGGGTCACCCTCGGCGTCGGAGAACTTGTGGTGCTTGCGGTGATCCGCCACCCAGCGGACCAGCGGCCCCTCGACGGCCAGCGAACCCATGATCGCCAGCGCGATGCGCAGCGGACGCTTCGCCTTGAAGGAACCGTGCGTGAAGTAACGGTGGAAGCCGATCGTGATCCCGTGGCAGCCGATGAAGTACATCGCCGTCATGAGACCCAGATCCAGCCAGCTCACCCCCCAGCCCCAGGCCAGCGGCACCGCCGCGACCAGGGCCAGGAAGGGCACCGTGATGAACAGCAGCAGCGTGATCTGCTCGATCGAACGCTTGTTGTCGCCGCCCAGCGTGGCGGAGGGCAGGTCTCGAGCGGTGTCGAGTGCCTCGGACTGCGCGGACTCCGAGGTCACCTCGGGGCTTGTGGTCATACGTGTCCCCTGGGGGGTGAGGGTAGGGAAAGGACGCTTAGGCTACGGTTCCGTAACCTACGGCGACGTAAGTATGGCAGCGCCTCGGCGCGCGGCAAGAGCGCCAAAGGCGGGGCGTGCTCCGCGCCGCCGATGCGGACACCTATCCTTGGAGCGTCGGACAGCGCGGTCCGCAAGCCTCCAGTACCCCTCCAGACGTGCTCAAACACTGCAAGGAGCCGCACCTGTGAGCAGTGCCGACCAGACCTCCACCGCCAGCGCCGAGCTGCGCTCCGACATCCGCCGACTGGGCGATCTCCTCGGCGAGACGCTCGTGCGCCAGGAGGGCCACGAGCTCCTGGAACTCGTCGAGAAGGTCCGCCGCCTCACCCGCGAGGACGGCGACGCCGCCGCCGAGCTGCTGCGGGGCGTCGAACTGGAGACCGCCGCCAAGCTCGTGCGCGCGTTCTCCACCTACTTCCACCTCGCCAACGTCACCGAGCAGGTCCACCGCGGCCGGGAGATGCGCGAGAAGCGCGCCGCCGAGGGCGGCCTGCTCGCCCGTACGGCCGACATGCTCAAGGACGGCGACCCCGCCCACGTACGCGAGACGATCAAGAACCTCAACGTGCGGCCCGTGTTCACGGCCCACCCCACCGAGGCCGCCCGGCGCTCCGTCCTCAACAAGCTGCGACGGATCGCCGCCCTCCTGGAGACCCCGGTCATCGAGGCCGACCGGCGCCGCACCGACCTGCGGCTCGCCGAGAACATCGACCTCATCTGGCAGACCGACGAACTGCGCGTGGTGCGGCCCGAGCCCGCCGACGAGGCCCGCAACGCCATCTACTACCTCGACGAGCTGCACGCCGGCGCCGTCGGCGACGTCCTCGAGGACCTCGCCGCCGAACTCGAGCGCGTCGGCTTCGAGCTGCCCGCCGGCACCCGCCCGCTCACCTTCGGCACCTGGATCGGCGGCGACCGCGACGGCAACCCCAACGTCACCCCCCAGGTCACCTGGGACGTGCTGATCCTCCAGCACGAGCACGGCATCACCGACGCCCTCGAACTCGTCGACTTCCTGCGCGGACTGCTGTCCAACTCCATCCGCTACGCCGGCGCCACCCAGGAACTCCTGGACTCCCTCCAGACCGACCTGGAGCGCCTGCCGGAGATCAGCCCCCGCTACAAGCGGCTCAACGCCGAGGAGCCCTACCGGCTCAAGGTCACCTGCGTCCGCCAGAAGCTCCTCAACACCCGCGAGCGGCTCGCCAAGGGCACCCCGCACCAGGACGGCCGCGACTACCTCGGCACCGCCGAGCTGCTGCGCGACCTCACCCTCATCCAGACCTCGCTGCGCGAGCACCGCGGCGGCCTGTTCGCCGACGGCCGCATGGACCGGGTCATCCGCACCCTCTCCGCCTTCGGCCTCCAGCTCGCCACCATGGACGTCCGCGAGCACGCCGAGGCCCACCACCACGCCCTCGGCCAGCTCTTCGACCGGCTCGGCGAGGAGTCCTGGCGCTACGCCGACATGCCGCGCGACTACCGGCAGAAGCTGCTCGCCAAGGAGCTCCGCTCCCGCCGCCCGCTGGCCCCCACCCCGGCCCCGCTGGACGCCGCCGGGCAGAAGACCCTCGGCGTCTTCTTCACCGTCAAGGAGGCGTTCGAGCGCTTCGGGCCCGAGGTCATCGAGTCCTACATCATCTCGATGTGCCAGGGCGCCGACGACGTCTTCGCCGCCACCGTCCTCGCCCGCGAGGCCGGCCTCATCGACCTGCACGCCGGCTGGGCCAAGATCGGCATCGTGCCGCTCCTGGAGACCACCGACGAGCTGCGCGCCGCCGACGTCATCCTCAACGACATGCTCGCCGACCCGTCGTACCGCCGGCTCGTCTCGCTGCGCGGCGACGTCCAGGAGGTCATGCTCGGCTACTCCGACTCCTCCAAGTTCGGCGGCATCACCACCAGCCAGTGGGAGATCCACCGCGCCCAGCGGCGCCTGCGCGACGTCGCCCACCGCTACGGCGTCCGCCTCCGCCTCTTCCACGGCCGCGGCGGCACCGTCGGCCGCGGCGGCGGCCCCTCGCACGACGCGATCCTCGCCCAGCCCTGGGGCACCCTGGAGGGCGAGATCAAGGTCACCGAGCAGGGCGAGGTCATCTCCGACAAGTACCTCATCCCGTCGCTGGCCCGGGAGAACCTCGAACTGACCGTCGCCGCCACCCTGCAGGCGTCCGCCCTGCACACCGCGCCGCGCCAGTCCGACGAGGCCCTGGCCCGCTGGGACGCGGCCATGGACACCGTCTCCGACGCCGCCCACTCCGCGTACCGCAGGCTCGTCGAGGACCCCGACCTGCCCGCGTACTTCTTCGCCTCCACCCCCGTCGACCAGCTCGCCGACCTCCACCTCGGCTCCCGGCCGTCGAGGAGGCCCGACTCCGGCGCCGGCCTCGACGGACTGCGGGCCATCCCGTGGGTCTTCGGCTGGACCCAGTCCCGCCAGATCGTCCCCGGCTGGTACGGCGTCGGCTCGGGCCTCAAGGCCCTGCGCGAGGCCGGCCTGGACGCCGTCCTCGGCGAGATGTACGAGAAGTGGCACTTCTTCCGCAACTTCCTCTCCAACGTCGAGATGACGCTGGCCAAGACGGACCTGCGGATCGCCCGCCACTACGTCGACACCCTCGTCCCCGACGACCTCAAGCACGTCTTCGCCACCATCGAGGCCGAGCACGCGCTCACCGTCGCCGAGGTCCTCAAGGTGACCGGCGGCGAGAAGCTGCTCGACTCCAACCCGGTCCTCCAGCAGACCTTCGCCATCCGCGACGCCTACCTGGACCCCATCTCCTACCTCCAGGTCGCCCTGCTCGCCCGCCAGCGCACCGCCGCCGAGCGCGGCGAGGACCCCGACCCGCTGCTCGCCCGGGCCCTGCTGCTCACGGTGAACGGCGTCGCCGCCGGTCTGCGCAACACCGGCTGATCCTCCGCTCCACGTGACGGTGCCCCCGCGGGATCTCCCGCGGGGGCACCGTCACGACGGGGTACGTCAGTGCTGCTGCGCCTTGCGGCGGCGGCTCACCAGGAACGCACCGGCACCCGCGAGGGCGACGGCGACGGCGGCGAGAATGCCGACGGGGGCGCTGGAACCGGTCTCGGCCAGGTCGCCCTCGGCGCCACCGCCGTTACCACCGGCGGTGCCGGCGGTGCCGTTGCCACCGGCGGTGCCGGGGGCGTTGGTGGAGCTCTCCGAGGCGGACGCGGTCGGGGAGACCGACGTGCTCGGGGAGGTGGACGCGGTGCTGGACGGCGTGCCGGACGGGGTGCCCGACGGCGTGCCGCTGGGCGTGCCGGACGGCGTGCCCGAGGGGGTACCCGAGGGGGTGCCGGACGGGGTGGTGGTGACCGGGGTGCCGGGGCAGGTGTGCGAGAGGTTGAACTTCTTCGCTTCACCGTCGACCTCGGCGGTGGCGGAGGTCAGCTTCGCGCCGATGGTCGAGCCCACGTACGCGTGCTTGCCCGCCGAGCCGCCGAAGACGCTGAAGTCCGTGATGACGATCGGGGCACCGTTGTCGAACGTGACGGTCAGCTTGGTGAAGTTGGCCTCGTTGCCCTTGCTGCCGGCGAGCACGAAGTGCCAGCCGTCCTGCGTGGACGGGATGCCGTCGCACACCTTCTCGGTGTTCTCGAAGGAGGCGGCGCTGATCGGAAGGTCCTTCGCGTGGTGGAAGGGGACCTCGGCGGCCGACGCGGCCGGCGCCAGCGCGAGGGAGCCCGCCACGGCCGCGACGAGCGCGCCGGCGGTGATGAGAGAACGTCGCATTGTCGTCCATCTGTGGGATGAGGGATGCCGTGGGAGGTGGCGGGGGCAGCCTATCCGTTGCTCTAAGTCACCCTTAACCCAAGGGACATAACGATTCGGCGGGATCACGCCACCGTGTCCGAAAACGGTCAGAGCGCGAAGAACGCCCCCAGCAGCACCGCCGCACCCACCCCCGCCACCGACCACGCCGTCCGCACCATCCGCATCCCGCCGCCGATCAGCGGCGCCGCCAACAGCAGCGCCCCGCCCAGCGGCAGCCACGCGTGCAGCCCGCCGCCCCAGCCCGTGCGGACCGCCTCGTCCGTGCCCGGCTTCACCACCACCGGCAGCGTCTCGCCCTTCTGCGCCGCCACCGAGTGCGAGATCCGCAGCGTGTGATGCGGCGAGGCCGGATCCTCCGATACGTAACGGCCGCTGCACGTCTCCTCGTTGCAGCCGGTCACCGTCAGCGTGCCGTGCTCGCGCCCCTTGGACAGCAGCACATGCCGGGCCGTGTTCCAGGACGACCACGCCCCCGCGACCACGAGGAGCAGGACGACGAGGGCCATGGCGGCGTTACGGGCATGCGTCATGACCCGCGATCGTACAGTCGTACCCGAGCCGGGTCAGGAGTTGTACGCGGACTGCGCGCGCTCCAGACCCTCCGTCACCAGGCACTCCACGGCGTCCGCCGCCCGGTCCACGAAGTAGTCGAGCTCCTTGCGCTCGGTCGACGAGAAGTCCTTCAGGACGAAGTCCGCGACCTGCATCCGGCCCGGCGGCCGGCCGATGCCGAACCGCAGCCGGTGATAGTCCGCGCCCATCGCCTTCGTCATCGACTTCAGGCCGTTGTGACCGTTGTCGCCGCCGCCGATCTTCAGCCGCAGCACCCCGTAGTCGATGTCCAGCTCGTCGTGGACCGCCACGATGTGCGCCGTCGGCACCTTGTAGAAGTCACGCAGCGCCGTCACCGGGCCGCCCGACAGGTTCATGTACGACATGGGCTTCGCGAGCACCACACGGCGGTTGGCGGGCCCGGGCGGACCCATGCGCCCCTCCACCACCTGCGCCTGCGCCTTCTGCGCCCGCTTGAACGTGCCGCCGATCCGCTCGGCCAGCAGATCCACCACCATGAAGCCCACGTTGTGCCGGTTGCGCGCGTACTCCGGGCCCGGGTTGCCGAGGCCGACGATCAGCCAGGGGGCGTTCGCGTCGTCCGTCATCTGCGTCTCGTCTCCTCGTCCTCAGTACAGAAGAAACGGGGTGGCGGACCGTTCCCGGCCCGTCACCCCGTCACGTCAGGCAGAGCCTACGGCTCAGGCCTCGGCGCCCTCGCCCTCGCCCGCGTCGGCGGCCGGCTCCTCGGCCTGCGCGGCCAGGATCTGGATGACGACGGCGTCGGGGTCGGTCACCAGGGTGGTGCCCTTCGGCAGCGCGATGTCCTTGGCGTGGATCGAGTCACCGGCGGACAGGCCCTCGATGGAGACCGTGACGGACTCCGGGATGTGGGTGGCCTCGGCCTCGACGGAGAGCGTGTTCAGCACGTTCTCGACCAGGAAGGCACCCGGGGCCAGGTCGCCCTCGGTCTCGACGACGATCTCGACGGTGACCTTCTCGCCACGCTTGACCAGGAGCAGGTCGACGTGCTCGAGGAAGCCCTTCAGCGGGTCGCGCTGGGCGGCCTTCGGGATGGCCAGCTCGGTGCCGCGGCCCTCGATGTCCAGGGACAGCAGGACGTTCGGCGTACGCAGCGCCAGCGTCAGGTCGTGACCCGGGAGGGTGAGGTGGACCGGCTCCGTGCCGTGGCCGTAGAGGACACCGGGAACCTTGGCGTCACGGCGGATCTTGCGGGCGGCGCCCTTGCCGAACTCCGTGCGGACGGAAGCGGCGAGCTTGACCTCGGACATGTGCACTCCTCGTATGGGTGGTGACGGATGCGACTGTCACCCGGCCACGACTGGCGATGGCCTGCTACGAAGAGCGCGTCGATAACGGACCGCCGGACCCGTGACGGGTCGGCCTCCCTCGCCGAGCAACCACGACAGTCTAGCGGCCGCGCCGGAACCGCCCAAATGGATCACGGGCGGCGGCCGGCGGCCGGCCGCCGCCCGGAGCACGCGTAAGGGCCGCCTCCCAGGGGAAGCGGCCCTTACCTCAGCCCTCAGCCGTCAGCCGTGAGTCGGCAGCCCTCAGCCGTCAGCCGGTGAAGCTCACTGCTCCTCGAAGAGGCTCGTCACCGAACCGTCCTCGAACACCTCACGCACCGCGCGCGCGATCGTCGGCGCGATCGACAGCACCGTGATCTTGTCCAGCTCCAGCGAGCTCGGGTCCGGCAGCGTGTCCGTGAAGACGAACTCGCTCACCTTCGAGTTCTTCAGCCGGTCGGCGGCCGGGCCGGACAGGATGCCGTGCGTCGCCGTCACGATGACGTCCTCCGCACCGTGCGCGAACAGGGCGTCCGCGGCCGCGCAGATCGTGCCCGCCGTGTCGACCATGTCGTCCACCAGGACGCACACACGGCCCTCCACGTCACCGACGACCTCGTGCACCGTCACCTGGTTGGCGACGTCCTTGTCACGCCGCTTGTGCACGATCGCCAGCGGCGCGTCCAGACGGTCGCACCAGCGGTCCGCCACCCGCACACGACCCGCGTCCGGAGACACGATCGTCAGCTTCGTACGGTCCACCTTCGCACCCACGTAGTCCGCGAGCACCGGCAGCGCCGACAGGTGGTCCACCGGACCGTCGAAGAAGCCCTGGATCTGGTCCGTGTGCAGGTCCACGGTCAGGATGCGGTGCGCACCCGCCGTCTTCAGCAGATCGGCCACCAGGCGCGCCGAGATCGGCTCCCGCCCGCGGTGCTTCTTGTCCTGACGGGCATAGCCGTACGACGGAATGATCACGGTGATGCTCCGGGCCGAAGCCCGCTTCAGAGCATCGATCATGATCAACTGCTCCATGATCCACTTGTTGATCGGAGCCGTGTGGCTCTGGATCAGGAAGCAGTCCGCACCGCGAGCCGACTCCTGGAAGCGGACATAGATCTCACCGTTGGCGAAGTCGAAAGCCTTGGTCGGCACGATGCCGACACCAAGCTGGTGTGCGACCTCCTCGGCCAGCTCGGGGTGGGCGCGGCCGGAGAAGAGCATCAGCTTCTTCTCGCCGGTCGTCTTGATCCCGGTCACAGCACTGTCTCCTCGACGGGTTCTCTGGCCGCAAAAACCCCGCGCTCCCGTGCGCGCGTGCGAGCCAGCCGAATTTGTGTGCACGTATCACGGTACGCCGACTTCGACGTACTCGTTTCCGGTCAGCTTTCGCCGGCGGACTTCTCACTGGCGGCCTGAGCGGCCTGCGCCGCGGCGCTCCCCGGCCTCTTCCGAGCCACCCAACCCTCGATATTCCGCTGCTGGCCACGGGCCACGGCCAGCGAACCGGGCGGCACATCCTTCGTGATGACGGACCCGGCAGCGGTGTAGGCGCCGTCCCCGATCGTGATGGGTGCCACAAACATGTTGTCCGAACCGGTACGGCAGTGAGAGCCGATCGTCGTGTGGTGCTTCGCCTCACCGTCGTAGTTCACGAAGACACTCGCCGCACCGATGTTCGTGAATTCGCCGATCGTCGCATCACCGACGTACGACAGATGAGGGACCTTCGTCCCCTCACCGATCACGGCGTTCTTCATCTCCACATACGTACCCGCCTTGGAGCGCGCGCCCAGATCCGTCCCCGGACGCAGATACGTGTACGGCCCCACGGAGGCGCCCTCGCCCACCACGGCCCCGTCCGCCACGGTGTTGTCCACCCGCGCGCCCCGGCCGACCCTGGTGTCCTTCAGCCGCGAGTTCGGACCCACCACGGCGTCCTCGGCGACATGCGTCGCACCGAGCAGCAGCGTGTTCGGCAGCACCGTCGCGTCCGGCTCGAACGTCACCGTCACGTCCACGAACGTCGACGCCGGATCCACCACCGTCACGCCCGCCAGCATCGCCCGCTCGAGCAGCCGCGCGTTCAGCAGCGCACGGGCCTCCGCCAACTGCACGCGGTTGTTGATGCCCAGGATCTCCCGGTGGTCCGCCGCGACCGACGCACCCACCCGATGGCCGGCCTCCCGCAGGATCGACAGCACGTCCGTGAGGTACTCCTCACCCTGGCTGTTGTCCGTCCGCACCTTCCCCAGCGCGTCCGCGAGCAGCGCACCGTCGAACGCGAAGACCCCGGAGTTGATCTCCTTGATCGCCCGCTGCTCGTCCGTGGCGTCCTTGTGCTCCACGATCTCCGTCACCGCACCGGTCCCGGCGTCCCGCACGATCCGCCCGTAGCCGGTCGAGTCCGGCACCTCGGCGGTCAGCACGGTCACCGCGTTGCCGTCGGCGGCGTGCGTCGCGGCCAGCGCCCGCAGCGTCTCGCCCGACAGCAGCGGCGTGTCCCCGCACACCACCACGACGGTCCCCTCCGGAGCCCGCCCCAGCTCGCCCAGCGCCGTCCGCACCGCGTGCCCCGTGCCGTTCTGCTGCTCCTGCACGGCCGTCCGGGTCCCCGCGTAGTGCGCGTCGAGATGCGCCGTGACCTGCTCCCGCGCGTGCCCCACGACCACGACCAGGTCCTCGGGCTCCAGCTCACGAGCGGCGGACACGACATGCCCGACGAGCGACCGCCCGGCGATCTCGTGCAGAACCTTGGGAGTCTTCGACTTCATGCGGGTGCCCTCACCCGCTGCGAGGACGACGACGGCGGCCGGGCGGTTGGCGCTCACGGGAATGCCCTTCGGCTTTCGGGTGGTGGACTTCCGAAGGATACCGGGGGGTACCGGGCCGGACATGAGTAAGGGTCCCGACCTGAGAGGTCGGGACCCGAACCGAGCGGCTCCCGGAGAAGGAATCGAACCCTCATTCAACGGACCAAAACCGTTTGTCCTACCTTTAGACGATCCGGGATCGCATGCCCCTTGTGTCCGATTTCCTCGGACCCTTGCGGAGGCAGCCCCTACTATGCCGCACCAGACACCCTCGATGCGACGGTACAGGTCGGCACTTCCGCGAATGCGGAGGGCGGGACGGCGTCGCGCCGCGGAGGCGGTGGGAGGCGGGAAAATCGGTGGCCCTCGACCGTAGGGTGGAAGGCATGACCGCAACGGGGGCAGACCAGGACGCGGCGGGCACGCAGGTGGCCCGTCGGAGCTGGTGGTGGTGGGGGAGACGGCGCAGTGTGGTGCTGGACGGGGCGTTGGCCGTCGTGTCCGCCCTGGAGTGCGGGCTCGAGGGGGTCGGGTTCGCGGAGCAGGCGTCGCTGCCGGTGCCGGTGGGGGTGCTGTTCGGGCTGGTGGTCGGATCGGTGCTGCTGGTGCGGCGGCGGTGGCCGATCACGGTGGTGCTCGTCTCGATCGCGGTGACGCCGGCCGAGATGGGCTATCTGATGGGGATCGTCGGTCTCTATTCGCTGGCCGCCTCGGAGGTTCCCCGGCGCTATACGGCGGCGCTGGCGGGGATGTCGACGGTCGCCGTCTATGTCGTGACGGTGGTGCGGATGCGCCAGGACGTGGCGCAGGCGGACGCCGGGCAGCCGGATTTCGATCCCAGCGGTTGGTACGTGCCCGTGGTGTCGATCTTCATGACGCTGGGCCTGAACGCCCCGCCGGTGCTGTTCGGTCTCTACATAGGCGCACGGCGCCGGTTGATGGAGTCGTTGCGGGAGCGTGCGGACAGTCTGGAGCAGGAGCTGTCGCTGCTGGCGGACCGGGCGGAGCAGCGGGCGCAGTGGGCGCGGCAGGAGGAGCGGACGCGGATCGCGCGGGAGATGCACGACGTGGTGGCGCACCGGGTGTCGTTGATGGTGGTGCACGCGGCGGCCTTGCAGGCGGTGGCGTTGAAGGATCCGCAGAAGGCGGTGCGGAACGCGGCGCTGGTGGGGGACATGGGGCGGCAGGCGTTGACGGAGCTGCGGGAGATGCTGGGGGTGCTGCGGGAGGAGGTGCCGAGCCCCTCCGCGACCTCCGCGCCGCCCGGTTCCCCCCCGCCGTCCGCTCCCTCCGGTCCGTCCGCCGCCGTGCCGCTGGCCGCCGTGGGGCGTGCGGCGGCGGCCGCCGCCGAGGCGGCCGCGGCGGAGGGCGGTCCGTGTCTGGACGCCCTGGAGGCGCTGGTGGAGCAGTCGCGGCAGGCCGGTGTGGTGGTGGAGCTCGTGGTGACGGGGGAGCGGCGGCGGTACGGGGCGGAGGTGGAGCAGACCGCGTACCGGGTGGTCCAGGAGGCGCTGACGAACGTCCACAAGCACGCGGCGGGTGCGGAGGTCGTGGTGCGGCTCGCGCATCGTGAGGCGGAGGTCGCGATGCAGGTGGAGAACGGTCCGTCGGCCGCGGGGGTGGCGGACGCGGACCTGCCGAGCGGCGGGAACGGTCTGGTGGGGATGCGGGAGCGGGTGTCCCGGCTCGGTGGGGTGTTCGTGTCGGGGCCGACGGACGCGGGTGGTTTCCGGGTGAGTGCGGTGCTGCCGGTGGAGGCGCGGTCGGCGGAGGCGGCGGAGCCGGCGACGTCCTGAGCACGGCCTGAGCGCCCGTACGGACCGTACGGACCCCGCCAGGGCACCAGGCACCAGGGCCCCTGGGACGGCCTGGGCCCCTGGGACCTCCAGGATCCCTACGGGCCCTGGACGAGGCGGGTGGGCTGGGTGCCGGTGATCAGGGTGGACAGGGCCGCGTCGATGTCGCGGCCGAGGTACCAGTCGCCGGTGTGGTCGACGCTGTAGACCCGTCCCTCCATGTCCATGGCGAGGACGGCTCGCTGCTCACCCTCGTCGGTCTCCTCGCCGAGCGGGGCCAGCTCGGTGTCGAGGGCGCGGCCGAGGTCGCCGAGGGTGCGGGCGAGGTGGAGCCCGGCGAGGGGGTCGAAGCGGACGGTCGCGGGCGCTATCTGCCGGCCGTGGCCGGGGGAGGCGACCCGCAGGCCGCCGAACTCGGCCCACGCCTCGACGACGGCGGGGAAGACCGTGTGGCGGTGCCCCGCGGGCGAGACGTGCCCGCGGAGGGTGTCGGCCCACTGTTCGGCGAGCTTGATGTCCCAGCGGCCGGGCTGCCAGCCGGCCTCGCGGAGGGCGGCGTCGACGTTCACGGGGAAGCGGGTGCTGTTGAGATCGGGCATGCGGGTCGGGTTCAGCCGTTCTGGGCGGTGGTCGGGTCGACGGTGCGCACTCCGAAGTGCGCGAGCATCGCCGTACAGGAGCGGCAGGGTGCGGCGTAGCTGCCGTGCAGCGGGTCGCCGTCCTCGCGGATGCGGCGGGCGGTGAGCTTGGCGTGCTTGAGGGAGCGGCGGGCCTCGCTGTGGGTGAGCGGTTTGCGCTGGGCTCGCTTGGAGCGGGCGTTCTCGGCGGCGGTGAGGTGCCGGGAGAGCAGGATCGCCTCGGGACAGCGTCCGGTGAAGCGTTCGCGCTGGCCGCTCGTGAGGGTGTCGAGGAAGTCCTGGACGAGCGGGTGAAGGGCGGGCGGCAGGTCGCCGCGGGCGGCGGTGCAGGTGAGCGTCTCGCCGCGGACGGAGAGGGCCGCGCCGACGGTGGGCAGGATTCCGTCGCGGCGGTGTCGCAGTAAGGGGGCGCGGTGGGTGTCGGCGTCGCTGCCCCAGATGAGGCGTGGGTCACCCTGTGTGGGCGGTGGTGCCGGTGTCGTGCTTGCGTGCATGGTGCGTGTCTTCCCCTCCTGCAATCCCCCGAGTTGCGTGAACAGCCTGCCAAACGCGGTGCCGGATGGGGAAGCTGGGGCGCGTAATCGTGCGTTCGGTGTGTCGGAACCATGGCGGTGCTGTCATGCCGTCGTGACACTTGGTCACCGTGGGCGGGATGCGCGCATCGTGCCGGGTCGGGGCCTTGTGGCACCGCTTAGGCTGTGCGGACCAGCCAGTAGAAAGCCACTCAGGGGGCAACCGCCATGACGACAGGTCGGCTCGGCCAGGACACCGTGCCGCCGAACGCGGCGTACGCCGGGCAGGTCGTGCACTTCCCGGACCCGGTCCGGGCCTCCCGTCATCCCCGAGGGGTGCGGGTGGACGAGCGCGGCTACCCGGATTTCTCTCCGTACGCGCGGGCGGCGGTGGAGATCGCCGATCCTCCGGAGGGTTTCGGGGTCGACGAACTGCGCCTGACGGATTACGTGTCGGCGAACGCGGCGCTGGCCGCGACGGGCCACGAGCTGTGGGACACGATTCCGGCGGTGGCGACGCCGCACGGCTGGACGTGGCACCACGTGGCGCACACGCGGCGTCTGGAGCTGGTTCCGGTCGAGGTGAAGGCGCTGCTGAGGCACCACGGCGGGGTGGCGACGGCGACGTCGGTGGATCAGTCGAAGCGGGGGACGCGGCCGCTGCAGGAGACCCGGCCGGTGCACTTCGGGCTGCCGAAGCGCGGGGCGTCGGTGTCGGAGCTGCAGGTGCAGGGCGTGGAGGAGGACCTGGGCTACCGGCTGCCGGGCGCGTACCGCTCGTTCCTGAAGGCGGCGGGCGGGTGCGCGCCGGTGGGTACGGCGCTGGACGCGGAGCTGGGGCTGCTGGTGGACCAGCCGTTCTTCACGGTGCGGGAGGAGGCGGGGGTCAATGACCTGGTCTATGTCAACAAGTGCCTCCGTGATCACCTGACGAAGGACTTCCTGGGTGTGGCCTTCGTGCAGGGCGGTCTGCTCGCGGTGAAGGTGAAGGGCGAGGCGGTCGGTTCGGTGTGGTTCTGCGCGTACGACGACGCGCGGGACGGCGGCGAGGTGGCGGCCGGCTGGACGGTGAACGAACGGGTGGAGCGGCTGCTGCTGCCCTGTGGTGAGGACTTCGACGCGTTCCTGCAGCGGTTGGCGGGCAGTCCGCCGGAGCTGGAGACGGTGGCGAATCTGATGGTGGACGGTGGCTTCGCGCGTGCCGTGCCCGTGGTCCCGGTGGGGGAGTGAGCTGGCAGTGGTGACGTTCGCGCAGGCGCAGGAGCGCGCCGAGGAGTGGATCAACGGCGATGTGCCGGCGTATCTGCACCGTGAGGTGCGGGTGCGGGAGTTCGGTCTCGGGTTCGTGGTGTGGGCGGAGGACCGTGAGGAGGCGCCGACCCCGGACGGGGGCCGGCAGCGTCTGGTCATCGCCCGGGACAGCGGTGAGGCGACGCTGTGGCCGGGGCTGCCGGTGGGTGAGGTGATCCGCCGGTACGAGGAGGAGTACGGCGCGGCGGCCGCGGAGGCGGCGGCGCCGGTTCCGGCGCAGGCGGCGCGGGTGGACCTGAATCAGACGTCGTTCCTGTTGAGCCCGCCGGAGTGGCTCCAGGAGGCGGCGGACAAGATCGGCCTTCCGCCGGTGGGCTCGAACGCGTCCCAGGCGGCCGCGGACGCGTCGCCGGAGTCGGCGTCGCACACGCCGCCGCTGCCGATGCCGGGCGCGGGCGGGGCCGGTGAGGGTGGGGCTCCCGCGGGTGCGCTGCCCGAGGCTGTGCCGTCGGCGGTGCCGGCGGGATCGGCGGCGGTCGCGTCCCCGGCCGCGGAGCCGGCGTCCGCCCCGGAGCCGGTGTCGGCGCCGGAGGCTTCGCCGGCCGGGGCGCCCGGTGCCGGGGCGGTGGCCGCGGACCTCGCTTCCGGCGGGCCGTCCACCACAGGAGCGTCCGACGGAACCCCGTCTTCCGGCGGAACCTCGTCTTCCGGCGGAACCTCGTCTTCCGACGGGCCGTCGGCCGCCGACGGGTCGTCCGCCGGTACGGGCTCCGTCGCTACGGGCTCCGCCGGGGACGTCGTGCCCGAGGTGTCGACCCCGCCGTGGGAGGCCGGTTCGGGCGCGGCTGCGCCCGTGGACGGCTCCGCCGGGGCCGGGGCCGGGGCCGGTTCCGCTGCCGACGCGCCGGCGCGGGTCGCCGAGCCGGAGGACGCTTCCGGTGCGCCCGCCGGTGGTGCGGTGTCTTCGGGGGCGGCCCCCGTGGGAGACGGTGCCGCCGAGGCCGCGCCGGAGGTGTCGGCCGCGCCTTGGGCGGCTTCGCCCGCCGCCTCTCCGGCGGCCGGTGCCGCTGAGGACGGTCACGAGCCGACCGCTTCGGACGGTGTGCCCGCGCAGAGCCCCTGGGCGGACGCCAACGCCAGTGCCGGTGGGGCCGACGGGGCCGTGCCGCTGCCGGCGACGGTGTTCGCGCCGCCGCTCTCGGGGGCGGACGACGAGGACACGCCGCCGCCGGCGGTGGGGCCGGACGCTCCCACGGCGCTGATGAAGGGCGGCAGCGCGCTGCCGCCGACCGCGATCGCGCCGCGGCTGGACGCGGACGGCATGTTCGGCCAGGGCGGCCCGCAGGCTCCGCCCGCGCCGTCGTCCCCTCCCGCCGCCCCCTCGACCCCTCCGGCGACGCCGCCGGCTCCCCCCGCCCCTCCCGCTCCTTCCGTGCCGTCCGCGCCCGGGGCCGCCGACATCGCCGACGCGGCGACCAGCAAGGCGCAGACGCCGCCGCCCGGTGGCTATGTGCGGACGCAGTTGGTGTCGCAGCTCGGGCCCGACGGCCCGCAGCCTCCCGGCCCGCCGGCGCCGCCGCCTCCGCCGGCGCCCGCCGTGCACCAGGCGGCGACGATGCTGGCGCACCCGAGCCAGGCCGGTCAGCCCGCCCCGCCCGGCCCGCCGGGTGTGCCCGGTCAGCCGGGTCACAGCGGTCCCATGGCCCCGCCGCCTCCGCCTCCGCCGCCGGGCGTGCCCGGTGCCGGTGGGGGTACGCCGGCGGGCGGTGTGGCGCACGCCGCGACGATGCTGGCCCACCCGAGCCAGGGCGGTCAGAGCGGCCCGATGGCGCCTCCGCCCCCGCCTCCGCCGCCGGGCGTGCCCGGTGCCGGCGGGGGTACGCCGCCGGGCGGTGTGGCGCACGCGGCGACGATGCTGGCCCACCCGGGCCCGGGCGGTCCCGCCGGGCCGCCTCCGCCGCCGGGGCCCGCGCCCGCGCCCGTATCCGCGCCGGCGCCCGCTCCCGGCCCCGGGCCCGCGTACGGGTATCCGCAGCCGCAGCCGACGGGCATGCCGACGGTGGGCCCGGGCTACCAGGCCGTGCTGCGCTACCGCGCGCCCGACGGTTCGGAGCAGCAGATCATCCGCCGCTCCGCGCCGGGCACCCCGCACCCCGAGTGGCAGATCCTGCACGAGCTGCGCGCCATGAACGTGCCGCCGCAGCAGGTGCTCGAACTGCACACGGAGCTGGAGTCCTGTGAGCTGCCGGGCGGTTACTGCGCGCGGATGATCCGGGAGACCTGGCCGCAGGCGCGGATCACCAACATCGCGCCGTACGGCCGGGATCACGCCGGCCGTCAGCAGGGCATGCGGCAACTCCTGACGCACCAGGGCGAGTTGCACCAGGTCGCGGACGGCCCGGCGCGGCCCGCGCCGGTGCGGGCGCCGCTGCCGCAGGTGCAGCCGGTGCCGCCGCTGCCGCCGGACGGGGTGGCGCAGGAGCTGGCCGGGGCGTTCGGCCCGGGCATCCTGCGCTTCGACCAGCGGGCGGTGTCCCGGCAGGGTGTGCCGGAGCTGGTGGCGGTCACGCTCGTGTGGGCGGGTCTGCCGGCCGACTTCGGGCCGTTCTTCTGGGCGCAGCCGGCGATGCCGGTGGTGCCGACGCTCGCGGAGCTCGCCGCGCAGCGCCAGGTGCAGCCGGCCCCGGACGCCGGTTCGTACCTGGTGCTCGGCTCGGACTTCGGCCGGGCGATCTGCGTCCAGTACGGGACGGCGCACATCGTCGCCGTACCGGTGGAGGCCGGTCCCGGCGGGCAGCCGGTGCCGCCGCAGTTCGTGAACACCGGGCTGCCAGAGTTCGTGCGCTGCCTGGCGCTGCTCGGCCGGATGTGGCGGCTGCGGTTCGGGCTCAACCCGGAGCAGGCGGGTCGCTGGACCGTCGACTTCCAGGCGCAGTTGGCGATGCTGGACCCGGCGGCGCTGGCGTCGCCGGAGAACTGGTGGTCGGTGCTGCTCGAGCAGATGTGGGACGGGCTGCTGTAGCTCGCCCCCGACGGAATGTGACCTAAGGCGCTCGGCGTGTGTTCACGTCGGGCGCCTTTTGTCCGTTCTTATGACGCATCCTGTACAGGTCAGCGAGCGGGCTCGTAGGAAGGGGCGTCACGGATGAGTTTCGCGGTCGGACGGGGCCGGGGATACCGCCCGCAGCAGGTCGACAGTTTCCTCGCCGCGCTGTCCGAGGAGCGCGACGGCGCCCGGGAGCGGGCCGCGCGGCTCACCGTCCGCGTCGAGGAGATGGAGGAGGAGCTCGCCCGGCTGCGCGAGGTGGTCGCGGGCCTGAAGCCGCAGCGCTACGAGTCCCTCGGCGAGGCCGCGCAGAGGATCCTGGAGCTCGCGGAGCAGGAGGACGAGCGGCTGGTACGGGCCGCGGAGGCCGAGGCACAGGCCCTCGCCGAGGCGGCCGACACCGCCGCCCGCGAGGCGGAGGAGGCGGCCCGCGCCTACGCGGAGGGGCTGCGCACGGCGGCCGATGAGGCGGCCCGCGCGACCCTGGAGCGGGCCGAGGGGCGCGCCCGCGAGCTGCGCACGGTCGCCGGCCGGGACGCGGAGGGCGCCAGGGACGCGGCGCGCGCGTACGCGGAGGAGCAGGCCCGCCGCGCGGAGGAGCTGCTCGCGGCACAGCGCGACGAGCAGCGCACCGTACGGGACGAGGCGGAGCGGGCGGCGCAGGCGGCCGAGGCGGAGCTGGACGCCCGGCTCGCCGAGCTGATCGCCGGGGCGGAGGCCCGGCTCGCGGAGGAGCGGCGTGCCCTGGCCCGGACGGAGGAGGCCGCCCGGCACGGCCAGGAGGACGCCGAGGCGAAGGCGGCCGAACTGCTCGCGGAGGCGCGCCTGAAGCGGGAGCGGATCGAGCGCGAGACGGAGCGGGTGCTGCGGGTGCACGAGGAGGCCCGGGACGAGATCCACTCCCACATGGAGCACATCCGCAACTCCCTGGCCGCCCTGACGGGCCGCGTGGCGGGCCCGTCGCCCACCGCCGCGACCGAGGAGCCCGCGGGGGAGAAGCCGGAGGGCGAGCGGCGCGGACCGCAGGCGGAGAAGCCCGGGCACGAGGCGGAGAAGCCCGGGCCCGAGGCCGGGAACGGCGGGCCCGAGGGTGAGGGGCACGGGGCCGCAGCCGGGGACGACGCCGGGGACGACTAGCCGGGGCCCCCTGGGCGGGGGAGGTGTCGGCGGGGGCGACGGGACCGACGGCCGGCACGGAGCCCCGGCTCACAGGGGCTCCGGTCCGGCCGTCGGTCCCGTCGCGGGGCTCACGGGGTGGCGTCCCGGCCGGGCAGCCGCCCTCGCTCGCCGCCGTGGACGGTGCCGCCGCATCGTGGGGGTGTGCCCGATGGCAGGAGTCTCGCGGTTCGCGATCCGCCTTTCCACGGAAGGAAAGTGCAGACAATAGGACCGACCGTCCGACCGACCGTGCCTGCTTCCGCCGCCGCGAGCGGCGCCACAACGGGGGATGACCATGCGACTCTCGGCCGCCGAACGAAGCGCCCTGAAGGAGCTCCTGCACGCGCGCAGGGCCGCGATCGACCCCGTGACCAAGGGGTTTCCCCCACGTCTGCCGGGGCCGGGCAGACGGGCCGCCGGCCTCGGCCAGGAGCAGATGGACGAGCTGCTGACGCGGGCCCGGGGCACGTACAACCGCTTCGAGAACGGCCGGCTCGCCCGCCCCAGCGGCGAGTTCCTGACCGCGGTCGCGCAGGTCCTGGAGCTCAGCGAGCAGGAGTGGACCTTCCTGTGGGAGCTGACCCGTAAGGAGAACCCGTCCTGCACCCTGCACAGCAGCTCGGGGATGGACATCGCCGGGATCTGGCAGCGGCTGCTCGACGAGGTGGGAGGGGCGCTGGCGTACGTGAGCGACGTGGAGTTCAACGTCATCGCCCACAACGAGGAGTTCCGGCTCTTCTTCCCCGGCGGCCGGGCTCCCGCGAACATCATGCGGGCGCTGTTCCTCGACCCCGAGATCCGCGGCGAGGCGCTCGTGGACTGGGAGACCCGGTGGGCGCCGGCGGTCATGCCGCACCTCGGGCACGCCGTGCGGACCCGTAGGGGCAACCCCGCCCTCGCCCGGCTCGAACGCGACCTCCTCGCCGACCCGGTGGCCGGCCCCCTCTACCGGGTCTGCGCCTCGGCCCCGCTTCCGCACGCCGACGGGTCCGAGCTGCCCGTACGGCACGCCCTGCACGGGCCCGGCCGGCTCGCCACCTGCCTCGCGGAACCGGTGGCCGCGCCCGGCGCCCGGATCAACCTCAGCTTCTTCGTGCCCGAGGGGGTCCCGTCTCCTGGCTGCGGGTTTCCTCGTCCGGGAGGACGGGGAAGCGGCGCGGCGCGAGGGTGAGGAGGACGAGGAGGGCGAGGGCGGCGGCGGCCGCGGCGCCCAGGTGGACGTAGTCGACGGCCGCGTCGACCGCCCGGCGCAGATGGTCGGCGGCCGGGCCGGTGAGCGCGCCGGGGGTCTCCAGGGCGCGGACCAGACCGTCCAGATCAGCGCCCCCGCCGGCTTCGCCGCTTCCGTTTCCGCTTCCGCTTCCGCTGCCGTCCCCGTTTCCGCTTCCGCCGAGCCGCGCGGCCAGGACGCCGTTGGCGACGGCGCCGAACAGGGCCGCGCCGACGCTCTGGCCGACCTGGCGGACGAAGAGGACGGAGGCGGTGGTCGTGCCCCGCTCCTCGTACGGGACGGTCGACTGGACGCCCACGATCAGCGGCAACTGGAAGAAGCCGAGCGCCCCGCCGAGCAGCAGCATCAGCAGCGCGGGCTGCCACGGCTCGCCGGGGAAGGGCAGCAGCGGGAACGCGAGCAGGACCAGCAGGGCGAGGCCCATGCCGAGGAGGGCGGTCTGGCGGAAGCCGATGCGGGTGTAGACCCGGTTGGAGAGGGCGGCCGTCACCGGCCAGCTCAGGGTCATGGCGGAGAGCACGAACCCGGCCGCGATCGGGCCGAGTCCGAGCACGGCCTGCGCGTACGTGGGCAGGAAGACGGTCGGCGCGACCATGAGCAGGCCGAGCGCGCCCAGGGCGAGGTTGACGGCGGCGATGGTGCGGCGGCGCCAGACCCAGCCGGGGATGATCGGTTCGGCGGCCCGCCGCTCGATGAGGACGGTCAGCGCGGCGAGCGCCGCCGCGCCGCCGAACAGCCCGAGCGAGGGCGCGGACAGCCAGGGCCAGGCGACGCCGCCCTGGACGAGCGCCGTGAGCAGGAGGGTGCCGGTGGCGAAGATGGCGAGGGCGCCCGCCCAGTCGACGGAGACCCGCGGCCGCGCCCCGGCCCGCGCCTTCGCCCCCTCCCGTACGGGACCCGGCCCCTCCCGTACGGGACCCGCCCCGTCGCCCACGGGCCGCCCCGGTTCCACCAGGTGACGGGCGATCAGCCACAGGGCCGCCGCCCCCACCGGCAGGTTGATCAGGAAGATCCAGCGCCAGTCCGCGTACCCCGCGAGCAGGCCGCCCGCCGCCGGGCCCGCCACGGCGGAGGTGGCCCACACGGAGGAGAGCCGGGCCTGGATGCGGGGACGTTCCTTCAGCGGGTAGAGGTCGGCGGCGAGGGTCTGGACCGTGCCCTGGAGGGCGCCGCCGCCCAGGCCCTGGACCACCCGGAAGGCGATCAGCGAGCCCATGTTCCAGGCGCACGCGCACAGCAGGGAGCCGACGAGGAAGAGCACGATGCCGGCGATCAGGACCGGCTTGCGGCCGAAGGTGTCGCTGAGCTTCCCGTACACCGGCAGCGTCACGGTCACGGCGAGGAGATAGCCGGAGAACAGCCAGGAGAAGACCGACAGGCCGCCCAGATCACCGACGATCTGCGGCACGGCCGTGGCCACGATCGTGCCGTCGAGCGCGGCGAGCGCCATGCCCAGCATCAGGGCGGCGACGACCGGCCCGCGCCGTGTGGCGCCCGTCTTCGCCGCGTCCCTCCTCGTGGTCGCCTCGGCCATCCGGCCCCGCCCCTCTCCCCGACCCCATCGGATGCTTCGTACATCTAAGTGCGCCCGGATCAGCCTCTCACTCGGACCGGGGGAGGAGAAACCCCTAGGGGTGCCTCCCCCATACAGCCCAGGGGCTCTTCGTCCCGGCGGAGGACGAGGCGGGGCACCCGCTGTCCTTAGCTTGTTCTTACGGACAACCCCAGGGCGAAGACTGCGCCAGGCACCAGTGCCCCGGCCCCCGCCCCCGGCCAGACTCGAACGCGGGCATCGACCGCGCCCACCTCTACGCATCCATAGGAGACATACCGTGACTTCGGCTGTGAGCGTCCCCGCCCAGGGGGACACGGGAGAGCGGACGGCCGTCGCCGCGCGGGCGCGGCAGGTCGTCAAGGCGTACGGCACCGGGGAGACCCGGGTCGTCGCCCTGGACCACGTCGACGTGGACATCGCCCGCGGGCGGTTCACCGCGATCATGGGGCCCTCCGGCTCCGGCAAGTCCACCCTCATGCACTGCCTCGCCGGGCTCGACACCGTCAGCGGCGGTCAGATCTTCCTCGGCGACACCGAGATCACCGGTCTGAAGGACAAGAAGCTGACCCGACTGCGGCGCGACCGCATCGGCTTCATCTTCCAGGCGTTCAACCTGCTGCCCACCCTGAACGCCCTGGAGAACATCACGCTGCCGATGGACATCGCCGGCCGCAAGCCCGACCAGGAGTGGCTGCGCCGGGTCGTCGACACCGTCGGTCTCGGCGAGCGCCTGAAGCACCGGCCCACCCAGCTCTCCGGTGGCCAGCAGCAGCGCGTGGCCGTGGCCCGCGCGCTCGCCGCCCGGCCCGAGATCATCTTCGGCGACGAGCCGACCGGAAACCTCGACTCGCGCGCCGGCGCCGAAGTCCTCGGCTTCCTGCGGCAGTCCGTCGACGAGCTCGGTCAGACCATCGTCATGGTCACCCACGACCCCGTCGCCGCCTCCTACGCCGACCGCGTCCTCTACCTCGCCGACGGCCGGATCGTCGACGAGATGTACGCGCCGACCGCCGAGCAGGTCCTCGACCGGATGCTCCTCTTTTCCGGGGGACACCCCCAGACCCCCGACTTCGACGCCCGGGGGCGTACGTCATGACCGTCCTCAAGACCTCCCTGCGCAACTTCCTCGCGCACAAGGGCCGCATGGCGCTCTCCGCCGTCGCCGTCCTCCTCTCCGTCGCCTTCGTCAGCGGCACCCTGGTGTTCAGCGACACCATGAACACCACCTTCGACAAGCTCTTCGCCACCACCGCGTCCGACGTCACCGTCAGTCCGAAGGACGCCGCCGCGAACGACGAGATACCGCAGAACGGCCGCCCCGCGAGCCTGCCCGCCTCCGTCGCCGACCAGGTCAGGAGCGTCCCGGGCGTCCGCGCCGTCCAGGGCGGCGTGGTGTCGATGTCCGTCACCGTCGTCGACTCCCGCGACGAGAACATCGGCCCGACCTCCGGCGCCCCGACCATCGCCGGGAACTGGTCGCCCAACGAGCTGCGCTCGGTCGAGATCGCCTCCGGCCACGAGCCGCGCGGCCCCACCGACGTCCTCGTCGACCAGGCCACCGCCGACAAGCACCACCTGAAGATCGGCGACGAGCTGCGGACCATCGCCGTCACCGGCGACTTCACCGCCCGGATCTCCGGCATCGCCGCCTTCAAGGTGACCAACCCCGGCGCCACCGTCGTCTGGTACGACACCGCCACCGCGCAGCGCGAACTGCTCGGCAAAGAGGGCCTGTTCACCCAGATCAGCGTCGACGCCGCACCCGGTGTCAGCGACGAGGCGCTGAAGGCGGACATCGCCGCGAAGCTCGGCTCCGGCTACAAGCTGCAGACCGCCGCGGAGGCCACCGACGCCGGACGCGAGGACGTCGCCGGCTTCCTCGACGTCATGAAGTACGCCATGCTCGGCTTCGCCGGCATCGCCTTCCTCGTCGGCATCTTCCTCATCGTCAACACCTTCTCCATGCTGGTCGCCCAGCGCACCCGCGAGATCGGCCTCCTGCGGGCCATCGGATCCAGCCGCACACAGATCAACCGCTCGGTGCTCGTCGAGGCCCTGCTCCTCGGCGTCGTCGGCTCCCTCGCCGGCGTCGCGGCGGGCGTCGGCCTCGCCGTCGGCCTGATGGAGATCATGACGTCGATGGGCATGGAGCTGTCCACGCAGGACCTCACCGTCCGCTGGACCACCCCCGCCGTCGGCCTCGTCCTCGGCGTCGTCGTCACCGTCCTCGCCGCCTTCGTCCCCGCCCGCCGGGCCGCGAAGGTCTCCCCGATGGCCGCCCTGCGCGACGCCGGCACGCCCGCCGACGGCAGGGCCGGAAAGGTGCGCGCCCTCGTCGGCCTGCTCCTGACCGCCGCCGGCGCCGCCGCGCTGTGGACCGCCACCCGGGCCGAGGAGGCCGGCGCCGGCTCCCTCTGGCTCGGCCTCGGCGTCGTCCTGTCCCTCCTCGGCTTCGTCGTCATCGGCCCGCTCCTCGCGGGCGGCGTCGTCCGCGTCCTCGGCGCCGTCGTGCTGCGGGCCTTCGGCCCCGTCGGCCGCATGGCCGAACGCAACGCGCTGCGCAACCCGCGCCGTACCGGAGCCACCGGCGCCGCCCTGATGATCGGCCTCGCCCTCGTCGCCTGCCTGTCGGTGGTCGGCTCCTCCATGGTGGCCTCGGCCACCGAGGAACTCGACCGGTCCGTCGGCGCCGACTTCATCGTCCAGTCCACCAACGGCCAGCCGATCGTGCCGCAGGCCCAGGCCGCCCTCGAGAAGGCGCCCGGCCTGGACCACGTCACCGAGTACAAGTGGGTCGAGGCCACCGTCACCGACCCGCGCGGCAGGGCCGAGAAGACCGGCCTGGTCGCCGCCGACCCCACGTACGCCGAGGACGTGCGCCGCGACACCACCGCCGGGAAGCTCGCCGACGCCTACGGCCCGGGCGCCATGTCCGTCGGCAGCGCCTACGCCGCCGAGCACGGCGTCGAGGTCGGCGACCGGCTCACCGTCGCCTTCCACGGCGGCGCGCGGGCCGTGCTGCGGGTCGCCGCCATCACCTCCGACGACAACAACATCGACAAGGGCATGATGTACACCAACATCACGACGGCCGCCCGCCACCTGCCGGACGAGCGCATGCCCCGCAGCATGATCGTCTTCGGTACGGCGAAGGACGGCCAGGAGGCGGCCGCCTACCAGGCCCTCAAGGACGCCCTCAAGCCCTACCCGCAGTACAAGGTCGCCGACCAGGCCGACTACAAGAAGACCCTCCAGGACCAGGTCGGGCAGTTGCTCAACATCGTGTACGGGCTGCTCGCCCTCGCGATCGTCGTCGCCGTCCTCGGGGTCGTGAACACCCTGGCCCTGTCGGTCGTCGAGCGGACCCGGGAGATCGGCCTCATGCGGGCCATCGGCCTCTCGCGCCGCCAGCTCCGCCGCATGATCCGCCTGGAGTCGGTGGTCATCGCCCTCTTCGGCGCCCTCCTCGGCCTCGCCCTCGGCATGGGCTGGGGCACGGCCGCCCAGCGGCTCCTGGCCCTGGAGGGCCTGGGCGTCCTGGACATCCCGTGGCCGACGATCATCGGGGTCTTCGTGGGCTCGGCCTTCGTGGGCCTGTTCGCCGCCCTGATCCCGGCCTTCCGGGCGGGCCGGATGAACGTCCTGAACGCGATCGCGACGGACTAGGACACCCGGCCGGCCGGCCTCCGGGGCGCCCCGCTCGCGCGGGGCGCCCCGGTCGTGGTGGCGGGCGGCGGGGT
Source organism: Streptomyces sp. NPDC006339 (assembly GCF_040612775.1). Classification (NCBI taxonomy): domain Bacteria; kingdom Bacillati; phylum Actinomycetota; class Actinomycetes; order Kitasatosporales; family Streptomycetaceae; genus Streptomyces; species Streptomyces sp. NPDC006339. Next base: position 100,430 of record NZ_JBEXQW010000011.1, read on the forward strand.
GGCGTTCGGCGGCGGGTGTCGGCGGGGCGTCGTAGGGTGGAGACCCCGGCCCGTGAGACGTGTCGGGCGGTTCGCGTTGCCCACTGTCGGGATGGAAGACCCATGAGCCTGCACGGTCTGCTTGACGTCGTCGTCGAAGACGCGGCCCTCGCCGAAGCGGTGGCGGCCGCCCGCGACGGCAACCGCACGCACGTCGACCTGGTCGGCCCGCCCGCCGCCCGCCCCTTCGCCGTCGCCGCGCTGGCCCGCGAGGCCGGCCGGCCGGTGCTCGCGGTCACCGCCACCGGCCGCGAGGCCGAGGACCTCGCCGCGGCCCTGCGGTCCCTCCTCGACCCGGACACGGTCGCCGAGTACCCCTCCTGGGAGACCCTCCCGCACGAGCGGCTCTCGCCCCGCTCCGACACCGTCGGCCGCCGCCTCGCCGTGCTGCGCCGCCTCGCGCACCCGCGCGACGACGACCCCGCCGCCGGCCCCGTCTCCGTGGTCGTCGCACCCATCCGCTCCGTGCTCCAGCCGCAGGTCAAGGGCCTCGGCGACCTGGAGCCGGTCGCGCTCAGGAGCGGCCGGACGGCGGACCTGGAGGAGGTCGTCGCGGGCCTCGCGGCCGCCGCGTACTCCCGGGTGGAGCTCGTCGAGAAGCGCGGCGAGTTCGCCGTCCGCGGCGGCATCCTGGACGTCTTCCCGCCCACCGAGGAGCACCCGCTCCGGATCGAGTTCTGGGGCGACGACGTCGAGGAGATCCGCTACTTCAAGGTCGCCGACCAGCGCTCCCTGGAGGTCGCCGAGCACGGCCTGTGGGCCCCGCCCTGCCGCGAGCTGCTGCTCACCGACGACGTACGGGCCCGCGCCCGGGCCCTCGCCGAGCGGCACCCCGAGCTCGGCGAACTCCTCGACAAGATCGCCGAGGGCATCGCCGTCGAGGGCATGGAGTCCCTCGCGCCGGTGCTCGTCGACGAGATGGAACTGCTGCTCGACGTCCTGCCCGCCGGCTCCATGGCCGTCGTCTGCGACCCCGAGCGGGTCCGCACCCGGGCCGCGGACCTGGTGGCCACCTCGCAGGAGTTCCTCCAGGCGTCCTGGGCGGCCACCGCCGGCGGCGGCGAGGCCCCCATCGACGTCGGCGCCGCCTCCCTGTGGGGGATCGCGGACGTACGGGACCGGGCGCGCGAGCTCGGCATGATGTGGTGGACGGTGTCGCCGTTCGCCGCCGACGAGTCCGGCCTCGGCACGGACGGCGACGGCGACGGCGACACGCTCAAGCTCGGCATGCACGCCCCGGAGTCGTACCGCGGCGACACCGCCCGCGCGCTCGCCGACACCAAGGGCTGGCTCGCCGACGGCTGGCGCACGGTGTACGTGACGGAGGCGCACGGCCCGGCCTCCCGCACCGTGGAGGTCCTCGGCGGCGAGGGCATCGCCGCCCGCCTCGCCGCCGACCTGAGCGACATCGCGCCGTCCGTCGTCCACGTGGCCTGCGGCTCCATCGACCACGGCTTCGTCGACCCCGCCCTCAAGCTCGCCGTCCTCACCGAGACCGACCTGTCCGGGCAGAAGGCGGCGGGCAAGGACGGGCAGCGGATGCCCGCCAAGCGGCGCAAGACGATCGACCCGCTGACCCTGGAGGCCGGCGACTACATCGTCCACGAGCAGCACGGCGTCGGCCGCTACATCGAGATGGTCCAGCGGACCGTCCAGGGCGCCACCCGCGAGTACCTGCTCGTCGAGTACGCCCCCGCCAAGCGCGGCCAGCCCGGCGACCGCCTCTACATCCCGACCGACCAGTTGGAGCAGGTCACCAAGTACGTCGGCGGCGAGGCCCCCACCCTGCACCGGCTCGGCGGCGCCGACTGGACGAAGACCAAGGCGCGCGCGAAGAAGGCGGTCAAGGAGATCGCCGCCGACCTGATCAAGCTGTACAGCGCCCGGATGGCGGCCCCCGGCCACGCCTTCGGCCCCGACACCCCCTGGCAGCGGGAGCTGGAGGACGCCTTCCCGTACGCCGAGACGCCCGACCAGCTCTCCACCATCGCCGAGGTCAAGGAGGACATGGAGAAGACCGTCCCCATGGACCGTCTGATCTGCGGCGACGTCGGCTACGGCAAGACGGAGATCGCCGTGCGGGCCGCCTTCAAGGCCGTCCAGGACGGCAAGCAGGTCGCCGTCCTCGTCCCCACCACGCTGCTCGTGCAGCAGCACTTCGGCACCTTCTCCGAGCGGTACAGCCAGTTCCCGGTGAACGTGCGCGCCCTGTCCCGCTTCCAGACGGACACCGAGGCGAAGGCGACGCTGGAGGGCCTGAAGGACGGCTCCGTGGACGTCGTCATCGGCACCCACCGCCTCTTCTCCTCCGAGACCAGGTTCAAGGACCTGGGCCTGGTCATCGTCGACGAGGAGCAGCGCTTCGGCGTGGAGCACAAGGAGCAGCTCAAGAAGCTCCGCGCCAATGTGGACGTCCTGACCATGTCCGCGACCCCGATCCCGCGTACCCTGGAGATGGCGGTCACCGGCATCCGCGAGATGTCGACGATCACCACCCCGCCGGAGGAGCGGCACCCGGTCCTGACCTTCGTCGGCCCGTACGAGGAGAAGCAGATCGGCGCCGCGATCCGTCGCGAACTCCTGCGCGAGGGCCAGGTCTTCTACATCCACAACCGGGTCGAGTCCATCGACCGGGCCGCGGCCAGGCTGCGGGAGATCGTGCCCGAGGCGCGGATCGCCACCGCCCACGGACAGATGGGCGAGAGCCAGTTGGAGCAGGTCGTCGTCGACTTCTGGGAGAAGAAGTTCGACGTGCTGGTGTCGACGACGATCGTCGAGTCCGGCATCGACATCTCCAACGCCAACACGCTCATCGTCGAGCGCGGCGACAACTTCGGCCTGTCGCAGCTCCACCAGTTGCGCGGCCGCGTCGGCCGAGGCCGCGAGCGGGGCTACGCCTACTTCCTCTACCCGCCGGAGAAGCCGCTGACCGAGACCGCGCACGAGCGGCTCGCGACCATCGCCCAGCACACCGAGATGGGCGCGGGCATGTACGTGGCGATGAAGGACCTGGAGATCCGCGGCGCGGGCAACCTGCTCGGCGGCGAGCAGTCCGGTCACATCGCGGGCGTCGGCTTCGACCTGTACGTGCGGATGGTCGGCGAGGCCGTCGCGGACTACCGGGCCTCCCTGGAGGGCGGTGTGGAGGAGGAGCCGCCGCTGGAGGTCAAGATCGAGCTGCCGGTGGACGCGCACGTCCCGCACGACTACGCGCCGGGCGAGCGGCTGCGCCTCCAGGCATACCGGGCCATCGCCTCCGCCAACACCGAGGAGGACATCAAGGCCGTACGGGAGGAGCTCACCGACCGCTACGGCAAGCTGCCGGAGCCGGTGGAGAACCTGCTCCTGGTGGCCGGGCTGCGGATGCTGGCGCGCGCCTGCGGCGTCGGCGAGATCGTCCTGCAGGGTCCCAACATCCGCTTCGCGCCGGTGGAGTTGCGCGAGTCGCAGGAGCTGCGCCTGAAGCGGCTCCACCCGCGTACGGTCATCAAGCCGGCCGTGCACCAGATCCTGGTGCCGCGCCCGACGACCGGCAAGATCGGCGGGAAGCCGGTGGTGGGACGCGAACTGCTCGCGTGGACCGGCGAGTTCCTGGCGGAGATCCTGGGCTCGTGAGCCTGGCGCCCGCCCCCGCTCGCCCCCGCCCGGTCCGCCGGGCGGGGGTGGGCGCGGGTCAGAGGGCGCCGGGGTCGACGGCCTCGGCCATCGCGCGGTAGCCCGCGTCGCTCGGGTGGAGATGGTCGCCGGAGTCGTAGGCGGGCCGCATGCGGTCGGGGTCGGCCGGGTCCGCGAGGGCCCGGTCGAGGTCGATCACGGCGTCGTACGTGCCCGAGGCGCGCATCCAGCGGTTGAAGGCGTCCCGTTGGGCCTCGTTCTCCGGGGTGTGGTAGGCGGAGCCCTTGAACGGGACGAGTGTCGCGCCGACCGCCTTCAGGCCGCGGGCATGGGCCTGGCGGACGAGTTCGCGGTGGCCGGCGATCAGCTCGTCGACGCTGACGTCGGGGCGGAGACGGCCGCCGATGTCGTTGATGCCTTCGAGGACGAGGACGGTGCCGACGCCGCGTTCGTCGAGCGCGTCCGGCGCGAAGCGGTCCAGGGCCTTCTCGCCCGCCCCGCCGCCGTGGCGGACGACCTTGTTGCCGCTGATGCCGTGGTTGAGGACGGCCCGGGGGCGGCCGAGGGCGGCGAGCCGTTCGGCGAGCCGGTCGGGGTAGCGGCGATCGGCGTCGAGGGTGGAGCCGTGGCCGTCGGTGAGGGAGTCGCCGAAGGCGACCACGCCGTCGCGGCGGTGCCCGTCGGGGCCGCCGGTGACCTCGACGCCGGTCAGGTAGTACCAGGACGTGCCGGTCTCGGTGAACGCGCTGCCCGACACGTCGCCGCGATGGTCGCCCGCCGCCCGGTAGCCGGTGGCGGAGGCCATCCGGTGGACGGTGGCGGGGCCGGTCGGCCCGGCCGGGCGGAGCGTCACGGTCAGCGACTCGAAGGGCCGCACGGTCAGGGGCAGGCCGTCGCTGAGCAGGGTGCCGCCGACCGGGACCGTGGCCGAGGGACGCTTCCCGAAGGTGAGGGTGCGGACCGATCCGGGCCGCACCGCGGCGCCCTCGGCGGGCCGGGCGACCGTCGCCCCGGCGATCCGCAGCGGCATGGTGCCGTAACGGTTGGACAGCTCGATCCGCACCCCGGTGCCGCCCGCGGTGAGGCGGACGACCTGGCGCAGGGTGTGGTCGGCGAAGCCCCGCTCGGACCAGTTCCCGTCGGACGGCGGCTGGGGCGACGCGGCCCAGGCGCCGCGCCACGCCCCGTCGTCACTAGGGGTGGGGGTGGGGGCGGTACGGGCGGGGGCGGTACGGGTGGGGGCCGGGCCGGTGCAGGAGGTCGAGGCGGCGACCAGGGCGGTGGTGAGGAGGGCGACGGTGAGGGGGCCGGCGGTGAGGGGACCGGCGGCCGTCCGGCGGAGGGCGCGGCGGGCGGCGGGGGCGGGGGCCGGGGCCGGGGCTGGGGCGGTCATGCGGGGCCCGTCCGGAACATCAGGTCGGCGAGCGAGCGGAAGTAGTCACCGGGGTCACGGTCGCCGACCGCTCCGGCCACGTTGTGGGTGAGCAGCAGCGTCGCGAAGCCGTGGGCGAGGGACCAGGCGGCGATGCCGGCGGTACGGGCGTCGGGGGCGGTGGTGGTGGCGGTGCCGGCGTCGGTGGTGCCGGAGCCGGTGGCCGGCAGGCCGGTGACCCCGGCGCGGAGTTCGGCGGAGGCGCGTTCCTTGGCGGCGAGCAGGTCGGGGTCGTCGGCCCGGTACAGGTCGGGCTGGAACATCACCTGGAAGTGCGCGGGGTGGGCGGCGGCGAACCGCACGTACCGCACCCCGCGCTCCCGCAGGTCAGGCGCTTCGCCGAGGGCGTCGGCGAGCAGGTCGTAGCCCTGCGCGGCGATCGCGGTGAGCAGGCCCGTGCGGTCCTTGAAGTGATGGGCGGGAGCGGCGTGCGAGACGCCCGCGCGGCGCGCGAGGTCGCGCAGACTCAGCGCGCCCGGGCCCTCGGTGGCGATGACGTCGAGGGCGGCGGTGAGGACGGACTGCCGCAGGTCGCCGTGGTGGTAGGTGCGCCGACTGGTCATGGCAGCAGCGTACGCCGGATCTAGTCATTGACAAGTTGTGGGGGCGGGAGCAATCTAGACAGTGACAAGATGAGGATCCGAGGGGACGTGGACGTCATGACCGTGGAGACCACCACCGGCTCCGGTGCCGGAACCGTCGAGCCGGGCCGGGTGCGACAGATGTGGCACCTGCTCGAACCCCTGCACGCCCTGCACTACTACGCCCCCGAGGCGTTCGAAGAGGCCGCCGCCCTCGGCTACGACGTGACCGAACGCTGGCCCTCCTACTTCGCCTGGCGCGCCGCCGCCCTCGGTCCCGTCGGTGCCGAACGGGTCGCCTCCGCCTTCTACTCCTTCAGCCCGGACAAGGTCGCCCGCCACGTCCCCGCCGCCTGGGAGATCGCCGCGCCCGCCGACGTCCTCGCCGCCCGGCTCCGTGCCGTCGACCGGGCCTACCGGGCCCTCCTCGGCCCCGAGGTCCTCACCAGCCCGGCCCTCGCCGAGGCCGCCGCGCTCGCCCGCCGCGCCGCCGAGGCGGCCGACACCGCCGGGCGCCCCCTGGCCGCCGCCCACGCCGCACTTCCCTGGTCCCACGTCCCCCACCTCGCCCTGTGGCAGGCCGCCACGCTCCTGCGCGAGCACCGCGGCGACGGCCACCTCGTCGCCCTGATGGCGGCCGGGCTCGACCCCGTCGAGTCCCTCGTCTCCTTCGCCGCCGTCGGTGCCGCCGCCGAGGAGACCTTCGCCGGCCGGGGCTGGAGCGAGGAGCAGTGGCGCGCCGCCCGCGACCGGCTCGCCACCCGCGGTCTGGTCCACCCCGACGGCACCGCCACCGACGCCGGACGCGCCCTGCGCGCCGAGGTCGAACGCCGCACGGACGAACTCGCCGCCGCGCCCTGGGCCGCGCTGGGGCCGGAGGCGACGGGGCGGCTGGCGGACCTGCTGGGCGGGCCCTGGCTGGCGGTCATCGGATCCGGTCTGCTGCCGGCCGAGAACACGCTGGGGATCGGGAAGGTGTGAGGGCGGGGTGGGGTGGGGCGGGTGCGGGTGGTGGATCCAATATCCAGGATCCGGTGGCCGCCGGGGGAGGGGCTTTCGGATATTGGATCCGATATCCCGTATCCAATGCCCCGTCCCGTATCCGATATCCGGCATGAAGGATCCAGAGGGCGCTCGCCCTAGGATCGTCCAGTGCCGACGCATCAGAAATCCCTCGCAGCCCCGGCCTTCGCCGTCCTCGCCCTGCTCGCCGGCGCCGCCTGCTCACCCGGCGACGACGCCCCCTCCGCCAAGGGCGCCACCGGGACGGCGCTGGCCGCCGTGGACACACTGACCGTGAAGGGCAGGGCGCCCAAGACCGGTTACGAGCGGGAGAAGTTCGGGCGGGCGTGGACGGACGTCGACCGCAACGGCTGCGGCACCCGGGACGACATACTCCGGCGCGATCTGACCGGTGTGCGCTTCAAGGGCGGCGGCCACTGCAAGGTGGCCTCCGGCACCCTGACCGACGACCCCTACACCGGCCGGTCCGTCGACTACGTCCGCGGCCGCAGCAAGGTGGACATCGACCATGTCGTCGCGCTGTCCGACGCCTGGCAGAAGGGCGCGCACAAGTGGGACGCCGGTACCCGGCTGCGGTTCGCCAACGACCCGCTCAATCTGCTCGCCGTCGACGCCGAGGCCAACCGCCGCAAGTCGGACGGCGACGCCGCGACCTGGCTGCCGCCGAACCGCGCGTACCGCTGCCCGTACGTCGCCCGGCAGGTCGCGGTGAAGAAGAAGTACGGGGTGTGGGTGACCGGGGCCGAGCGGGACGCGATGAAGCGGGTGCTGCGGAGCTGTCCGGAGCAGCGGCTGCCGTAGGCGGCGTGGCGGTGTGGTGGCGTGCGCTGGCGAAAAATCGTTTCGCCTGGTCCATGGGGCGCCGTTAGCCTCCGCCCCATGGACCTGCACATCACGACTCTCGCCGAACGCCCCGAACTCCAGGGGCCCATGTGGGACATGAAGCACCTCTGGCCGGAGTTCATGATGTACGACCCGGTCGGCTGGTCGCACATGGGGAAGATCGTGACCGACTTCCCCGAGTACGTGCTCGTGGCCACCGACGGCGTCGACGGGCCTTTCGTCGCGCGGGCGTTCAGCGTGCCCTTCCAGCTCGGGGCGAAGGGGCGCGGTGAACTGCCCGACACCGGCTGGGACCAGGTCCTGCTCTGGGCGTTCTCCGACCTGCGGCACGGCCGCACGCCGGACACCGTCAGCGCGATCGAGGTCACCGTGGACACGGGCGCGCTCGGCCAGGGCGTCTCGCACCGCATGCTGGCGGCGATGCGCGACAACGCCCGCCGGCTCGGCTTCTCCGACGTCGTCGCCCCGGTGCGGCCCAACGGCAAGCACCTGGAGGCGGCGTCCTCCATCCACGAATACGCCTTCCGCACGCGCGAGTCGGACGGTCTGCCGCACGACCCCTGGCTGCGCGTCCACGTCCGGGCGGGCGGCACCGTCGAGAAGGTGGCCCCCGCGTCGATGACGATCGGCGGGTCCGTGGAGCAGTGGCGCCGCTGGACGGGCCTGCCCTTCGACACCGACGGCCAGGTCGACGTCGAGGGGGCCCTGGTGCCGGTGCACTGCGAGGCGTCCCGGGGGTACGCGGTCTACGTCGAGCCGAACGTCTGGGTCCGCCACCGTCTGTGACCCCGGCGCCCCCGCACGTACGAAAGGCGTGAAGGCCACCCCCCTCCGGTGGCCTTCACGCCTTTCGCGTCTCGCGAGGTCCTCGCGGACCGTCAGCCGAGGCTCTTCTCGTCCACCACGTCCTTCTTCGGCGGCGTCTGCGCCGTCACCGGCTTGTCGTAGTTCGAGAACGTGATCGTGCCCGGCTCCTCGCCGCCGGTCGTCACGACCCTCAGCAGGTGCGGCTTGCCCTCCGTGGCCACGTAGAACGTGTTCTGCTCGCCGTCGAGCTTCTGCGTGAGCGTCAGCGCCTTCTGCCCGCCGACGGTGGTCTCCTCGCCCCGGACGGTGCCGGTGGTGGTCTGGTCGAAGTCCGCGAGCAGCGCCTTCAGGTCGCAGAGCTCCAGCATGTCCTTGGCGTCGGGGTCCTTGGCGTCGGTCTTCACCCAGCGGCCCTTGAGCTCCTTGAGCAGCGCCTGCTGGACCTCCTCCGGCTCGCCCTTGGCCTGCTCCTTGAGGAACGCCTCGTCGAAGCGGAGGTAGACGGCCTTGTCGGCGGGCCGGAGGAGCTCGGCCGTGCCCGTCGTGCCGGCGGTCATGGTCCCGGCGCACTTCCCCGGGAGGTCGGTCGACACGTACGCCTTCAGCGGGCCGTCGGCGGTCTTCAGCGAGATGTCGAGGGTGAGCGACGTGGCGGTCTTCGTCTCGCTCAGCGCCTTGTCGACGATCTGCGGGCCGGTCAGGTCGCCGAACGGCCCGGTGGCCTTCGCTTCGTCGCCGGAGAAGGGGCCGCAGGCGGTCGCGCCGAGCACGACGGCGGCGCACAGGGCACCGGCGAGGGCGGCGCGGCGGGGGCGGGCGGTGGCAGACATGGTGGTTCTCCGAGGGGATGGGGGCGATACGGGGGAAACGGGTTTGTCTGGCGCGACGGGTCAATAACAGCAGAGCTTGTGAACCGAGTCAACACGGTTCACAAGAAATGGCTCGGCTCACACTGTGAAGTCGTGTTCTGTCGTTCGTCAGTAAGATCAGCGCCACACGCATGCGGGACGAGAGGAGCGGCACGTGCCGGAGAGCGCAGCGGAGGTGACCGCCGCGGGCATCGCCCGCCTCGCGGGAGTCGGCAGGGCCGCCGTGAGCAACTGGCGCCGCCGCCACGCCGACTTCCCCCGGCCGGTCGGCGGCACGGAGGCCAGCCCGTCCTTCGCCCTCGCCGACGTGGAGGCATGGCTGCGCGCCCAGGGCAAGCTGGCCGAGGTCCCGCTCGGCGAGCGGGTCTGGCAGCAGATCGCCGGCCACCCCGCCGGGGCCGTGACCGCCCTCGTCCACGCGGGCTGCGCCCTCCTTCTCGTACGGGACCGGGCGGCGGCCTGGCCCGCGCTCGCCGCCGCGCCCGACGAGCGGCTCGCGGAGCTGCTCCCGGTGCCGCTGGAGGAGACGCTGACCGAGCGCTTCGGCGCCGAGCGAAGCGTCCGCACCCCCACGGCCCGCGCGCTCGCCCCCTCCGTCCCGCTCGTGCGCGGAGTGGCGGACATGGCGGCGGCGACGGGCCCCCGCGAGGTCTTCGACTTCCTCCTCGGCCGCCACCTGGACGCCAACCCGCGCCAGTACACGCTCACCCCGCCCGGCCCCGCCGCCCTCATGGCGGCGCTCGCCGGCCCGGCGACCACCGTCCTCGACCCCGCCTGCGGCACCGGCGCCCTGCTCACGGCCGCCGCCGCGCCCGCCCCCGCCCCTGCCACCGCGCCTTCCGCCGTTGCGCCCGCCGGCACCGCCACGACCTCCACCACCCCCACCGCGCCCACCGCCCCCACCGCCCTGTACGGCCAGGACGCCGACCCCGACCTGGCGGCGCTGACCGCGCTCCGCCTCGCGCTCGCCACCGACGCCGCCGTCGACGTCCGCGTCCTGTCCGGCGACACCCTGCGCGCCGACGCGTTCCCGGCCCTCGCCGCCGACGCCGTGCTGTGCCACCCGCCGTTCAACGAGCGCAACTGGGGCCACGACGAACTGGCCTACGACGCCCGCTGGGAGTACGGCTTCCCGGCCCGTACGGAGTCCGAACTGGCCTGGGTCCAGCACGCCCTGGCCCGGTTGCGCCCCGGCGGCACCGCCGTCCTCCTCATGCCGCCCGCCGCCGCCTCCCGCCGCTCCGGCCGCCGCATCCGCGCCGACCTGCTGCGCCGCGGCGCCCTGCGGGCCGTCGTCGCCCTCCCGGCCGGCGCCGCGCCCCCGTACGGCATCCCGCTCCACCTCTGGGTGCTGCGCAGGCCCGTCCCCGGCGCGCGCCCCGCCGCCGAACTGCTCCTCGTCGACACCGCGCACGAGACGACGGCCACCGGAGCGGCGACCGTCACCGGCACCGGCACCAGCACTGGGACCAGCGGCCGTGACCGGCTCGACTGGGCGGCCGTCGAGAGCGCCGTCCTGGCCGCCTGGCGGCCCTTCGACCAGGACGGCGTCCTCGCCGAGACCCCCGGCGGCAGCCGCGCCGTCCCGGTCGTCGAACTCCTCGACGACGACGTCGACCTGGCCCCCGCCCGCCATCTGCCGCCGCCCCCCGCCGCCGAGGGAGCGGCGGAGCTGGCCGGGGTGCGCGAACGGCTTACCGAGACCCTGCGCCGCACCCGCGAGCTGACCCCGCCGCCCGCCGCCGACACCGGTGCCGCCATCCCGCGCTGGCCCGCCACGACGGTCGGCGAGCTCGCCCGCGCGGGCGCCCTGACGCTGCGCGCCGGCGGCACCGGCACGGCCCCGGCGGGCACCGCGACCGCGCCCCGCGTGCTCACCGACACCGACGTCCTCGCCGGCCAGGCGCCCTCCGGCACGCTCCCCGAAACCCCGGCCGAGGGCACCGCCGAGGAACCGGTGCTGCTCGCCGTGGGCGACGTGGTCGTCCCCGTCCTCGGCGGCGGCTCGGTCGCCCGGGTCGTCGACGCCGCCACCGCCGGCGCCGCCCTCGGCCGGAACGTCCACCTCCTGCGCCCGGACCCGGCGGCCCTCGACCCCTGGTTCCTGGCCGGCTTCCTGCGGGCCACCGCCAACAACCGCCAGGCCAGCTCCTACGCGTCCACCGCCACCCGGCTCGACGTCCGCCGCCTGCAACTGCCGCGCCTGCCGCTCGGCGAACAGCGGCGCTACGGCGAACGGTTCCGCGCCCTCGCGGAGTTCGAGGAGGCGCTGCGGCTCGCGGGACGACTCGGCGAGAAGCTGGTGCAGGGGATGTACGACGGCCTCGCGGACGGCTCGGTCGCACCCTGACCGCGCCGCCGGACACCGCCGGACACCGCCCGGATGCCGCCGGACACCGCCGGACACCGCCCGGATGCCGCCGGACACCGCCCGGACGTCGCCGGACACCGCCGGGCGACCGGTTGGGGCCCACAGGTTGCGGTGCACCGGTTGTGGACAACCGGTGGGTGGCTGTCGGAGTCGGTGTATACGCTCGTCCCCGACAACACCGACCTCCTCCAGGTGACCAGGAGCAGCCATGTACGGCCCCGGCTACCCGCAGCCCGCGCCACCGCCGCGCGGTGTTCCGGCGTCCGTCATCGTCCTGCGCGTGCTCTTCACGCTGCTGCCGCTCCTCAGCGTCGGGATGCTCACCTGGGTGACCGCGCTGCGGATCGGCCTGGTGACCCGCCGGGTCCTGGACTGGATCCTGCTCGCGGTGTCGGTGGCCGTCGTCATCGCGGCCTTCGTGCTCATGCCGGAGGACGAGAACGACACGTCCCTCCAGGGCGACCTGGTCGTGGGGATGGTGATACTCAACGCCGTGGCGTTCACGGTGTACTTCCTGGTGGTGGACATCCGCCACGACCGCGTCCGCCTCGCGGCCGGCGCGTCCGCCGCGGGCGGCCAGGCCCCGCCGCCGTACCACCCGTACGCGGCGACGGTCCCGCAGCACCACCACGGATACGGCTACCCGCAGGCGCAGCCCGCCGTCCCGCCCCAGCCCCAGCCCCAGCCCCAGGCCCACCCTCAGCCCCAGGCTCAGGCCCACCCCCAGCCGCAGGCCGTGGTGCCGCCGCCGGCGCCTCCCGTGACCGGACCCCGCATCGACCAGGTGCGCGCGGAGCTCGACGAGCTGAGCCACCTGCTCCGTAAGGACGAGGGGAAGTGAACGGCCGGGTCGTCGGCGGGCGTTACGAGCTGTCCACCATGATCGGCCAGGGCGGGATGGGCCAGGTCTGGACGGCGTACGACGGACGGCTCGACCGGCGGGTCGCGGTCAAGCTGCTCAACCCCGCCGCCATCAGCGGCCCGGCCACGGCCGCCGACGAGCTGCGGCGCCGCTTCGTGCGCGAGTGCCGGGTCACCGCACAGGTCGGCCACCCCGGGCTCGTCACCGTCCACGACGCGGGCAGCGACGGCGACGACCTGTATCTGGTGATGCAGTACGTGGAGGGCGCCGACCTCGCCGACCACCTCGCCGAGCACGACCCCTACCCCTGGCCGTGGGCGGTCTCCGTCGCCGCCCAGTTGTGCGCGGTGCTCGCGGCCGTCCACGCCGTGCCGATCGTGCACCGGGACCTCAAGCCGCGGAACGTGATGGTCCGCCCCGACGGCACGGTGATCGTGCTCGACCTCGGCGTCGCCTCCGTCCTCGACAGCGACACCACCCGCCTCACCCACACCGGCTCGCCCATCGGCAGCCCCGCCTACATGGCGCCCGAACAAGCCATGGGCGGCGTCGTCGGCCCGTACACGGACCTGTACGCGCTCGGCGTGCTGCTCCACGAACTCCTCAGCGGCAACGTGCCGTTCGCCGGCTCGACCGCCCTCGGCGTGCTGCACCGCCACCTCTACGAGCCGCCCGTCCCGGTGCGGCGGCTGCGGCCCGAGGTGCCCGAGGTTCTCGAAGCGCTCGTCCTGCGCCTCCTCGCGAAGGACCCGCAGGCCCGGCCGTCGGGCGCGCAGGAGGTGTACGAGCACCTGCTGCCCCTCCTGCCGCCGCGCGGCGCGCCGGGGCCGTCGGGCCCGCTCGACCCGACCCGCCCCTTCCGCCGCCCGCACGCCCCCTGGCCCGACCACGCGGTGCAGACCGCGGCGACCCCGCCCCCGCCCCCGGTCCCGGCCGGGTCCCCGGCTCCGGCGAAGCCGGACGTGGCGGCGGCCGTGGACGAGGTGAAGCGCCTGCTCGGCGAGGGTTCCCTCACCCAGGCCGTGGACATCCTCGGCGGCATCCTCCCGGCGGCCGCCGCCGAGCACGGCGAGCACTCTCCGGTCGTCCGCATCCTGCGCAAGCAGTACGCGACGACGCTCATGGACGACGGCCAGTACCGCCGCGCGCTCCCGGAGCTGCGCCGCCTCGCCGAGGACCGCGCGGCGGAGGCGGGCCCGGCCGATCCGCAGACCCTGCAGTTCCGCTACGACGCGGCCCTGTGCCTGGAGCAACTCGGCGACCCGGCCGCCGCGCTCGCCGAGTACCGCGCGCTCCTGCCGTACCTCGAGCACGGCACGGAGACGGATCCCGCGCAGCGGTCCCGGGCCTTCGACATCCGGCACCGGATCGGCCTGCTGCAGCTCGCCATCGGCGACCGGGCGGCCGCCGTCTCCGGCCTCGGCGCCCTCCTGTACGACGTGGAGCGCTTCCACGGGCCGTACCACCCGCTGGCCGCCGACCTGCGCCGCGTGCTCGACCGTCAGCGCCAGATGGGCGGGGCCCGTTTCTGACGCGGCGGCAGAGTCACGACTCCGCATCTGATTCGGAAACGGAAGGTAGAGGTCCGTTTTGGTCGTTTCGCGCTGTGTAATGTGCGCGTTCGATCATGTCCATGCCTTCCAAGGATCCCTCCATGACCACGCCTCAGCCGTCCGACCCGTTCGCCGCTCCCGTCCCGGGCACCCTCGAGCAGGCTCCCGCCCCGGAGAAGAAGAAGGGCGGCGTGCTGAAGAAGATCTGCGGCCTGGTCGTTCTGGTGATCGTCGCCGTCGCGGTGAAGCTCGGCCTGCCGCACCTCACCGGTGACGCCCCGGTCCACGCCAAGGTCGGCGAGTGCGTCACCGTCACCGGCCCCGACGACGCCCCGAACGTCGACACCCAGGACTGCTCCTCCGGCAAGGCCGCCCTGTTCAAGGTCGCCCAGGTCCACGAGGGCACCTTCGACCTCGAGAAGTGCGACCGGAACAAGTACTCGGCGCTCGCCCAGCAGCTCGGCTCCGACAAGTTCGTCTTCTGCCTCGAAGAGGTCGCGGCGAAGTAAGGCGGACCCCCGCCCCCGCGCGCACCAGGGGCCGGCCCGACGGGCCGGCCCCTTCGTCATGCCCGGGCCGGCTCGGCGCCATCGCCGGACACCGACCCGGTCGTACGGGACTTCGTCCGCTGCTGCGCGCGGGGTTCACTCCCGGGTGGGGGCGAGCCGGCGGCTTGAGCGCGCGTCCCGCCAGTCACGCCGGACTCGTCAGTCACGCCGGACTCGTCAGTCACGCCGGACACGTCAGACGGTCCGATCAGATGGGCCGATCAGACGGGCCGGTCAGCCGGACCGTGCCCGGTCGCCGCGGCCCAGGCGTCCGGGCTGCGGTGGTGGTGGGCGTGTCCGGCCGTCAGGACCCGGCGCAGCGGCGCGAGGTGTTCGGTGTCCGGCGGTAGGTCGAGCTCCGCGAGCAGGGTGAGCGCGGCGGACGGCTCCAGGTCGCCGTAGACCGAGTGGTAGCCGTTCAACAGGCCGCGGAAGACCTGCCGGTGCAGCGCCGGGACACCGGCGGCGGCCCGGAGCGCCGGTTCCTTCACCGGCCACGGCACCGGGCCGGAGACCTCCAGGACCCGGCCCCCCCGGCGCAGCAGCGGCTCGGGCGCGTCCGCCCGCAGCCCGCCGACGTCACGGCCGAGCACCTCGCCGAAGGCGTCCGCCGAGGTGCGCGCGTCCTCGAACCAGTCGACCCAGAGCGAGTACGTCACCGCCTCGCCCACCTCCGGGGCCTCCAGCCGCTGCCGGTAGCCGTCCCAGAACGCCTGGCCCGACAGACCGGCCTCCGGGTCGGCCAGTGCGAAGCCGATCTCGGCGGTCACCCAGTACACGTCCAGCAGGTCGAGAAGCCCGAAGGCCAGGCGGAGTCGGCCGGCCGGGTCGAGCCGCTCGTCGACGAACACCTGGTCGGTCCAGCGGACCGCGACGTCCACGGTCGTGATCCGCCGCCCGGGGTGCTCGCCGTCGGTCCACTCGTCCGCGCCGACGCGGGTGACGCCCTCCTCGGCCAGCCACCGCCGCGCGTCCTCCCTCGCCGCTCCGTCCACCGGCCCAGACTAGGCGGGTCAGCCGAACATGCCGACCCGGTAGTCGCCCGCGGGCTGCTGGAGGAGGACGTTCACACGGTTGTACGCGTTGATCAGGGCGATCAGCGCGACGAGGCCGGCGAGCTGCTCCTCGTCGTAGTGCTTGGCGGCGTTCCGCCAGACCTCGTCCGGGACACCGGACCCGTCGGCGATACGGGTGCCCTGCTCGGCCAGCTCCAGGGCGGCGCGCTCGGCGTCCGTGAAGACCTTGGCCTCGCGCCAGGCGGCGACCATGTACAGCCGCTGGAAGGACTCCCCGGCCGCCTCCGCGTCCTTGGTGTGCATGTCGAGGCAGAATCCGCAGCCGTTGATCTGGCTCGCACGGATCTTCACGAGCTCCTGGACGGCGAACGGCAGGCCGCTGTCCGCGATGGCCTTGCCCGCGGCGCCGAAGTGCTTGATGACCTTGGCACCGGTGGGGCTGCCGAAGACGTTGAGACGGGCTTCCATGGGGGCTCCTCTGTCGTGCTCGATGGTGGCTACACCGCTATGACGGAGCGGACCGCGCGCGTGTGACAGGAATCCGCGGGAGGACATGTGACCTGCGCCACGCCGTCACCGTGCCTCCGGCGTGGGCGGGCGGGAGTGCGGAAGGACGGGGGTGCGGCAGGACGGGGGTGCGGAAGGAACGGGAGTGCGGAAGGAGCGGGAGCGCGGAAGGAAGTGGTCGGACCCGCGTCAGCTACTCCCCATACCCCCCACGGCCTCTCCCGCTCCGGCGGCGGGCCGCGAGCCCCACCCACCCCGCGAGCAGCACCAGGGCCACGCCGCCGATACCCAGGCCCGCCCGCAGGCCGGGTGGCCGGAAGGCACAGGTCACCTCCCGCGCTCCCGGGCGCACCGGGGCCGCCACCAGGCCGCCGTACGAGGACGCCGGGCGGCCGTCGCAGGTCCAGCCGGCGATCCGGGGGGAGGAGAGGACGAGCATGCCGGTGGTGCCGGGGCGCAGGGTGGCGCGGACACCCGTGGACGTCACCCGGACCGCGTCGACGGCGGGTGCCGTGGCCCGGAGCGCGGCGACGGCGGCGCGCAGGCGCGCGTGGTCCAGGCAGGCGAGCGTACCCCCCTCACCCTCGGCCCCCGGCGGGAGCTCCGGGCGCAGGCCCGGCACTCGCTGGATGCCCAGGGACACCAGCGCGGCCCGCCACTTGGGGAGTTCGCCGCGGAGGCGGACCACGCGGGGGCCGAGGCGGGCCGGGCCCGTGACGTCGGGCGCCCAGAGGAACACCTCGGTGCCGACGCGGCAGGCTCCGGACGCCGCCGGAGGCTCGTAGACCCGTGCGCCCAGGAGGAGTTCCTGGTTGCGGAACGGAGAGGGCCCGTAGACGGGGCCCGGACCGGCGGGGCGGACGGTCACCAGCGGCAGGGCCGGGCCGGTGGCGACCACGGCACCGTCCCGCCGGCGCGCGCCCACCGCGAAGAGGGCGTCGGTCACCGGGTTGTCCAGGCTCTGCAGGTTGCGGCCCCGGGAGGTCCAGCCGGCGCCGAGCGCGGCCATGGTGCGGGTGAGGACGTCGGGCGTGAGGCTGCTGTAGTAGGCGCCGCCCTGGCCGCCCAGCGTCATCGGCTCGTTGGCCGTGGTGTGGGGGCGGCCGGAGTCGGTGCGGTGGGCGGGCCAGCCGTCGGCGTCGGCGAGGGCTTCGGCCAGGCGGCCGTCGGCGGCGCTCCACGCCGGGTAGTCGTCGAGGCGGCGGAGCCGTTCCCGGTCGCCGTACGCCGTCGTCGCCGCCGCCTGCGCCACTAGCACGCCCGCCAGGAGCAGTACGGCGAGCCGCCCCGGCCGTACGAAGACGACCGCGAGCCCCGCCGCGAACAGCGCCCCGCCCCACACCGTCGCCTGTCCGCTGCCCAGCGCCCCGAGACCGAGGACGCCGACCAGGCCCGCCCCGCCCAGCAACGACCGCCGGTCCGGCAGGCCGTCGGCGACCGCCCGCCACGCGGCGAGGACGAGCACGCCGGCGAGGACGAAGGTCTGGCGGTACGGGCTGCCGTTGGGCGTGGCGAAGACGTGCCACACCAGGTGCGTGGGCCCCCACTGGAGGGACAGCGCAACACCGGCGACCAGGCCCGGCCATCGCCAGTCCGCCCGCCGAAGGTCCCGGGGCTCCTTGGAGCCCCGGAAGCCCCCGAAGCCCCCGAAGCCCCGGAAGTCCAGGGAGCGCCGGAAGCCCCGGAAGTCCCGGAAGCCCCGGGACCCTCGCCGCTCGCGGCGGAAGAGCAGCGAGGCCGCCAGCACCGGTACCGCCGTGAAGACGAACAGCGCCGGGGTCGAGAAGCCGTACGTGACGGGCATCAGGCGCGCCGCGAGGTCCGGCCCGCCCGCCGCCGTGAAGTCCCGCATCACGCCCGGGTAGGCGTGGCGCGTCCCGAGGTAGACCGGCACCAGGAGGGGCGCCGCGAGCCCGATCCCGAGCAGCACCGTCACCGAGCCCCGGACCAGGACCCGCCAGGGCGGCAGCGTCACCAGGAGGACGAGCGCGGCGCCCAGCGTCGCCATGTAGGCGGTGTAGAAGTTGGCGAACCAGCACACGGCGACGACCAGCGGTCCGAGGAGCGGCCGCCGCCCCTCCCGTACCCACACGCCCACCAGGCACAGCAGCGGGAAGGCGATCAGGCCGTCCATCCACATCGGGTTGTAGACGGCCTCCAGCAAGGCCCAGCCGCACAGGCCGTACGCCGCGCCGAGCAGCCCCGCGCCCCACCACACGCCCGGCCGCGACCGCAGCAGCGTGAAGGCCATCGCCGCCGCGGCGGCCGCCATCTTCAGGACGGTGATCCCGTACAGCGCGTAGGCGAGGTCCGCGCGCGGGAAGAGACCGACGAGCGGGGCGAACGGGCTGGTCAGATACGTGCCGAGGTCGGGAAGGAAGCTGGTGCCCCAGCCGGACTGCCAGTTCAGGAGCAGCCCGCCGTCCGCGCGTCCGTGC
The DNA here is from genome assembly GCF_040612775.1 of Streptomyces sp. NPDC006339. Lineage (NCBI taxonomy): Bacteria > Bacillati > Actinomycetota > Actinomycetes > Kitasatosporales > Streptomycetaceae > Streptomyces > Streptomyces sp. NPDC006339. The sequence continues at coordinate 118,934 of NZ_JBEXQW010000011.1, forward strand.
AGGAGGTCCCACAGGCGGGCGTGGAACGGCAGGAACTGGTTGCCCAGGTCGTTGACGCTGCGCCGGTGCGGGCCGAAGGGGGAGGTGCGGGCGACGGCGTCGCCCGCACAGACGGAGAGGGCGGTGAGCAGCGCGGCCAGCCCCGGCGCCCGGACCGTCACGCGCATCCGGGCGACCTTCGTACAGATCTTCATCGTGGAACGAATATGGCAGTGACAATGCCGAAATCGGTCGGCGCGCAGGGCAGTTCATTCAATGGTCGCCTGGTCGTCACCGATGGAATCCGGCGGCGACATCCGCACCGGCTGTCGTGGCGTGCGTGCTGCTCTCGATCGTGGTCCCGTGCTTCAACGAAGAAGAGATCATCGGTCGCTTCCACGACCATGTGACGAAGGAACTCTCCCGATTCGAGGGAGAATTCGAGATCGTCTACGTGGACGACGGAAGCCGTGACCGTACGCTGCCGCTCCTGGAGGGGATCGCCGCCGACGACCCCCGGGCGCGCTATGTCTCCTTCAGCCGCAACTTCGGCAAGGAGGCCGCGATGCTGGCCGGTCTCCAGCACGCGGCCGGCGACGCCGTCGTCATCATGGACGCCGACCTCCAGCACCCGCCGGAGCTCGTGCACCGCATGCTGGCCCTGCACGCCGAGGGGTACGACCAGGTCATCGCCCGCCGCACCCGCACCGGCGACCGGGTCACCCGCACCCTGACCGCCCGCGCCTACTACTGGGCGATCAACCGGCTGGTGGACGTCGAGCTCGTCGACGGCGTCGGCGACTTCCGCCTCCTTTCCCGCCGCACGGTCGACTCGATTCTCGAACTGACCGAATACAACCGATTCTCGAAGGGCCTGTTCGCCTGGGTCGGATTCCGGACGACGACGTTCGAGTACGAGAATGCGGTGCGTGAACAGGGCCGTTCGAAATGGACCTTCGGAAAGCTTCTCAACTACGGCCTCGACGGCCTTCTCTCCTTCAATAACAAGCCGCTGCGGGCCGCCGTCTACCTCGGAATGGTCCTGGTCGCGGTCGCCTTCGCGTACGCCGCCTGGATCGTCGGTGTCGCCCTGGTGAACGGCGTGGACACGCCCGGCTATGTCACCCTGCTGGTGACGGTCACGGCGCTCGCCGGCGTCCAGATGGTGATGCTGGGGCTGGTCGGCGAGTACGTCGGCCGCATCTACTACGAGGTGAAGCGGCGCCCGCACTACCTGGTCAAGGCGTCCAACACGCGCGTCCCGGCCCCCCGGGAAGAGGAGCTTCTGCGTCGATGACGACGACCTGGCAGGTGATCCGCTTCGGCCTGGTCGGCGCCGTCAACACCGGCACCTACTACGGGCTCTACCTGCTGCTCGGCCGCTGGCTGCCGTACCTCGCCGCGCACGTCACCGCCTTCGCGCTCTCCATGGTCGGCTCCTTCTTCCTCACCTCGTACTTCACCTACCGCACCCGCCCGACCTGGCGGAAGTTCCTCCTCTTCCCGCTCACCAACGCGGCCAACTTCGTCATCACGACGGCCGGCGTCTACGTCCTGGTCGACCTCCTCGCCTTCGACCGCCACCACGCCCCCCTCCTCGCCGCCGCGGCCGCGATCCCGGTCACCTTCCTGGTCTCGAAGACGATCATGCTGAGACCCGACACCACCCGAACACGCAAGTCGTCGACCGAGTCGACCGACACCGAAGCCTCCGTCGAGGAGCCCGCCCGCTAGCGGAGTGGTCCCCGGCCGGCAATCCCTCCGCGAGCAACGCGGATATCGGGATTCTCGATCGTATGGGCACCAGGAAATTCCGGCGGGTGCATTTATGGCCGAATTGTGAATGCCGAGTATTCGGGTGGGCGTGCTACGTTGCTGCGATTATTACGGTTACGGGGAGGCATGAGTGGGCGTGGGCGGCGATGTGCTGGAGAGGGCTGAGGCGGGCGACGTAGGGGCGATGCTGCGGCTGGCCTCCGTGTCCGGTGTCGCCGAGCGGGCCCGATGGCTGCTGCACGCGGCGCAGGCCGAGAGCGCCGAGGCGCTGGGGCTGCTTCCCGGCGCGAAGGCCGAGCTGGAGGCGGCGGCACGCGCGGGGGACGTCGACTGCCAGAACGTCTTGGGCGGGGTGTTGCTGGCGTGGGACGAGGATCCCGCCGGTGCGGCGGTCTGGTTCCGGAAAGCGGCCGAGGGCGGAAACAATGAGGCACGGCGGAGTCTGGGATACCTCCTGGTCGAGGGCGCCGGTGTGGAAAAGGACGCTTCCGCGGCCGAGCGGCTATTCCGGGCGGCCGCAGGAGAAGGGGATTCCATCGCGCAGTACAACCTCGCGATTCTTCTTCTCGACGAGCTCGCCCGCCCCGAACGGAGGGATGAATCCCTGTCTCTCCTGGAATCCGCCGCCCGGGGAGGCGTGGACGAGGCCGCGGTCCGGCTCGGCGACGAACTCGACGCGGCCGGAGACGCGAGCGCCGCCCACCGCTGGTACGAGGCTGCCGCCGAAGCGGGGAACACCGATGCGATGTTCGCGGTGGCGTCTCGCTACCGGGACGGGATCGGGGTCGCGGTGGACCGGCCGCAGGCGGTCAGGTGGTTCCTCGACATGCTCGTCGCTCACCGTTTCGAGGGGATCCACGAGATTTTCGCCATGGCCCAGTCGGTGAGCGACGAGGAGATCAGGCAGGGCGGTCGAATCGCCGGCCGGGTCGAGGAGGCGGAGAAGATCGTGGAGATGCGCAACGCCCCGTCCTCCTGACGCCCTTCGGGTGGGGCCGCCTGCCCCCGGCCCCGTGCCCCTGCCCGTGCCGGTATCGATGTCGGCGCACCCATGTCGGGGCGGGGTCGTTGTCCAAAACAGAACGCGCGAAGTAGTGGTCCACGCCACCGCGACTGCCTAACATCGATCACCGCACGGTCGTCCCACTGACGCACGACCCACGCCGGGAGGCTCCTTTGCACCGCCGCACTGCGCTCTCCGTCTCCGCCGCCGCGACGCTGCTCGCCGCGGCCCCGCTGCTCACCGCCTGCGGCAGTGACGCCCACCCGGGCGCGGCGGCCGTCGTCGGCGGGCAGCGGATCGAGGTCTCGAGCCTCCAGGCCCAGGTCAAGGACGTCCGGGCGGCCCAGAAGGCGTCGCCGCAGGGGGAGCGGCTGATCGAGGAGACCGGTGACCTCAGCCGGCGGACGCTGCACGGCATGATCTTCGACCGGGTGGTCGAGGAGGTCGCGAAGGACAACGGGATCACCGCGAGCCGCGGCGAGATCCAGCGGACCCGCGGCGACTTCGCCCGGCAGAGCGGCGGCGAGGAGCAGATGAGGGCCGTGCTGCTCCAGCAGCAGGGCGTGGCGCCGGACGGGGTCGACGACGTCGCCCGCCGGGCCGTGCTCATGAACAAGATCGCCGCGAAGCTGGGCGTCACCGACAGCCCCGAGGGCCAGAAGAAGCTGACGGACGCGTTCAGCCGGGCCTCCAAGGAGCTGAAGATCGAGGTGAACCCGCGCTACGGCACCTGGGACGACGAGAAGATCCAGCTCGCCTCGTACACGGCGCCGTGGGTCCGGCAGATCAGCAAGGCTCCCGAGGCCGTCGCCTGAGCCCGACGCGAGGAACGTCAGCGCGAGGAACGTAAGGTCGAGGGGTGAACACCGAAGCCCCCGTCGAGACCGGCCGCATCGTCCTGCTCACCGCCAGCCACCGGGTGGCGCCCGGGCTGCTGTCCTGGCCCGCCTGGCAGGCGCTGCACGGCGCCGACCGGGTCCTGTGCCCCGACGCCGGTCACCCCCAGCTCCCGTATCTGCGGGAGGCGGGGGTCGCCGTCGAGCTGCTGCGGCCCTCCGCCGAGGAGCTCGTCGAGGCGTGCGCCGGCGGCCGGACGGTCGTCGTGCTGCCCTCGGGCGAGGGCGACCGGGCCCTGACCGACGGGCTCGCGCGGCTGGCCGGCTCCGGCCGGGTCGCCATGCCCGACCTGGAGCTGCTGCCCGGCTCGTACGACCTGCCGGGGGCCCGGCTGCTCGATCTCGTCCAGGTCATGGACCGGATCCGGCGCGAGTGCCCCTGGTCCTCGCGGCAGACCCACGAGGGGCTCGCCAAGTACGGCATCGAGGAGGCGTACGAGCTCGTCGAGGCCATCGAGGACGGCGACCGGGAGGCGCTGCGCGAGGAGCTCGGTGACGTTCTGCTCCAGGTCGTCTTCCACGCGCGGATCGCCGAGGAGGACACCGAGGAGCCGTTCTCCGTCGACGACGTGGCCGCCACGATCGTGGAGAAGCTGATCCACCGGCACCCGCACGTCTTCGGTGACGCGACCGCGACCACGCCGGAGGAGGTCAAGGAGCACTGGCGGCGGACCAAGGCCGTCGAGAAGCAGCGTGCGTCCGTGACCGACGGGATCCCGCTCGGCCAGCCCGGCCTCGCCCTCGCGGCCAAGCTCGCGAACCGCGTGCGCACCGCCGGCCTCGACGTGCCGCCGCCCACCGGCGACGGCATCGGTTACGAGCTCCTCGCCCTCGCCGTCCGCGCGGAGGCCGCCGGCATCGACCCGGAGACGGCCCTCCGAGCGGCCGGCCGGCTCTACCGCGACGCCATCCGCACGGCGGAGGGCGTACCCCCGACCGACCAGGACTGACGACGACGACCGGGGGCCCCGGCCCCGAGTCCCCTCACCCGGCCCACGGCTCGCGCGGTGCCCGGGCCGCCGGGTCGTGCCAGTGGAGTGGGGGTGGCTGGATCAGCCACTCCGCGCGGCTGGCGGGGCGCTGGGCGGAGGGGCCGACGGCCGGCAGCCGGTCGTGGAAGAGGCGGGTCGGGTCGGTGCCGAGGTGCTCGAGTTCCTCGGCGACCTCGGTGAGGAAGGCGGGCGGGCCCGCGAGGTAGACGTCGTGGGCCGGCCAGTTGAGGGTCGACCGCAGGGCCTGGACCAGGCGCTCGGTGGCCTGCTCGCGGGGGCGGCAGGGGGCCGGGGTGATGTAGGTGACGTGCAGCCCCGGCAGGAGGGCGCGCAGGCGCTCGGCCTCGGCCCGCCCGTACAGGTACTCCTTGGCGCGGGCCACGACGAAGAGCCGTCCCTCCAGCTCCGGCTCGTCCGCCGCCGCCTCTTCGAGGAGCGCGCGGACCGGGGCCCAGCCGGTGCCGGCCGCGATGTAGGTGCGGGGTTTGCCCGGCGGGGTACGGGCGGTCAGCGCGCCGCCCGGCGAGCTGAGCCGCAGGGTCTCGCCCACGCGAAGGGCCGAGGTCAGCGCGGTGCTCATCAGCCCGCCCTCGACCCGGCTGACGTGGAGGTCGAGGGTGCCGTCGGGGCGGGGCGCGTTGGCGAGGGAGTAGGTGCGCCACACCCGCGGCAGGTGGAGCGTGCTGACGCTCGCGTACTGGCCGGGCCGGTACGGGTAGGGCTGCCGGGGCCGCAGCGTCAGCAGGGTCAGGTCGTCCCCGTACCGGTCGTGCCGGACGACGTCGGCGTCCCACCAGGCGGGCTGTCCGGCCGCCACCGACTCCTGGGCGCCGGCCTTCATCAGGTCGGCGACCCGCCCGTACGCCTCGGTCCACGCCTTCTCCGCCGCGACCGTCCAGGCGGCCCCCGCCGTGTGCGCGAACGCGGCGAGCAGGCTGGTCCCGACCGCGCTGTAGAGCGCGGGCGTGGCCAGGAACCGGCGGTGGTCCCGCCCCAGCCGCCCCAGATAGCCGGCCAGCCCCGGGTCCTCGATGCGGGTCACCACGTGCGTGAGCGCGGCGAACAGCCGGTCGCGCTGCGGCGCCAGGTCCTCGGGGAAGAGCTCGCGGACGCCCGGGTTGTGCCAGAAGAGATGGGAGTAGAAGAACGTGACGGCGTGCTCCGCCCGTCTCTCGACGACCGCGAACGTGCTTCTGAGCAACTGGGCATCCACGCCCGTGAATCTAAGCCACGGGCCGTCACGGCACGTCCGGACAGCGGTACTTCGTCAGACCGCCGCGCCGCCGAAGAAGTCGATCAGGGCGGGAGCGAGGTCCCGCGCGGCGATCGCGCGCTCCTGCCCGGGCCGGGGAAGACCCGCAGGGTGAAGGAGCCGTCCGCGGCGCGAACGGGACGCTACCGGTCGCCACTGACACCGCCGGCCGCGCCAGCCGGCCGCCCCTCGGTCCCCCCCGGCGGCGCCGGCCGCCCGCAACCTCCCCCGCCGCGCCCGCAACCTCCCCCGCCGCGCCCCCGGCCGCCCCCGGTCACCCCCGCCCCTACCCCCGGTCGCCACGCCGCCCCGTGGCCGGTCCTTGTACGGTCGGGGCATGAGCACGCCCCCCGCACCCGAGCTCTTCACCTGGGAGTTCGCCACCGATCCCTACCCCGCGTACGCCTGGCTGCGTGAGCACGCGCCCGTGCACAAGGCCACCCTGCCCAGCGGGGTGGAGGCGTGGCTGGTGACGCGGTACGGGGACGCGCGGCAGGCGCTGGCGGACCAGCGGCTGTCGAAGAATCCGGCACATCACGACGAGCCGGCGCACGCCAAGGGGAAGACGGGGATCCCGGGGGAGCGCAAGGCCGAGCTGATGACGCATCTGCTCAACATCGACCCGCCGGACCACACCCGGCTGCGGCGGCTGGTGTCGAAGGCGTTCACCCCGCGGCGGGTGGCGGAGTTCGCGCCGCGGGTGCAGGAGCTGACGGACCGGCTCATCGACGGCTTCGCGGCGCGGGGGAGCGCGGACCTCATCCACGAGTTCGCGTTCCCGCTGCCGATCTACGCGATCTGCGACCTGCTCGGGGTGCCGCGCGAGGACCAGGACGACTTCCGGGACTGGGCCGGGATGATGATCCGGCACGGCGGCGGGCCGCGCGGCGGGGTGGCGCGGTCGGTCAAGAAGATGCGCGGCTATCTCGCCGAGCTCATCCACCGCAAGCGCCTCGCCCCGGGCGACGACCTCATCTCGGGGCTCATCAGGGCCTCCGACCACGGGGAGCACCTCACCGAGAACGAGGCCGCGGCGATGGCCTTCATCCTTCTCTTCGCCGGGTTCGAGACCACCGTCAACCTCATCGGCAACGGCGTCCACACCCTCCTGTGCCACCCCGAACAGCGCGAGCGCCTCCAGGTCTCGCTGGCGGCCGGCGAGACCGGGCTCCTGGAGACCGGGGTGGAGGAGCTGCTGCGGTACGACGGGCCGGTGGAGCTGGCCACCTGGCGGTTCGCCACGGAGCCGCTGAGCATCGGCGGGCAGGAGATCCCGGCCGGTGACCCGGTGCTCGTGGTGCTGGCGGCCGCGGACCGGGACCCGGCGCGGTTCGACGGGCCGGACACGCTCGACCTCGCGCGGCGCGACAACCAGCACCTCGGGTACGGGCACGGCATCCACTACTGCCTGGGGGCGCCGCTGGCCCGCCTGGAGGGGCAGACGGCGCTCGCGACCCTGCTGACTCGCCTGCCGGACCTGCGACTTGGCGTGGCGCCGGAGGAACTGCGCTGGCGCGGCGGGCTCATCATGCGCGGCCTTCGCACCCTTCCGGTGGAATTCTCCCCGGAGGTCTCCACCGCCCCGTAGCTGACGTCGCGCCAGAACTGTGATCTTCGCGTGATCCGCGCTGCATCGGCTTGTGACTTCCGTTCGAATGCCGCTACGTTCACCCGCAGTCTCAGCAGTCACGCGAAAGGCACTCCGTATGCGCTCCGGGAACGGACGTCACCGCAGACCCCGCCAGGCCCCCGCTCTCGTCGTCGCCGCGGGTGTGACCGGATCGGCCATGGCGCTGCCGTTGCTCGCCACCGGTTCCGCCTCCGCCGCCGACGCGGCGACCTGGGACCGGGTCGCCGAATGCGAGTCGGGCGGAGCCTGGAGCGCCAACTTCGGCAACGGACTCTACGGCGGGCTGCAGTTCACCCAGGAGAGCTGGGAGCGGCACGGCGGTCTCGCCTACGCGCCGAGCGCGGACCTCGCGAGCCGCGCGCAGCAGATCGCGATCGCCGAGAAGGCGCTCGCCGCCGGCGACACCCAGTGGGCCACCTGCGCCCCGATCGCCGGCCTGACGAACGACGGCGAGGCGCCGGACGTCGACCCGGGCCCCGGCGTCACGCCCAAGAAGCCCACGGGGCCGCTCCCCGAGTCCAACCGCACCGACGGCCTGCCGACCGGCACCACCGGTGCCACCGGCACCACGGGCAGCGGCACCGAGGCCGGGACCGGCACCGCCGACCCCTCGGCCACGGCCACGAGCCCCACCGCCCCGGCCTCCCCCACCGTGCCCCCGACGGCCCCCTCGACCGGCTCCACGACCGCGCCCACCGCCCCCGGCACCACCGCCCCCGGCACCCCCGGCACCCCCGTGACGCCCGGTACGCCCGTAACGCCGGACACATCCGTACTGCCGGGAACGCCCGGTGCGCCCGGTGCGCCCGGTGCGCCGGACGCGACCGCCCCCGGCACCGGCAAGCACCGGGGTGACGCCGCGACAGAAGAACCGGGCATGACGGACACCGGTGTCGAATCCGGGCGTCATGCCGCGCCGACCGACGGCGCGAAGGGCGGCGCGGGCGGCGCCGAGTCGGACAAGACGGACGAATACACCGTCAAGCCGGGTGACAGCCTGTCGGACATTGCGCAGGAGAACGGTCTCCTCGGCGGCTGGAGCGCCCTCTACGACGCCAACAAGGAGACGGTCGGGTCCGACCCGGATCTCATCCTCCCTGGTCAGAGCCTGGAGTTGCTGCCCGAACCGGCCGCGCTGGCGGAGTAGTTCGGGGGTTAATGTCCGTTCTGTGCGAGTGAGACATGAGTCTCTCTTGTCGAACGGGCGTGTCACGTCCGCAAACTTTGCTCATGTCGCCCCTCACCTGCGCAAACACCGCCTGACGGTGTGCAAGTAGGGGCGATTTTTCCGGGTTGATGGGCTTTGAACTTCCCCCGGCTCTGTGTCTACGGTCGTGACCGCTCGCCACCGCGGGCCCCCTCGACCGGAACGCCGAATCCTGCCGCCGGTCGAAGGGAACAGTCGTCGCGCAAGCGCCGAAGGCAGGAGCGGGGGACCCAAGGTAAGTGCCGCCCCCGGCCGTTGAGACAGACGGCCGAGGACCGGCTTGGGGTGAAGCCGCGTGCTGGTCACGCGGCCGGGCACTCACAGCCCGAACCCGACAGCTCACCTCGCAGGCGTCGGTGAGGGAGAATTTCCATGCTGCTTTCCGGCAAGGGCAAACACCGTCGTTCCTCCAAGGCCACCCGCGCCATCGCGCTCGCCGGTGCCGCCGGTGTCGCCGTCGCGGCCCCGCTGATGGGTGCCGCCACCGCCTCGGCCGCCACCGCCTCCGAGTGGGACGCCGTCGCCCAGTGCGAGTCCGGTGGCAACTGGTCCATCAACACCGGCAACGGCTACTACGGCGGCCTGCAGTTCTCGGCCTCCACCTGGGCCGCGTACGGCGGCACCGCCTACGCCCCGACCGCCGACCAGGCATCCAAGTCCCAGCAGATCGCCATCGCCGAGAAGGTCCTCGCGGGCCAGGGCAAGGGCGCGTGGCCGAGCTGCGGCGTGGGCCTCTCCAACGCCTCCTACAGCGGCGGCTCCACCGAGCAGGCGCAGCCGGAGCGGAAGGCCGAGCAGCCGACCACCCGCAGCGAGCAGCGCACCGCTCCGAAGACCGCGCCGAAGAGCACGGCCAAGAAGAGCGAGTCGAAGCAGACCGTCACCACCCCGACCGGCAAGAAGGTCCAGAAGGGCGACGGCGAGTACAAGGTCGTCACCGGCGACACGCTCAGCAAGATCGCCCAGGCGCACGGCGTCAAGGGCGGCTGGGCCAAGCTCTTCGAGCTGAACAAGGACATCGTCCAGGACGCCGACCTGATCTACCCGGGCCAGCAGCTCCACCTGAAGTAATCCGGGCGACTGCCCCTCCCCGCGGTGACCACCCCGGCCCGGAGCGCCCTTCCCCCGTGCGCTCCGGGCCGGGGTTTCCCCGTTCCGCCGCCTACCGGTGAGTAGGTAAGGGTCTTTCGTCCCCGGATGCATGCCCTTGGGTCCTTTTTCGTCCCAGGGGGCGGGCGCCCGGCTGGTCGGAGGCCCCCGGGCGGTTAGGCTCTTGTCGCAAGGCGAACGAGACCTTGCCGCATGCGTCACAACCAGCGTCACATCCCAGAAGGAGATGCTCGTGCCGTCCATCGACGTCGTCGTAGCCCGGGAAATCCTGGACTCCCGAGGCAACCCCACGGTCGAGGTCGAGGTCGGCCTCGACGACGGCAGCACCGGCCGTGCTGCCGTCCCGTCCGGTGCCTCCACCGGTGCGTTCGAGGCCCTCGAGCTCCGCGACGGTGACCCCAACCGTTACCAGGGCAAGGGCGTGGAGAAGGCCGTTCTCGCCGTCATCGAGCAGATCGGCCCGGAGCTGGTCGGTTACGACGCCACCGAGCAGCGCCTGATCGACCAGGCGATGTTCGACCTGGACGCCACCCCGGACAAGTCCTCGCTCGGCGCCAACGCCATCCTCGGCGTCTCCCTCGCCGTCGCGCACGCCGCCTCCGAGGCGTCCGACCTGCCGCTCTTCCGCTACCTCGGCGGCCCGAACGCGCACCTGCTGCCCGTTCCGATGATGAACATCCTGAACGGCGGCTCGCACGCCGACTCCAACGTGGACATCCAGGAGTTCATGATCGCGCCGATCGGCGCCGAGTCCTTCTCCGAGGCCCTGCGCTGGGGCACCGAGGTCTACCACACCCTCAAGAAGGTCCTGAAGGACAAGGGTCTGTCCACCGGCCTCGGCGACGAGGGCGGCTTCGCCCCGAACCTCGGCTCCAACCGCGAGGCCCTCGACCTCATCCTCGAGGCCATCAAGCAGGCCGGCTACGTCCCCGGCAAGGACATCGCGCTCGCGCTCGACGTCGCCGCCTCCGAGTTCTACAAGGACGGCTCGTACGAGTTCGAGGGCAAGTCCCGCTCGGCCGCCGAGATGACCGAGTACTACGAGGAGCTCGTCTCCGCGTACCCGCTGGTCTCCATCGAGGACCCGCTGTTCGAGGACGACTGGGCCGGCTGGAAGGCCATCACCGAGAAGCTCGGCAGCAAGGTGCAGCTCGTCGGTGACGACCTGTTCGTCACCAACCCCGAGCGCCTCGCCCGCGGCATCGAGGAGGGCTCCGCGAACGCCCTCCTGGTCAAGGTCAACCAGATCGGCTCGCTGACCGAGACCCTGGACGCCGTCGAGCTCGCCCAGCGCAACGGCTTCAAGTGCATGATGTCCCACCGCTCCGGCGAGACCGAGGACGTCACCATCGCCGACCTGGCCGTCGCCACCAACTGCGGCCAGATCAAGACCGGCGCCCCGGCCCGCTCCGAGCGCGTCGCCAAGTACAACCAGCTCCTGCGCATCGAGGAGATCCTCGACGACGCCGCGGTCTACGCCGGCCGCAGCGCCTTCCCGCGGTTCCGCACCGCGAACTGATCAGTCCGCGCACTGATCGGCACCGCGAAGCGATCAGCACCGCGAACCGATCCCGGCGACGGCCGGCCTCCGGTCTGACACCGGCCGCACGGCGGCTTCCGTACGTCCCCGCACTCGGTCCCGTACCGTGTGCGGGGACGTACGTTTGAACAAGACGCGTGACACGGCGCGGGACACGGGGAGGCGCACGACATGGCCGTGAAGGACCGGGACCGGTTCTCGACCGCGACCCGGATCAGGCTGCTCGGCGAGCAGACCGCCGCCCGTGTCTACCGCTCCCAGACCCGCCGTCAGGCCCGCCGCTCCCGGCTCACCGGCCGCGCGGCCTTCCTGGCCCTGGTGGTCTGCTCCCTCGTGGTGGCGCTCGCCTACCCGATGCGGCAGTACGTCTCCCAGCAGGGCGAGATCGCCGAGCAGGAGCGCAAGGCCGCCGAGGCGGCGGAGCGGGTCGAGGAGCTGCGGGACGAGAAGGCCCGCCTCCAGGACCCGGCCTATGTGCGCCGCCTGGCCCGCGAGCACCTGCACTACGTGATGCCGGGCGAGACCGGCTTCACCGTGAACGACCCCGACGCGGAGCCCCGGCCCCGCACCGAGCAGGGCGCGACGGACCGTCCGTGGTACGACAACCTGTGGGACGGCGTGGACCGCGCCGACCGCCCGTAGCGGCACCCCGACGGCGTCCGACCGGCGCCCGTCCGACGCCCGCACCGACCGACGAGCAAGGCAGACATGGAAACGCCCCCTCCGCAGACCGAACGCACCGAGCCCACCGACGCGGACGTCGCCGCGTTCCAGGAGCAGCTCGGCCGGCCGCCCCGCGGCCTGCGCGCCATCGCGCACCGCTGCCCGTGCGGCAACCCGGACGTCGTCGAGACCGCGCCCCGGCTCCCCGACGGCACGCCGTTCCCGACCACGTACTACCTGACCTGCCCGCGCGCCGCCTCCGCCATCGGCACCCTGGAAGCCAACGGGGTCATGAAGGAGATGCAGGCCCGGCTCGGCACCGACCCCGAGCTCGCCGCCGCCTACCGGGCCGCGCACGAGGACTACATCGCCCGCCGGGACGCCATCGAGGTCCTGGAGGGCTTCCCGAGCGCCGGCGGCATGCCGGACCGGGTCAAGTGCCTGCACGTGCTCGTCGGTCACTCGCTGGCGGCCGGCCCCGGCGTGAATCCGCTGGGCGACGAGGCCCTCGCCATGCTGCCGGAGTGGTGGGCCAAGGGCCCCTGCGTCACGCCGTGCACCGACACCGCCGCCGAAGGGAAGTCCTCGGAATGACGCGGGTCGCCGGAATCGACTGCGGTACGAACTCCATCCGCCTGCTCGTCGCCGACGTGGACCCGCGGTCGGGCGAACTGATCGAGCTCGACCGGCGGATGACGATCGTCCGGCTCGGCCAGGGCGTCGACCGGACCGGCCGGCTCGCGCCCGAGGCGCTGGAGCGGACCTTCGCCGCCTGCCGCGCGTACGCCGAGGTCATCGAGGAGCTCGGCGCCGAGCGGGTCCGCTTCGTCGCCACCTCGGCCTCCCGCGACGCCGAGAACCGGGACGACTTCGTGAACGGGGTCGTGGAGATCCTGGGCGTCGAGCCCGAGGTCGTCACCGGTGACCAGGAGGCCGAGCTCTCCTTCACCGGCGCCACCGGCGAGCTGCACGGCGACGACCGGCGCCTGGTCGTCGACATCGGCGGCGGCTCGACCGAGTTCGTGGTCGGCAACCGGCACGTGGAGGCCGCGCGTTCGGTCGACATCGGCTGCGTACGGCTGACCGAGCGGCATGTGCGGCACGACCCGCCGACCGCCGAGGAGGTCGAGGCGATCGTCACCGACATCCGCGCCGCCCTCGACCTGGCCGCCCGGACCGTGCCGATCGGTGAGGCGGACACCCTCGTCGGCCTCGCCGGGTCCGTCACGACGGTCGCCGCGATCGCCCTCGGCCTCCAGGAGTATGACTCCGAGAAGATCCACCGCTCCCGGATCTCCTTCGACCAGGTCGCCGAGGTGGTCGGCCGGCTGCTCGTCTCCACCCACGACGAGCGCGCCGCGATCCCCGTCATGCACCCGGGACGGGTGGACGTGATCATCGCCGGCGCGCTGGTGCTGCTGGAGATCATGGAGCGGACCGGGGCCCGCGAGGTCGTCGTCAGCGAGCACGACATCCTCGATGGGATCGCCCTATCCCTCGCATAGCGGGCGGCTATGGAGGGCTCCGCGGGACGCTCGCGACACCCCGTCGGAAAACGTTCGTGAAGTTCTTCACAAGGAAATGGGCCCCGAGGGTGCCCCAGGAGGGTCTTTTGGCTCTCCGAGGGGCTCCTCGGGGCCCTTTCGCAGGCGGGGAGGCCACTTCGCTCGATGTTTCCATCGTGTGAACGCCCCCCTCGGTTCAGCGTTAAGGAAGGCTCTCCGGGCCAGTTCACAAGGGGTGAACAACGTTCGCCCTTACACCCTGGTTCCTTTGCTGGACCATGACATGGGTCACGTGGGCGGCGGAGTGTAGCAGAGGTCTCCCCGAACCTTGTGAAGGGGCGCACGAGCACCCCCCCTGGGAGGGGTGGATACTCGATGGCATGAGCACCACGGAGCGTCCCAGGATCCTCGTAGTAGGCGGCGGGTACGTAGGCCTGTACGCAGCTCGGCGCATCCTCAAGAAGATGCGCTACGCGGAGGCGACCGTCACGGTCGTCGACCCGCGGTCGTACATGACCTACCAGCCCTTCCTCCCCGAAGCCGCCGCCGGCAGCATCTCGCCGCGCCACGTCGTCGTCCCGCTGCGACGCGTCGTGCGCGGAGCGGAGGTGCTCACCGGCCGGGTCACCACCATCGACCAGGACCGCAAGGTCGCCACGATCGCGCCGCTCGTCGGCGAGGCGTACGAGCTGCCGTTCGACTACCTGGTCATCGCGATGGGTGCCGTCTCCCGCACCTTCCCGATCCCCGGCCTCGCCGAGCAGGGCATCGGCATGAAGGGCATCGAGGAGGCCATCGGTCTGCGCAACCACGTCCTCGAGCAGCTCGACAAGGCCGACTCGACGACGGACGAGGAGGTCCGCCGCAAGGCGCTGACCTTCGTCTTCGTGGGCGGCGGCTTCGCCGGCGCGGAGACCATCGGCGAGGTCGAGGACATGGTCCGCGACGCGGCGAAGTACTACCAGAACGTGAAGCGCGAGGACATGCGCTTCATCCTGGTCGACGCCGCCGACAAGATCCTTCCCGAGGTGGGCCCGAAGCTCGGCCAGTACGGCAAGGAGCACCTCGAGAGCCGCGGCATCGAGATCTACCTCCAGACCTCGATGGACTCCTGCGTCGACGGCCACGTCGTGCTGAAGAACGGCCTCGAGGTCGACTCCAACACGATCGTGTGGACCGCCGGTGTGAAGCCGAACCCGGCGCTCGCCCGCTTCGGTCTGCCGCTCGGCCCCCGCGGCCACGTGGACTGCAACGAGAAGCTCCAGGTCAACGGCCTCGACTACGTGTGGGCCGCGGGCGACAACGCCCAGGTCCCGGACCTGGCCGCGATCAAGGCCGGCGTCCCGGCCGAGCGCGCCTGGTGCCCGCCGAACGCCCAGCACGCCCTGCGTCAGGCCAAGGTCCTCGGCGACAACGTCGTGGCCGGCATGCGCGGCTTCCCGCAGAAGGAGTACGCGCACTCCAACAAGGGCGCGGTGGCGGGTCTCGGCCTCCACAAGGGCGTCGCGATGATCGTCATGGGCAAGATGAAGATCAAGCTCAAGGGCCGTCTCGCCTGGTACATGCACCGTGGCTACCACGGCATGGCGATGCCGACCTGGAACCGCAAGATCCGCGTCTTCGCCGACTGGACCCTGGCGATGTTCCTCAAGCGCGAGGTCGTCTCCCTCGGTGCCATCGAGTCGCCGCGCGAGGAGTTCTACGAGGCCGCCAAGCCCGCCCCGCAGCCGGCCGCCCCGGCGCAGGAGAAGGCCAAGGCTTCCTGACCCCTCCCGCAGCACCGGCAGTACCAGCAGCACCGGCAGTACCCAGCAGTACCCGCAGTACCAGCAGTACACGCAAGGCCGTAAAAGGGCCGTCCGCCATCCGTGGTGCGGACGGCCCTTCGCGTGTTTTTCACGCCGTTTACGCGCGGGAGGGGATGGGTTCGCCTACGGACGGTGTTCTCCTGGTGACGAGCATTTCTGGGGCACGAGATCACGGAGGTGTTGCACCATGGCCGACGCCGCGTCGCGGCTGACCGCCCTCGCCGAGGACGTGCTGGGAACGAGGCTCCCGGTGCGGCTGCGGGCCTGGGACGGCAGCGAAGCCGGCCCCGCCGACGGCCCCGTACTGATCGTCCGCGAGCGCCGTGCCCTGCGCCGGCTGCTCTGGAAGCCGGGGGAGCTGGGCCTGGCCCGGGCCTGGGTCGCCGGCGAGATCGACGTCGAGGGTGATCTGTACGAGGTCCTGGACCGGCTCGCCGGGTTCCTCTGGGAGCGGGGCGAGGAGTCGCGCGGCGCCCTGGAGACCGTCCGCGACCCCAAGGTGCGCGCGGCCGCCAAGGCCCTGCTGAAGCTGGCCGGCCCGTTCCCGCCGCCGAAGCCGCCCGTGGAGGAGATGCGCGGACGCAGCGGCATCCGGCACAGCAAGCGGCGCGACAAGCAGGCGATCAGCCACCACTACGACGTGGGCAACGACTTCTACGAGCTGGTCCTCGGCCCGTCGATGGTCTACTCGTGCGCGTACTGGACGGACGGCGGGACCCTGGAGGACGCCCAGCGGGACAAGCTGGACCTGATCGCCCGCAAGCTGAACCTCAAGGAGGACGACCGGCTGCTCGACGTCGGCTGCGGCTGGGGCTCCATGGCCATCCACGCCGCCCGGGAGTACGGAGCCCGGGTCGTCGGCATCACCCTCTCGCGCGAGCAGGCCGCCTACGCCCGCAAGCGGATCGCCGAGGAGGGCCTGACCGACCGGATCGAGATCCGGGTGCAGGACTACCGGGACGTGGCGGACGGGCCGTACGACGCGATCTCCTCGATCGGCATGGCCGAGCACGTCGGCGCGGTGCGCTACCGGGAGTACGCCGACATCCTCCACCGGCTCCTGAAGCCCGGCGGACGGCTGCTCAACCACCAGATCTCGCGCCGCCCCGAGCCCGACGAGGCGCGCTACGAGGTGGACCCCTTCATCGACGCGTACGTCTTCCCCGACGGCGAACTCGCCCCGATGGGCCGGACCCTGACGACCCTGGAGGACGCGGGCTTCGAGGTGCGGGACGTGGAGGCGATCCGCGAGCACTACGCGCTGACGCTGCGCCGGTGGGTGGCGAACCTGGAGCGCGAGTGGGACACGGCGGTCCGGCTGGTCTCGCCCGGCCGCGCGCGGATCTGGCGGCTCTACATGGCGGCGTCCGCGGTGTCCTTCGAGCGCAACCGGATCGGGGTGAACCAGTTCCTCGCGGTGAAGACGCCGGTGTCGGGCGCGTCGGGGCTGCCGCTGCGGCCGCGGGTGTGGAGCGAGTCCGAGGCGCGTTGATACGTTGCGAGGGGCGGGGTGCCGGTGTCGAACCGGCACCCCGCCCCGTTTCGACGTCCTGTTTGTCATGTAACCGACGCTCTTGTCGACCGAGGGGGAACCTTTGCGCCGTCCCACCCGTCTCCTGCTCGCCCTGGCCGCCGCCGCCGGCCTCCTGGCGGCCTCCCCGGCCCCTTCGGGCGCCGCCGCCGTGACCACCACCGCCACCTTCAACGACCCGGCGGGCGACACCGCGGCCCAGAACCGGGTCCGCGACCACGTCATCGACCTCATCGGCCAGGCCCCGGCCGGCTCGACCATCACCGCCGGGCTCTACACCTTCACCGACGACCCCGTCACCGACGCGCTCGGCGCCGCCAAGACCCGCGGCGTGAAGGTCCGGGTGATCGTCGACCACACCTCCGCCACCATGGCCGGAGGCGAGTACGAGCGCCTGGTCACCCGCCTGGGCACCGACCGCACCCAGCCCTCCTGGGTCTTCGCCTGCCCCGCGGGCCGCGGCTGCATCGGCTCCCGGAAGCTGCCGAGCGACACCGACGGCGCCATCAACCACAACAAGTTCTGGCTGTTCTCGAACACCGGCGGCGCGAGCGACGTCGTCGTGCAGACCTCGGCCAACATGACCGGCGTCCAGCGCACCGACCTGTTCAACAACGCCGTCACCATCGTCGACAGCGGCCTCTACGGCATCTACCAGTCCTACTTCGCCGACCTGCTGCACCACGGCACCTCCACCGCCGGACTGAGCCACTACTACAAGACCCCGAGCAGCACGACCGGCCCGTACAAGACGTACTTCTTCCCGCGCCAGGAGTCCGCCGGCACTTCCTACGACGCCGACGCCTCCACCGACACCGTCAAGCTGATCCTCGACAACGTCGGCTGCTCCGGCGGCACGCAGGTGCGGATGGCCGCCAACCTCTTCACCCGTGACGAGGTCGCGAGCAAGCTCGTCGCCCTGAAGAACGCCGGCTGCTCGGTGATCCTCGCCCACGACGGCTACCCCGGCTCAATGGGCACCGCCGTCGAGTCGGTGATCTCCGGCAAGCTCACCCAGCGCGTCCAGTGCTACGAGGACCGGGGCGCCGACGTCGCCAAGGCCGGCCTGCACTCCAAGTACCTGCTCGTGGAGGGCACGTACGACGGCGTGGCGGGCAGGAAGCTGGTGTGGACCGGCAGCCACAACTACACGTACCCGGCGCTGCGCGCCAACGACGAGACCCTGCTGAAGATCGACAACCCGGCGCTCTTCGCCCAGTACAAGGCCAACCACGAGCACCTGATGGCGTACTGCGCGGGCAACTGACCCGTACCGCATGCCGAGGGCCGGTCCCCCCGCTCGGGGAGACCGGCCCTCTTCGTCACTTGCGGGCGGCTACTCGGCCTTGATCGCGGCCAGCATGTTCAGCTTCGCCGCGCTGCGGGCCGGCCACATGGCGGCCAGGACGCCGACCAGCCCGGCCAGGAGCAGGAAGACCCCGATCCGGCCCCACGGCAGGACCAGCGCGTAGCCGGGGAGGCTGCTGCGCAGCGTCTCGCCGATCGCCCAGCCCAGGAAGGAGCCGAGGGCGATGCCGACCACCGCGCCGAACAGCGAGATGACCACGGCCTCCAGGCGGACCATCCGCTTCACCCGGCGCCGGTCCAGACCGATCGCCCGCAGCATGCCGATCTCCTGCTGCCGCTCGAAGACGGACATCGCCAGGGTGTTGACCACCCCGAGCACCGCGATGATCAGCGCCATCGCCAGCAGGCCGTACATGATGTTCAGCATCATGTTGATGACGCCGCCGAACTCGTCGCGGATGTCCTTCTGGTCCATCACCGTGACGGCCGGGTTGTCGCCGAGCGACTTCGTCACGGCCTTCTCGGCCGCGGCCGACGCGCCGCCGTCCATCTTCACGAAGATCTGCGGGATGTACGGCTTGGGCTCGTGGACGTTGAGGATCTTCGCGTCCAGGAGCAGCGGCGAGACGAACTCGCTGTCCTCGTAGACCGCGCCGACCTTCAGCTCGCCCTTCTTCTTGTCGGAGAACTCGACCGGCAGCGCCGAGCCGACCTTCCAGCCCTGCTTCTTCGCCGTCTTCTCGGCGACGGCGACCTGCCCCTGGGCGAGCGAGCCGAGCGAACCGTCGATCACACGGAGGTTGAGCACCTTCTCGACGTCGCCGGGGGTGACACCGGAGACGGACCTGAAGTCGCCCTTCACCTGGAGGTAGCCGGCCTGCTGCGGCGAGACCGCGGTGGCGCC
The DNA here is from genome assembly GCF_040612775.1 of Streptomyces sp. NPDC006339. Classification (NCBI taxonomy): domain Bacteria; kingdom Bacillati; phylum Actinomycetota; class Actinomycetes; order Kitasatosporales; family Streptomycetaceae; genus Streptomyces; species Streptomyces sp. NPDC006339. The sequence goes on from NZ_JBEXQW010000011.1 coordinate 138,038, forward strand.
CGGGGTCGTGCGCACGGCGTCCAGCGCGGCCTGGTTGAGGCCCTCGCCGCTCGCCATGGTGATCATGTAGTCGGCCTTGATCTGGTCGGTCGTCATCCGGTCGACGGCCGAGCCGACCGTTGCGCCCAGCACCGACAGACCGGTGACCAGGGTGAGGCCGATGGCGAGCGCGGAGGCCGTGGCGCCCGTGCGGCGCGGGTTGCGGACCGCGTTCTGCCCGGCCAGGGAGCCGGCGACGCCGAAGGGCTTCAGGAACGGCCGGGCCAGCGCGATCACCGGGCGGGACAGCAGCGGGATCAGCACGATCACGCCGATGAGGGCGAGGAACGCGCCGCCGGCGATCAGCATCCGGCCGTCGTCGCCGCCCGTGCCGGCGCCGAGCACGATGCCCAGCAGACCCGCGGCGGTGATGAGCGCGCCGATGGTGTTGCGCACGACCAGCGACTTGGTGGTGGCGACCGCGTGGACGCTGCTCATGGCGGCGACCGGCGGGATCTTGGCGGCGCGGCGGCCGGGCAGCCAGGCGGCCAGCATGGTGACGAGGATGCCGACGGCGAGCGCCGAGAGCAGCGGGGTGGTGCCGATGACCAGGTCACCGGCCGGGATCTTCAGGCCGAAGGCGTTCATGCCGGCGCGCAGGGCGGCGGCGAGACCGATGCCGAGACCGAAGCCGACCAGCGAGGCGACCAGGCCGACCACACCGGCCTCCGCGAGCACCGAGCGCGTGATCTGCTTGCGGGAGGCGCCGACGGCGCGCATCAGCGCGAGTTCCTTGGTGCGCTGGGCGACCAGCATCGTGAAGGTGTTGGAGATCAGGAAGACGCCGACGAAGAGGGCGATGCCGGCGAAGCCGAGCAGCATCTGGTTGAGGCTGCTCAGGCCCGCCTCGATGTCCTTGGCCTGCTGGTCGGCGAGGGCCTGACCGGTCTGGGCGTCGGCGGTGTCGCCGACGACCGGCTTCACGGCGGCGAGGATCTTGTCGGCGTCCGCGCCGGCCTCGGCGCGCACGTTGATGTCCATGAAGTGCCCGGGCCGCAGGAACAGCTTCTGGGCGACGTCGGTGTCGAACAGGACCAGGCTGCCGCCGGCGCTCACGGCGCCGTCCTCCGTGGTGAAGACACCGGAGAGGGTGTAGGTCTCGACCGGGCCGTTGGTCGCGACGCGGACGCGGTCGCCGACCTTGTAGCCGCCCTTGTCGGCGGTGTCCTTGTCGAGCGCGATCTGGTCGTCCTTCACCGGGCCGTTGCCGGAGGTGAAGGCGTACGCGGTGTCCTTGCCGTCGCGGCCGGGGGCGAAGTTGGTGCCCTTGTTGGACCAGCCGACGCCGATCAGCTTGCCGTCCTTGTCCGGCACACCGGCGAAGCCGTTGACCCGGCCGGTGGCGTCGGCGACGCCGTCGAGCGCGGCGATCTTCTGCCGGGTCTGCTCGGACAGGCCCGGGGTCGCGTTGGGGTCCCGCTGGTTCGGGGCGGCGCTGACGGCGACGGCGATGTCGTCGTAGCTCTTGGAGGACTGGGCGCGGAAGGCGTTCGAAAGGGTGTCGGTGAAGACCAGGGTGCCGGAGACGAAGGCCACGCCGAGCATGACGGCGAGGACGGTCATCAGCAGCCTGGCCTTGTGCGCGAGCACATTGCGCAGGGCGGTACGGAACATGGGTGTGAGTCCTGGAGGAGGAGGTCTGGATCGGGGCACGGGGGCCCGCGGACCGGCGCGCCTCGTGGGGCGGCGTCGGCCCGGGGCCGGGGGCGGGGCCCCGGGGTCAGCTCGTGCGGCCCTTGGCGTCGAATGCCTTCATGCGGTCGAGCACGCCGTCCGCCGTCGGGTGGAGCATCTCGTCGACGATCCGGCCGTCCGCGAGGAAGACGACCCGGTCCGCGTAGGAGGCGGCGACCGGGTCGTGGGTCACCATCACCACCGTCTGGCCGAGCTCGCGCACGGAGTTGCGCAGGAAGCCCAGCACCTCCGCGCCGGAGCGGGAGTCGAGGTTTCCGGTCGGCTCGTCACCGAAGATGATCTCGGGCTTGGAGGCGAGCGCGCGGGCCACGGCCACGCGCTGCTGCTGGCCGCCGGAGAGCTGCGCGGGGCGGTGGCTGAGCCGGCCGGACAGGCCGATCATGTCGATGACCTGCTGCACCCACTGCTTGTCGGGCTTGCGGCCCGCGATGTCCATGGGGAGCGTGATGTTCTCCAGGGCGGTCAGCGTGGGCAGCAGGTTGAACGCCTGGAAGATGAAGCCGATCTTGTCCCGGCGCAACTGGGTCAGTTGCTTGTCCTTCAGGCTGCCGAGCTCGGTCTCGCCGATCCGGACCGAGCCGGAGCTGAAGGAGTCCAGGCCGGCGACGCAGTGCATCAGGGTCGACTTGCCGGAGCCGGAGGGGCCCATGATCGCGGTGAACTCGCCCTGCCGGAAGTCCACGCTGACCCGGTCCAGAGCGACCACCTGGGTCTCGCCCTGTCCGTAGACCTTCGAGAGGTCGGTGGCGCGGGCGGCCACCGCGGTGGTGCGGGGCACGGTGAAGCTGGTGGTCACGACGGCGACTCCTGTCACTGCGGATGTTCGGGAACCACTCCATCGTGTCGAGCGTTATGGCGCCCGGCGTCCGTCCACGTGCCCGTTCCCGGGGGCGACTGGAGTCGGACCGCCGGGACGTCCCGTCATCCTGAGGTATGACGGCGACCCCGAGAGACGAGGCGCGGAAGAGGCCCGCGTCCGGCCCGCCCGGCGGCCTCCGCGGAGGGGGCGCGGAGCGCGGCACAGAGGTGACGAAGTCGGGTCGGATCCGGCGGCGAGTTTTCGTCAATCAGGCGGCCGGGTCTTTGCTGCCGCGACCCCCGTCGCCCTTCGCCCCAGCAGCCCCCACCTGCGCTGACGCACCCTCATGTGTCAATAAAATAAGACAACATCGGGCCGCCGTTCCGCTGAACGGGCGACGCGCCCCGATAGGCTCCTGTGCCAACGCGGACCATCGCGTGACGCCCGGATGGTGGAATGCAGACACGGCGAGCTTAAACCTCGCTGGCCTTCGGGCCGTACCGGTTCGAATCCGGTTCCGGGCACACTCCTCCCCCTCCGTCCCCGCCCCTCCCGGCCGCGTGTCCTCGGGCTTTCCGGGCACGATCGTATAAAGATCCTCCCCCAGCACGAGGGAGTTTCTTTTGCCTTCGCATTACTCTTGACGCAAGGCCGCGCAGTGCGGCCATGGAGGAGTGAGATGAGGAGCAGCAACCCGGTCTTCTCGCGACGGGGGTTCAGCCGCGACAACGGCTACGCCGGCTTCAACGCGCAGCAGCCGCAGGCCGGGGGCCCCGCCGTCGGAACGAACCCGTACGCCACCGGTGCCCCGCAGGCCGAGGGCGGTGCGAACCCGTACGCGACCAACCCGTACGCGCAGCAGGACACGCTCGGCGCGCCGCAGCAGGTCCGCGGCAACGTCATGACGATCGACGACGTCGTCAGCCGTACGGCGATGACGCTCGGCACGGTCGTGGTCACCGCCGTCCTCGCCTGGCTGCTGCTGCCGGTCGACCCGGCGAACCTGGGCAAGTCGTACGGCATCGCCATCGGCGCCGGTCTGATCGCCCTGGTCCTGTCGCTGGTCCAGTCGTTCAAGCGCAAGCCGTCGCCGGCGCTGATCCTGGCCTACGCGGCCTTCGAGGGCGTCTTCCTCGGCGTGATCTCCGCCGCCGTCTCGACGTACATCGCCGACGGCGTGGTCCCGCAGGCCGTGCTCGGCACGATGTCGGTCTTCGCCGGTGTGCTGATCGCCTACAAGATGCGCTGGATCCGCGTCACCCGCCGTTTCTACGGCTTCGTGATGGCGGCCGCCATGGGCTTCGTGCTGCTGATGGCGGTCAACCTGCTGTTCGCCGTCTTCGGCGGCGGTGACGGCCTCGGCTTCCGCAGCGGTGGCCTCGGCATCCTGTTCGGTGTCATCGGCATCATCCTCGGTGCCTGCTTCCTGGCCCTGGACTTCAAGCAGGTCGAGGACGGCATCACCTACGGCGCTCCGCGCGAGGAGTCCTGGATGGCGGCCTTCGGCCTCACCCTGACCCTGGTGTGGATCTACATGGAGTTCCTGCGTCTGCTCTCGATCCTTCAGGGCGACGACTGACGCATCGCGTGACACCTCGCGTGACATGGGAAGGGCCCGTCCGGCATCCGCCGGGCGGGCCCTTCCGCGTGGGGCGGGGCGGCGGGACGGCCGTCAGTCGACGTGCGCGTCGAGCAGCACCCTGGCCGCGTCCTTGGCCTGGGCGGCGGGCTCGGAGCTGCCGCGGATGCCGGCGACCGCCATGGCGCCGTTGGCGAGCAGGGCCAGTTGGTCGGCGAGGGCGGGCGGGGCGTTCAGGGCGTCCGTCTGCTCGGCGAAGTAGTCCCGCAGGGCCTGCTTGTGGCTGCGGGCGATCTCGGCGATGTCCGGGGAGATGCCGCCCATCTCCCCGAAGGTGTTGATGAAGGCGCAGCCCCGGAAGTCGGGGGCGGCGAACCAGTCGCCCAGGTAGTCGAAGACCGCGAGCGCCCGCTGATAGGGGCTGGTGGCGTGGGTGGCGCCGTGGGCGGCGATGGCCTCGCGCACGGCCGCGTCGCGCCGCTTGAGGACCGCCCAGACCAGATGGTCCTTGGACGGGAAGAGCTGATAGAGGCGTTTGAGGGAGACGCCGGACGCGCCGCGGATGGCGTCCATGCCGACGGCCTGGACGCCCTTCTCGTCGAACAGGGCCTCGGCCGTCTCCAGGAGCTTCAGCTCCGCGGTCTCCGCGTCCATCACCGGTCACCCCTCGGAAAAGCCCGTTGCGTCGAGAACCATCGTTCTCCTACTCTACAGGCCATCGGGAGAACGAGCGTTCTCCCTGTCTTCGAGGGGATACCCATGTCCGGCTTCGCCCTGCGCTCCCGCACCGTGACCATCGACGGCCTGGAGGTCTTCTACCGAGAGGCCGGCGACCCGGCCCGGCCCACCCTGGTGCTGCTGCACGGCTTCCCGAGCAGCTCGCACATGTACCGGGGACTGATGGCCGAGCTCTCCGACGCGTACCACCTGATCGCCCCCGACCACATCGGCTTCGGCGCCTCCGCCGCGCCCGCCGTGGACGCCTTCGACTACAGCTTCGAGCGGCTCACCGGGATCACGCTGGCCCTGCTCGACCGGCTCGGGCTCGATCGCTTCGCCCTCTACCTCCAGGACTACGGAGCGCCCATCGGCCTGCGCATCGCCTCCCGCCACCCCGAGCGGGTCGGCGCGATCGTCACCCAGAGCGGCAACGCCTACCTGGAGGGCTTCACGCCCTTCTGGGACGTCCTCTTCGCCCATGCCGAGGACCGGGAGGCGCACGAGGCCGGCGTGCGCGCGCTGCTGACCGCCGAGGCCACCCGGTGGCAGTACACCCACGGCGTCCCGGCCGACCGGCTCGACCGGATCGGCCCCGAGACCTGGACCCTCGACCAGGCGGGCCTCGACCGGCCCGGCAACCAGGAGATCCAGCTCCAGTTGTTCTGGGACTACCAGTTCAACCTGGAGGGCTACCCGGCCTTCCAGGAGTACTTCCGCACCCACCGGCCGCCGCTGCTGGCCGCCTGGGGCCGCGGCGACGAGATCTTCGGCCCGGCCGGTGCCGAGGCGTTCGCCCGGGACCTGCCGGACGCGGAGATCCATCTCCTCGACGCGGGGCACTTCGCCCTGGAGACGCACGGCGAGGAGATCGCGGACCTGGTCCGCGACTTCCTCGGCCGTCACGTGAAGGGCTGAGCCGTCAGAGCATGCGGCGGGCCGCCCGACGGAGGTCGTACTCGTGGATGATGGCCTTGGCGTGGCCGTAGGCGAGGCCGTGCTCGCCGCGCAGCCAGCGGACCTTCTCCTCGAAGCGGATCAGGGAGGGGCCCTCCTCGACGGCCCTCAGCCAGTCGGAGATCTCACGACCGGTGCAATGGGGGATGCGGGCGAGCAGGTTGCGGTGGGTTTCCTCGGAGAATGCGTGGGACATCGGCGCCTCCGGACGCGTTGTGCCGTGTGCTCCTTCACGCCACCGTGCCCGACCGTTCGCCTGTTGGCAATGGCCCCCGGACGGCGCATAGGGTCGCACGGTGCGCGATACGAGTGAACTGACCGCCGCCGCAGAGCGGTTCGCCGACCGGCTGCGGGCCGCCCCGCAGAGCCGCCTCCAGCGCGGTGCCGCCGCCGAAGGGCTCGCCCTGGCAAGGGAGTTGGCCGTCCGGGCGCAGCGCCTCGAATTCCCCGGCCGGGAGCCGGTGATCATGCCGGACGCGGGTGTCTTCGCGGTCGCCGACCAACTGGTGGTCGCCGCCACGGATCTGGCCGAAACTTTGCGGTCGGTCCCGGACGCCTCGGACACCTCGGACGCCTCGGACGCCCAGGGCGTCCCGGACGGCCCGGCCGGTTCCCCGGAGGGGGACCTGCGCGAGGCCGTGAGGCTGGTACGGGAGGCGGAGGCCCGCTCGGGGCTGTAGCGGCCGTGTCCCGGGGCCCCGAGGGGCTACAGGCTGGCGATCACGCGGTCCGCGAGGATGTACACGTTGTCCTCGGCCGCTTCCCCGCACGAGAAGGTCAGGGCGTAGGCGCCGGACACGCCCGAGCCGCCCAGGAGCACCGGGGCCCGGCCGGCCCGGAGGGCCTCGGCGAGGCGCTCGGCCGTCTCCCGGTGGCCGGGGGTCATGCAGAGCGTGGTGCCGTCGGCGAAGACGTACACGTCCAGCGTGCCCAGCGGGCCGGGGCGGACGTCGGTCAGCGCCGTGCGCGTGTCGGCGAGCTCCTCCAGGCGGGCCACCGTGCGCTCGTGGTCGGTGACCACCGGGGTCTGGACCGGCACGAAGTCCGGGTGCGAGGGGTGGCGGCGGCGGGCCGCGGCCAGCTCGGGGGAGTCCTCGGGGTACTCGGTCGGCCCGGCGAGCTCGGGGAGCTCCTCCAGGGCCTCGAAGCTGTCGAAGGTGTCGAACGTGTCCAGCGGGTCGCGGCCGTCGAAGGTCTCCCGCGTCGCCTCGAAGGACTCACGGCCGTCGAAGATCTCCCGGCCGTCGAGCGCGGCGGCCTCCGCCTCCATGGCCTCCAGGGCCATCGCCTCCAGGCCCACGAAGTCGGCCTGGCGCGGCACGAAGAACGGGCCCTCCTCGGCCGGTCCGGCCAGGCCGCCGAGCAGCGACGGGGCGTCGGCGGCGTCCCGGGCCTCCTGCGCGGCCCAGAAGGCCCGCGCCTCGGCGAGCTCGCGCTCACGCTCCTCGGCCAGGGCGTCGGCCACCGCGGCCCGTATCTCGTCGACCGGCGTCCGGGCCGGGGGGACGGTCACGCCGTGCGTCGCGGCGAGCTCGCCACGCAGCGCGGTGACCTGCTTGCGGAGACCGTGGGCGGCGTGCAGGGCGGCGGCGCCCACGGCCGTGGCAGCGGCCGTGGTCACCAGCAGGGCAAGAGACAGTGCGCTCACTGACGTACTCCCGATTCCGAGTCGATCCCCCGACTTCCTACATCAGCTTGTCGTGGGGTGGCATCGCCTGTCAGTGCATTACGTCACGAAATGGACAGGTATTTCTGCCTGGCGTTTGGGCCCGAAACGGCCGTGACCTGGGAAAACGACTCTCCCCCGGGATGTATGTCACATCCTGGGGGAGATTCGGTCACGGCTTGGACGCGGGACGGTTAGCTCAGCCGCTCGATGACCATGGCCATGCCCTGGCCGCCGCCGACGCACATGGTCTCCAGGCCGAACTGCTTGTCGTGGAACTGGAGGCTGTTGATGAGCGTGCCGGTGATGCGGGCGCCCGTCATGCCGAAGGGGTGGCCGACGGCGATGGCGCCGCCGTTGACGTTGACCTTGTCCAGGTCGAAGCCCAGGTCCTGGTAGGACGGGATGACCTGGGCGGCGAACGCCTCGTTGATCTCGACCAGGTCGATGTCGCCCGTGGTCAGACCGGCCCGCTTCAGGGCCTGCTTGGACGCCTCGACCGGGCCGAGGCCCATGATCTCGGGGGAAAGGCCGGAGACGCCGGTGGACACGATCCGGGCCAGCGGGGTCAGGCCCAGCTCCCGCGCCTTGGTGTCGGACATGATCACGAGCGCGGCGGCGCCGTCGTTGAGCGGGCAGCAGTTGCCGGCGGTCACCAGGCCGTCGGGGCGGAAGACCGGCTTCAGGCCGGAGACGCCCTCCAGGGTGACGCCGGCGCGCGGGCCGTCGTCCTTCGAGACGACCGTGCCGTCGGGCAGCGTGACCGGGGTGATCTCGCGCTCCCAGAAGCCGTTCTTGATGGCCTCTTCGGCGAGGTTCTGCGAGCGCACGCCGAACTCGTCCATCTCCTGGCGGCTGACGCCCTTCCAGCGGGCCAGGTTCTCGGCGGTCTGGCCCATGGCGATGTACGCGTCGGGGACCAGGCCGTCCTCGCGCGGGTCGTGCCAGGTCGAGCCCTCGGACTCGGCGACGGCCGCGGTGCGGGCCTCGGCCTCGGCGAAGAACGGGTTGTGCGTGTCCGGCAGCGAGTCGGAGTTGCCCTTCACGAAGCGGGAGACCATCTCGACGCCGGCCGAGATGAAGACGTCGCCCTCGCCGGCCTTGATGGCGTGCAGCGCCATGCGGGAGGTCTGCAGCGAGGAGGAGCAGTAGCGGGTGACGGTGCAGCCGGGGAGGTGGTCCATCCCCATCTGTACGGCCACGATCCGGCCCAGGTTGTTGCCCTGCTCGCCACCGGGCAGACCGCAGCCGAGCATCAGGTCGTCGATGTCGCGCGGGTCCAGCTCGGGGACCTTGGCGAGGGCGGCCTGGATGATCGTGGCGGTCAGGTCGTCGGGACGAAGGTCCTTCAGGGAGCCCTTGAAGGCCCGGCCGATCGGAGAACGGGCGGTCGAGACGATGACGGCTTCGGGCATCACGGCTCCAGGAGGGTGCTGGGTGGACGGACTCAAAGGGAAGTTACCTGCACGTACCGCACGGGGTCACCGGGCGCGGCATGTGACGCGGACCTCTTTTCTAAGCGCTCGCTCAGTCGACTGCGGCCGCCCGCTGCCGCGGCGGGACGCGCCCGCCCCGCCGCGCCCGCCCCGTCGGGCCGTGCTCAGGCCGGGTCGGCGGCCTGGCGCGGGTCCGGGGTGTCCGTGCCGTCGTCGCCGGGCTCCGGGGCGGCGGGCACGGGCAGGCGGCGGCGCCTGCGGTGCTTGAGCAGGGCCCAGGGGGCGCGGGCGCCGGTGACCTCCGTGCCCGCCTGCTTCGCCGCCTCGGCCGCCGCCTTCGCCACCGGCAGTATGTCCTCGTGCCGGGCCGCGTCGAGCCGGTCGGCCTCCGGCCACACCCCGAGCGCCGCGCAGACCGTCGGCAGCACCGCCATCGCCGCCGTCGCGTAGCCCTCCGCCGACGGGTGGAAGTTGTCCACCCCGAACATCTCGCGCGGATTGGCCGCGAACTCCGGCCCCAGCAGATCGCCCAGCGACACCGTCCGGCCGCCCTGCTCGACGACCACGATCGTCTGCGCCGCCGCGAGCTGCCGCGAGGCCCGCCGGGCCAGCCAGCGCAGCGGCTGGTAGACCGGCTCGATCGTGCCCAGATCCGGGCAGGTGCCGACCACCACCTCCGCGCCCGCGGTGCGCAGCCGCCGCACCGCCGCCGCGAGACAGCGCACCGACTGGGTCGGCGGCATCCGGTGCGTGACGTCGTTCGCCCCGATCATGATCACGGCAACGTCCGGGGCCCCCGACGGCGACGCCAGCAGCAGCGACACCTGCCGCTCCAGGTCGTCCGAGCGCGCCCCGGGCAGGGCCACGTTCCGCAGGTCCACCGGCCGCTCGGCCACCGCGGCGAGCCCGGACGCCAGCAGCGCGCCCGGCGTCTGGCCCACCCGCCGCACGCCCTGGCCGGCCGCCGTGGAATCACCCAGAAGGGCGAGCCGCAGCGGCACCTCCCCGCCGTAGGAGCCGCCGTATCGGCCGTCCGCCCCCGGCGGCAGCGGCGCCACCCCGCCCCCCACGGTCCGCTTCGCAAGCTGTACCTCGGCCAGCAGCACCCCCACGGCCGCCACGCCCAGCAGGCCGATGCTCCCGCCGCCGTACGCCGCGCCCGCGGCGATCCGCCGTGCCACCCTCGCCCTGGACATCGGTGCACGCACCTCCTTCGAGCGTCCTCGCGCGTCTTCGGGCCGCCGTCTCGGGCCGCCTCGTGGTTACTCACTGCCCCGTAAGCGGCACCGCGTACGCATTCCACGGAATACGCTGGCTGCACCATTACGGAGACCCCGGAGATTACGGTGCAATTCCACGACTCGATGATCAGCCTCGTCGGCAACACCCCGCTGGTGAAGCTCAACAACGTCACTGCGGGCCTTCAGGCGACCGTCCTGGCCAAGGTCGAGTACTTCAACCCGGGCGGCTCGGTCAAGGACCGCATCGCCCTGCGCATGATCGAGGCGGCCGAGGCGAGCGGTGCGCTCAAGCCCGGCGGCACCATCGTCGAGCCCACGTCCGGCAACACCGGCGTCGGCCTGGCGATCGTGGCCCAGCAGAAGGGCTACAAGTGCATCTTCGTCTGCCCGGACAAGGTGTCCCTGGACAAGATCAACGTGCTGCGCGCGTACGGCGCCGAGGTCGTGGTCTGCCCCACGGCCGTCGACCCCGAGCACCCGGACTCGTACTACAACGTCTCGGACCGCCTCGTGCGCGAGACCCCGGGCGCCTGGAAGCCGGACCAGTACTCGAACCCGAACAACCCCCGTTCGCACTACGAGACCACGGGCCCCGAGCTGTGGCAGCAGACGGACGGGAGGATCACCCACTTCGTCGCGGGCGTCGGCACCGGCGGCACCATCTCCGGCACCGGCAACTACCTGAAGGAGGTGTCCGGCGGCAAGGTCCAGGTCATCGGCGCCGACCCGGAGGGTTCCGTCTACTCCGGCGGCTCCGGCCGCCCGTACCTGGTCGAGGGCGTCGGTGAGGACTTCTGGCCCACCGCCTACGACCGGAACGTCGCCGACCGGATCGTCGCGGTCTCCGACAAGGACTCCTTCCAGATGACCCGCCGCCTCGCCAAGGAGGAGGGCCTGCTGGTCGGCGGCTCCTGCGGCATGGCGGTCGTCGCCGCGCTGGAGGTCGCCAAGGAGCTCGGCCCCGACGACGTCGTGGTCGTGCTGCTGCCGGACTCCGGCCGCGGCTACCTGTCCAAGATCTTCAACGACGAGTGGATGGCCGACTACGGCTTCCTGGAGGACACCTCCTCCGCGACCGTCGCCGACGTGCTGCGCCGCAAGTCGGGCGGCATGCCCTCGCTCGTCCACATGCACCCGGACGAGACCGTGGGCCAGGCCATCGAGGTGCTCCGCGAGTACGGCGTCTCCCAGATGCCGATCGTGAAGCCCGGCGCCGGCCACCCCGACGTCATGGCCGCCGAGGTCGTCGGCTCCGTCGTCGAGCGCGAGCTCCTGAGCGCCCTCTTCACGCAGAAGGCGTCCCTGGAGGACCCGCTGGAGGACCACATGTCCGCCCCGCTGCCGCAGGTCGGCTCGGGCGAGCCGGTCGCCGACCTGATGTCCGTCCTCGGCGAGGCGGACGCGGCGATCGTGCTGGTCGAGGGCAAGCCGACCGATGTCGTCAGCCGTCAGGACCTGCTGGCCTTCCTCGCCGCCAACGGCGGTACGAAGCAGCACTGACGTCCGCCGCGTGACGGGGGACTGACGGGCCGTCGGGTGCGGGCGGGTACGTTCGCGCAAACGGTACGAGCGCGACACGTACCCGCAGCACCCGCTTAACAACGGTCCGGCAGAGTGTTCCTCATCGGCGCCACGGAACTCCGGAGCGGCTCCCGGAACTCCGCCGACGCCACGGACGCGGACCGGCCCTGACCCGGGCCCGTGTCCCTCGCGGGGACCGCCGTCGTCCCGCCCCCCGGTCACGGGGGTGCGGCGGTCCCCGCGCAATCCTTCCCCAGTCGCCGCCGGTCGCCGCTGGACCCTGTCGGCCCCCCGGGTCCTCTTCCCTTGCCTGGCTGCATATTCTCATGCAGAGTTCAGGTGGATGAATAAGTGGAAGGGGGACGGCATGAGCGACAGCCCGGCCGGACGGCTGCAGACGCTCTTCGAGGGGCACCGGCTGACGCCGACCCAGCGGCGGATCGCGCACTGCATGGTGCGGCGCGCCGCCGACGTGCCGTTCCTGTCCAGCGTGGAGCTGGCCGAGCTGGCCGGGGTGAGCCAGCCCTCGGTCACCCGCTTCGCCGTCGCCCTCGGCTTCGACGGCTACCCGGCGCTCCGCAAGCACCTGCGCGAGAGCGTGCCGGCCGTCGCCGAGGAGCTCGCCGAGCACAACGCGTACCAGCAGGCCGTCCTGGGCGAGATCGAGAACCTCCGGCACCTCGCCGACCTGCTCGCCGACCCCGCGCCCGTCGAGCGCGCCGGCCGGCTGCTCGCCGCCTCCCGGCCGCTGCCCGTCCTCGGGCTGCGGGCCGCCTCCTCGCAGGCCCGGGGCTTCGCCTACTTCGCCGGCAAGGTCCATCCGGACGTCCGGCTGCTCGACGAGGGCGGCTCGATGCTCGACGACCGCATCGACGCGGCCGTACGGGCCGGGGCCACCGCACTGCTGTGCTTCGCGCTGCCCCGGCACCCGCGCGAGGTCGTCGACGCCCTGGCGTACGCCAAGGCCACCGGCCTCACGGTGGTGACGGTCGCCGAGTCCGCCTTCGCACCGGTCGCCGCGCACAGCGACCTGCTCATCCCGGCCGCCGTCGGCACCGGCCTCGCCTTCGACACCGCGTGCGCCCCGATGCTGCTCGGCCGGGTGCTCCTCGAGGCGATGGCGGACGAACTGCCGGACGCGCAGGCCCGCCTGGAGGAGTTCGACGTGAAGGCGGCGGCGCGCGGCCTGTTCGTGGACTAGGCCCCGGGCCCGTCTCGCGGACCGGGACCCGGGCCCGTCTCGCGGACGGGACCCGGCCCGCTCAGACCTCCAGCTCCGCCTCGATCCTCTTCAGGTGGTGGCGGGCCATCGCCAGGTTGGCCCGGGTCTTGTCCAGGGCCAGGTAGAGGAAGAGGCCGCTCCCGCCACGGGACCTGAGCAGGCGGATCAGGTGGTACTGGGTGCCGAGGGTGATCAGGATGTCCTCGATCTCGTCGTTGAGCCCCAGCGCCTCCATCGCGCGGACCTTGGCGCGGACCACGTCCGTGTTGGCGGCCGCCGCCACGTTCAGGTCGAGCTCCTGGCCGCCGCCGATGGTGCCGAGGGCCATGCCGCTCGTGTAGTCGACGAGGGCGGCGCCGATCGCGCCTTCGATCTGGGCCGCTTCCTTGAGGGAGGTCTCGGTGTTCGCCATGGTTCTTCCTTGTCTCGGTTCAGGGTCTCGGTTCAGGGTCTCGGTGAGGTTCTCGGGCAGGGGGGCGTCGGTCAGTTCGGGTCTCTGCGTTCCAGGGCGCCGTCCACCAGCTCGCCTATCCGGGCGCTGGACCGGCGGGCCTCCAGGTGGAGCCGGCCGACGTTGACGCGGGGTTCGGCGAGCAGCGTCAGGACGGCCGCGTTCCCCGCCGCGTACGTCGCCACGTAGCCGTGCTCGCCGCGGACCAGGAGCTCCCGGAAGCCGCCCTGTCCGGTCGTGTCGGTGAGGCGCTGTCCGACGCCCAGCGCGGCGGCCGTGAGCGCGGCGACGCTCTCCGCCTCGCCGTCCACGGCGTCCTGCGCGAGCACCAGGCCGTCGGCGCTGGCCGCGAGGGCACCGGTGAGCTGCGGCAGCCGGGCCCGCAGCCGTCTCAGCTCGACGAGGACCTCGGCTTCTGCGGTCATCAGTTGTCTCCTCTCGGCGCGCAGGCGCAGGGCACGCCTCATCACAGCGCTGCCTCCAGGGCGTCACGGAGCCGGCGGAGCAGGGCGATGTCGGGGTCGGGGGTGGCGACCTCGCCGACCCACGCGGGGACGGCGGGCGCGGGCGGCGGCGCCTCGTGCGGGGTCTCCACGAGACCGGCCGCGGCGAGCCGCCGTATGTCGAGCAGCGTGTGGAAGGCGGCCCGGCCGAGGAGCCGGGCGAGGTCGGCGGGCGTCCGGGTCCCGTCGGCCGCCGCGAGCAGCGCCCGGTGCCGGGCGCCCACCGGCTGCCCGGGCGCGGCCGGCCGGGGGACCACGGGCGCGGCGTCGACGGCGGGGTAGGGCCAGACGCCGTCCAGGAGCTCGCGGCGGCGCAGGGTCTCGCGCTCGACGGCCTCGGCGTCGACCGGCCGCACCGTGCCGAACCAGTGGCCCACGCCGTAGCGGAAGCGGGTGGGCCCCGTGGTGGGCGCGAGGGCGAAGAAGGCCGCGTCGAAGAGGGCGCCGAGGTGGCAGATCTCCAGTTCGCCGCCGTGCAGCCGGCCGCTGTCGACGAGGAACCGGCCGACGGCGCCGAGCGCCCCGGCCCGGTCCACGGCCTCCTCCCAGCCTTCGCGGGGCAGCCGCCCGGCGGCGGTGAGGAGCACGTCGACGCCGGGCGCGCTCGGGCTCTCGGCGTGCACGACGCGGCCGTCGACGAGGTAGAGGGTGCCGTGGTCGCGCAGCAGGGCGCCGGTGGCCTTCTCGGCGGCGAGGCGGGTGAGCATCGGGGACACGCCGGCGGTCATCCCAGGACCAGCCTCTGGGCGAGGTCGCCGAGCCGGATCCGGGCGAGGGCGAGGTTGCCGTTGGTGCGGTCGAGCCAGAGGTGGAGGAAGACGCTGCTGTCGAAGGCGGTCTCGACGAAGCGGATCACGTGGTAGCCGGTGCGGGTGGTGACGATCAGGTCCTCCACGGGCGGGGCTCCCGTGGCTCCAGGGGCTCCCGGGGCGGCCGGGGTGCCGGGGGCGCCCGGTAAGCCGGGCGGGGAGGGCGGCGAGGGCGGGGCGTCGGCGGACCCGAACTCGGCGGACTCGAACTCGGCCGCCGAGCGGGCCAGTTCGGCGCTCTCGGCGGCGGTCGTCTCGTGGTCGCCGACCGGGGACTCGCCCGCCGCCCCGAGGGCCAGTCCGCTGGTCCAGTCGACCAGCCAGGCCCCGCGCGCCCCGGGCAGGCTCATGGCCTCCAGCAGGCACTCGTCGATTCCGGGCACGCGAGATCCCCTCCCGATGCGGCGTGCGGACGAACGGCAGTAACGGTGACGCTACTCAACGTCGTGAGCGCCGGAGGGGCTTCTGGCATTTTCCAAGGGAATTTGTCAGAAGCGGGGGGAGCGGGAGAAGCGGATGGCGTCGGCCGGCCCGCCGACGTGCCGTCAGCTCCGGCTCTCGACCGCCCGGGCGATCTCGTCCAGGTCCTTGGCGAGCGCCCGCGCCACCGCCCGCGAGCCGAGCCGGCCGAGCAGCCGCATGACGAGTCCCGGGGCGCGGTCGTGGGCGGGCCGGGCGGTGAAGGTCATGCGCAGCACCGTCGCCTCGGCCGAGACGGCCGGCCCCTGCGGCAGGAGGGCGATCTCGGAGACGTAGTGCATGCCGTGCGAGTCGGCCACGGTCACATAGCGCTCGGGCGGCTCGCAGACCGTCACGGTCATCTCCTCCGTGGCCGTCCTGCCCAGCATCCGCCGGGTCTCCCGCCAGCGGGTGCCCACCGCGAAGCCGCCCTCGGTGAGCACCTCGACCTTCTCGACGCCGGAGAGCACCCGCGGCAGGTCCCGCAGGTCGGTGATCGACTCCCAGACCCGGCCGGGGGAGGCGGCGATCCGGTGGTCCACCACGACGGAGGCGCGTGCTGTCATGCCCCCATGGGACCACCGGGCGGCGCGGTGCGCAGCAGCGCGTCCGGCCGGTCGCCGCCCGCTTCCGCGACGATCTCGTCGAGGGTCTGGGCCCTGCGGACGGTCGAGAAGACGATGCCGCCGTCGTCCGCCCGGGTGAAGCCGTGGACGGCGGGCCGGGGCAGGCTGTTGTACGCGTAGTGGTGGGCGAAGTAGTACGCGCCGGTGTCCGGCACCGCGACCAGGTCGCCGGGCCGCAGCAGCGGCAGGGACCGGCCGACGGCGAGCAGGTCCCCGGCGAAACAGGCCGGCCCGGCCACGTCCTGGACCACGTCCACGACGACCTCCTGGACCGCGTCCCGCTCGGGGGCCCCCGCCGCCTCCGCGCGCCCGCGGGGCCGCCCCTCGGCGTCGTACGCGAGGATCCGCAGCGGCCAGGACTCGGGGGCGTAGACCGTCCGGGTGGCGAGCTGGACGCCCGCGTGGGTGACGGCGATGGCCCGGCCGCCGGAGGTCTTGGTGTATTCGACGCGGGCCAGCACCGTGCCGTGCTTGGCGAGCAGCGAGCGGCCGAACTCGGTGACCAGCGCGTACCGCCCGTCGAACAGGCCGGGGACGGTCGCGGCGAGCAGTTCCGCGTACTCCGCGTACGTCGGGGTCTCCTCGTCGGAGGCGAAGTTGACCGGCAGGCCGCCGCCGATGTCGAGGGTGTCGATCTGCTGCCGGCCGGCCTTGGTGTTGATCTCCTCGGCGAGCGCGTAGGCGGCGCCCACGCCCTCGGCCATCAGGGCGAGCGGGATGCCCTGGGAGCCGGTGTGGGCGTGCAGCCGGGTGAGCCAGGGGCGTTCCAGAAAGGCCCGGACGACGGCCTCCCGCGCCCCCTCGTCGCGCAGCGCCACACCGAACTTGGAGGTGGCGGTCGCGGTGGACAGCGCGCCGATGGAACCGGCTCCGACCTGCGGGTTCACCCGGAGTCCGAGGGGTGAGGCGGTGGGCGCGGAGGCGACGAGCGCGTCGAGGCGGGTCAGTTCCTGGAGGTTGTCGGCGTTGACCGCGATGCCGAGCGCGAGCGCCTGGCGCAGCTCGGCGGGGGTCTTGGCGGGCGAGTCGAGGACCGTACGGGTCGGGGGCACCCCGGCCGCGCGGGCCAGCGCCAGCTCGCCGGGGCTCGCGACCTCGACGCCGAGCCCCGCCTCGTACAGCAGGCGCAGGACGGGGACGAGCGGGGCGGCCTTGACGGCGAAGGCGTGCAGCACGGGGGCGTCGGTGACGGAGGCGAAGGCGCTGGTCAGGGCGGCGGCGGAGGCACGGATGCCGTCGGTGTCGAGGAGGGCGACGACGGGTTCGGAGGGGGAGAGGAGCCCGTGCCGGACCGCGGCGCGGACGGCCTGGTCGCGGGCCCGTTCCCGGCGGTCGGATCCGAGTGAGGAAGCCATGGGTGCGTCCATGGGGCCATCCCACCACCGGAGGGGATGCCGCCGCAGCGGTTGACTAAGTCTATTCAGCGGGCCAGGATGTGAATATCTGAATGAATAGCCGAAGGATCGAGGAGGCATCGCCATGTCAGGACCCCGCCCCGTACGGGCCCCGCGCGGTACGGAACTGAGCGCCCTGGGATGGCAGCAGGAAGCCGCCCTCCGCATGCTCCAGAACAACCTCGACCCCGAGGTCGCCGAGCACCCCGACAAGCTCGTCGTCTACGGCGGCACCGGCAAGGCCGCCCGCGACTGGCGCTCCTTCGACGCCATGGTCCGCACGCTGAAGACCCTCAAGCAGGACGAGACCATGCTGGTCCAGTCCGGCCGCCCGGTCGGCGTCATGCAGACCCACGAGTGGGCCCCGCGCGTCCTCATCGCCAACTCCAACCTGGTCGGCGACTGGGCCAACTGGGAGGAGTTCCGGCGCCTGGAGCAGCTCGGCCTCACCATGTACGGCCAGATGACGGCCGGCTCCTGGATCTACATCGGCACCCAGGGCATCCTCCAGGGCACCTACGAGACCTTCGCCGCCGTCGCCGCGAAGAAGTTCGGCGGCACCCTGGCCGGCACCATCACCCTCACCGCCGGCCTCGGCGGCATGGGCGGCGCCCAGCCGCTCGCCGTCACCATGAACGACGGCGTCGCGATCTGCGTCGACTGCGACCCGCGCGCCATCGAGCGCCGCATCGAGCACCGCTACCTGGACGTCAAGGCCGACAACCTCGCCCACGCCCTCCAGCTCGCCACCGAGGCCCGCGACGCCCGCCGCCCGCTGTCCATCGGCCTCCTCGGCAACGCCGCCGAGCTGCTGCCGCGGATGCTCGCCGAGGGCGCCCCGATCGACATCGTCACCGACCAGACCTCGGCCCACGACCCGCTGTCGTACCTGCCGGTCGGCGTCGCCTTCGAGGACATGGCCGACGCCGCCGCCAAGGACCCGGCCGGATTCACCACCCGCGCCCGCGAGTCGATGGCGCGGCACGTCGAGGCCATGGTCGGCTTCATGGACGCCGGCGCCGAGGTCTTCGACTACGGCAACTCGATCCGCGGCGAGGCCCGGCTCGCCGGCTACGACCGCGCCTTCGCCTTCCCCGGCTTCGTCCCGGCCTACATCCGCCCGCTGTTCTGCGAGGGCAAGGGCCCGTTCCGCTGGGCCGCCCTGTCCGGCGAGGCGTCCGACATCCACAAGACCGACAAGGCGATCCTCGACCTCTTCCCGGAGAACGAGTCCCTGCGCCGCTGGATCACGATGGCCGGCGAGCGCGTCCACTTCCAGGGCCTGCCCGCCCGCATCTGCTGGCTCGGCCAGGGCGAACGCGACAAGGCCGGCGCCCTGTTCAACGACATGGTCGCCGACGGCACCCTCGCCGCCCCGCTCGCCATCGGCCGCGACCACCTCGACTGCGGCTCCGTCGCCTCCCCGTACCGCGAGACCGAGGCCATGCTCGACGGCTCCGACGCCATCGCCGACTGGCCGCTGCTCAACGCCATGGTCAACGTGGCCTCCGGCGCCTCCTGGGTCTCCATCCACCACGGCGGCGGCGTCGGCATGGGCCGCTCCATCCACGCCGGGCAGGTCACCGTCGCCGACGGCACCCCGCTGGCCGGCGAGAAGATCCGCCGCGTGCTCACCAACGACCCCGGCATGGGCGTCATCCGCCACGTCGACGCGGGCTACGACATCGCGGAGCGGGTCGCCGACGAGCGCGGCGTCCGCGTCCCGATGCGCGAGGGCGACGGCGAGGGCGTCTCCGCGTGAGTGCCACCTTCCACGCCCTGTGGACGTCGCTGCGGCCCCTCGGCCGCAGCGACGCCTCCGGCGGCTACCGCCGCTACGCCTGGACCGCCGCCGACGCCGACTGCCGGCTCTGGTTCCGGATGCAGGCCGAGGCCCGGCGCCTCGACGTCGAGACCGACCGCAACGGCAACCAGTGGGCCTGGCTCGGCGACCCGGCCGCCGGCGACGCCGTCGTCACCGGCTCCCACCTGGACTCCGTGCCCGACGGCGGCGCCTTCGACGGCCCCCTCGGCGTCGTCTCCGCCTTCGCCGCCCTCGACGAACTCCGCGCCCGCGGCGTCTCGTTCAAACGGCCCCTCGCCATCGTCAACTTCGGCGACGAGGAGGGCGCCCGCTTCGGCCTCGCCTGCGTCGGCTCCCGCCTCACGGCCGGGCAGTTGACCAAGGAGAAGGCGTTCGAGCTGCGCGACACCGACGGGATCTCCCTCCCGCAGGCCATGGAGGCCGCCGGATACGACCCCGAGGCCATCGGCCCGGACCCCGAGCGGCTGGCCCGCATCGGCGCCTTCGTCGAACTCCACGTCGAGCAGGGCCGCGCCCTGGACCTGTCCGGGGACGCCGTCGGCATCGCCTCCGCCATCTGGCCGCACGGCCGCTGGCGGTACGACTTCCACGGCGAGGCCAACCACGCCGGCACCACCCGGCTCGCCGACCGGCGCGACCCGATGCTGCCGTACGCCGAGACCGTCCTCGCCGCCCGCCGCGAGGCCGAACTCGCGGGCGCCGTCGCCACCTTCGGCAAGATCGCCGTCGAGCCGAACGGCGTCAACGCCATCCCCTCGCTGGTCCGCGGCTGGCTCGACGCCCGCGCCGCCGACCAGGAGGCCCTGGACACGGTCGTCGCCGGCATCGAGGCCGCCGCCCGCGACCACGCCGTACGGCAGGGCGTCGACCTCGCCGTCGTACGGGAGTCCTTCACGCCCGTGGTCGAGTTCGGGCACGCGCTGCGGGACGAGATGAGCCGGATCCTGGGCGCCGCCACCGGCGACAAGGTGCCCGTCCTCGGCACCGGCGCGGGCCACGACGCCGGTATCCTGTCCGCCTCGATCCCGACCGCCATGCTGTTCGTCCGCAACCCCACCGGCGTCTCGCACTCCCCGGCCGAGTTCGCCGCCGAGGACGACTGCCTCGCCGGGGTCCGCGCACTCGCCGACGTACTGGAGGGCCTGGCGTGCAGGTGACGACGACGTACTGGCTGGAGCACGCCTGGCTCGGCACGCACGCCGAGCCGGGCGTCGCCCTGGACGTGACGGACGGACGCATCGCGAACGTACGGAAGGACGTGGAGCCGCCGCCCCCTGGCGCGGAGGTGCTGCGTGGGCTGACGATTCCGGGCCTGGCCAACAGCCACAGTCATGCTTTTCATCGAGCCTTGCGCGGCACCGTCCAGGCTGGTGTGACGATCCCCGGACTGGCGAAAGCACACTCGCACGCCGGATCATCCCCGCGCGGGCGGGGACACGACAGGGGGCGGGCGCCCGATTCATTCTGGACCTGGCGCGAGGTCATGTATGCCGTAGCCCAGAAGCTCACTCCGGACACCTACTACTCGCTCGCGCGTGCGACGTACGCCGAGATGGCGCTGGCCGGCATCACCTCCGTCGGCGAGTTCCACTACCTGCACCACGCGCCCGGCGGCACCCCGTACGCCGACCCCAACGCCATGGGCGAGGCCCTGATCGCCGCCGCCGGCGAGGCCGGCATCCGGATCACCCTGCTCGACACGGCCTACCTCTCCTCCGGCTTCGGCGCCGCCCCCGAATCCCACCAGCTCCGCTTCAGCGACGGCACGGCCGACGCCTGGGCCGAGCGGGCGAGCGCCCTGAAGGAGCGCGAGGGCGTCCGGATCGGGGCCGCGATCCACTCCGTACGGGCCGTGCCCGCCGACCAGTTGTCCACCGTGGCCCGCTGGGCCGAGGACCGGCAGGCGCCCCTGCACGTCCACCTCTCCGAGCAGACGGCGGAGAACGACGCCTGCCTCGCGGCGCACGGCGTGACCCCGACGCGACTGCTCGCCGACCACGGCGTGCTGGGCGCCCGCACCACGGGCGTCCACAACACCCACATGACGGACGCGGACGTGGCGCTGATCGGCTCCACGGCCACCGGCACCTGCATGTGCCCCACCACCGAACGCGACCTCGCCGACGGCATCGGCCCGGCCGTCGCCCTCCAGCGGGCCGGCTCCCCGCTGTCGCTCGGCAGCGACAGCCACGCCGTCATCGACCTCCTGGAGGAGGCGCGGGCCATGGAGCTGAACGAGCGCCTGCGCACCCGCACCCGCGGCCACTGGACGGCCGCGGCCCTGCTGCGGGCGGCGACGGCCGACGGTCAGGCGGCCCTCGGCTGGACCGACGCGGGCGTCCTGGAGCCCGGCGCCCTGGCGGACTTCACCACCCTCGCACTGGACTCGGTCAGGACAGCGGGACCGGTGCCGCGTCTGGCAGCCGAGACGGCGGTATTCGCAGCGTCGGCCGCGGACGTGCGGCACACGATCGTGGGCGGACGCCATGTCGTACGGGACGGGGCCCACCGGTCCGTCCCGGACGTGGCCCGGGCCCTCGCGGACTCGATCGCCGCCCTGCGCGGCTGAAGCGGCTGAAGGAGACACCCCTCACCATGGACACCAGTCCCGCGGCGACGAACACCCCGGCGGCGACCTCCGCCCCCACGAGCGCGAACAGCGCGGTGGCGAAGACCGCCACCGCCATCGTCAACATCGCCAGCCTCGTCACCAACGATCCCTCCCTCGGTGATGGAACCCCCCTGGGCCTGATCCAGGACGCGGCCGTCGTCATCGAGGGCGACCGGGTCGTCTGGATCGGTGAGACCAGCAAAGCACCCGCCACTGACAACCGGGTCGACGCGGCGGGCCGCGCGGTGATCCCCGGCTTCGTCGACTCCCACTCGCACCTCGTCTTCG
Organism: Streptomyces sp. NPDC006339; assembly: GCF_040612775.1. Lineage (NCBI taxonomy): Bacteria > Bacillati > Actinomycetota > Actinomycetes > Kitasatosporales > Streptomycetaceae > Streptomyces > Streptomyces sp. NPDC006339. Next base: position 159,876 of record NZ_JBEXQW010000011.1, read on the forward strand.
CGGGCGACCGCACGGCCGAGTTCAACGCCCGGATGTCCGGCCAGGCGTACGCGGCGGGCGGGATCCGCACGACGGTCGCGGCGACCCGCGCCGCGACCGACGCCGAACTGTCCGCGAACGTCGTCCGCTATCTACGCGAGGCCCTGCGCCAGGGCACCACGACCTTCGAGACCAAGTCCGGCTACGGCCTCACCGTCGAGGACGAGGCCCGCGCCCTGCGCATCGCCGCCGAGCACACGGACGAGGTCACGTACCTCGGCGCGCACATCGTCTCCCCGGACTACGCCGACGACCCGGCCGCGTACGTCGCCCTGGTCACCGGCGAGATGCTGGACGCCTGCGCGCCGTACGCCCGTTGGATCGACGTCTTCTGCGAGAAGGGCGCCTTCGACGGCGACCAGGCCCGCGCGATCCTCACCGCCGGCAAGGCCAGGGGCCTCCACCCGAGGATCCACGCCAACCAGCTCTCGTACGGGCCCGGCGTCCAGCTCGCGGTCGAACTGGACGCGGCGAGCGCCGACCACTGCACCCACCTGACGGACGCCGACGTCGACGCGCTGGCCTCGGGGAACACGGTGGCGACGCTGCTGCCGGGCGCCGAGTTCTCCACGCGCGCCGAGTGGCCGGACGCGCGCCGCCTGCTGGACGCCGGTGTGACGGTCGCCCTGTCCACCGACTGCAACCCCGGCTCCTCCTTCACCTCCTCCGTCCCCTTCTGTATCGCCCTCGCCGTCCGCGACATGCGGATGACCCCCGACGAGGCCCTCTGGTCCGCCACCGCCGGCGGCGCGGCGGCCCTGCGCCGCACCGACATCGGCCGCCTCGTCCCCGGCGCCCGCGCGGACCTCGCCGTCCTCGACGCCCCGTCCCACGTCCACCTGGCCTACCGCCCGGGCGTGCCGCTGGTCGCGGAGGTCTGGCGGAAGGGCGTCCGCACGGTCTGAACCGCCGCTCCCTACGCCAGCCACAGCGCCCCGCGCCGGTGCCGCGCCGGCGGCACGTCCACCGTGTCCGACGCGTACGCGTGGAGGGGCCCGGCGGGGGAGTTCACCAGGCGCCGGAGCCCACCGACCCGCCACCGCAGCTCCCGGCGCGCCCGACGCTCGCCCGCCCGCGCCCACCGGGCGACGGAGGGATCCCGGTGGTGCCGTGCCGGCGCGTACACCTCGACCCGCCGCCGTACCGCCCGCGGCACGGCCCTGCGGCCCTCCCGGCGCGCGGCGTCGAGGCAGGCCGCGTCATAGCGGAGCCCCCGGAGCACCACGGCATGCCAAGGAGCCCCGGGACGACGGGACTCGTCCGCGGCGCGGGCGTGGGACGGGGGGACGTGATGGGCGGTGCGTGACATGAAGGCTCCGTCGACGGCGACCGCCGGGACTCTCCCGGCGCGCTACCGAAAGCCGAGCGGCCCGGCCGCCCGCGCGCGTCGATGGCTCATGGGGTGATTCTCGGAGCGCCTACGCGTCCCGTCCAGGGAGATACGGGAGCCGCGTCCTCGGCGAGGAGCAGGCGGGCTGCCAGGCGCGGCCGAGCAGGGCACCCCGCTATGCCGCCAGCTCCTTCACCAGCGCGGCGGCCGTTGTCACCGCCGCGCGTTCCGGGGTCGAGGGGTGGGGGTCCGAGGTGCGGAGGGTGGTGGCCTCGGGGAGGTGGGGGGTGACGGGGGCGGGGAGGTGGTGGAGGAGGGTGGTGAGGGCGGTGTGGGCGCCCGGGGCGTAGGGGGCGGGGGAGAGGGCCGCCTCGGCGAGCAGGAGCGCGCTCATCGCGCGGTCGAGGCCCGCGGGGCCCTCGCGGGCCGTGCGCCAGTCGATGACGACGGGGCCGGCCGGTGCGAGGACGACGTTGCCGGGGTGGAGGTCCAGGTGGATCCAGGGCGTGGTGTGGAGCCGCCTCAGGAGGTCGGCGAGCAGGACGCCCGCCGTCTCGGGGGTGACCGTCCCGGCGACGGCCGCGTCCAGGAGGGTCGGTCCGCTCAGCCGCTCCATCACCAGGTCGGGGCCCTCGGCACGGGCGACGCGCGGGACCGGATAGCCGGCCGCCGCGAGGTCCCGCATGAGCGCGGCCTCCCGGCCGGCGTCGCCGCCGTCGCGGTACCGGCGCAGCACCCGCCCCTCGTCGGGGCCGGCCAGCGCGTACACGTCGGCGGACCGCCCCCGCCCGATCAGCTCCACCGGTGTCGGCCCGATCGGCTCTCCCTCGCTCACGGGCGCCCACTGTACGCGCGCGCCCGTGAGGGACGTCACTCCTCGACCGTGAGGCCCTTGCGCAGCCGCGTCAGCGTCCGGGACAGCAGGCGGGACACGTGCATCTGCGAGATGCCGAGCTCCTCACCGATCTCCGACTGGGTGAGCCCAGCGGTGAAGCGCAGCGAGAGGATGCGGCGTTCGCGCGCCGGCAGCGAGGCGATCATCGGCTTGAGGGACTCGATGTACTCGATGCCCTCCAGCCCGTGGTCCTCGTAGCCCAGCCGGTCGGCGAGGGTGGCGCCGTCGGTCTCGGACTCCTCGGGCGGCGCGTCCAGCGAGCTCGCGGTGTACGCGTTGGCGGCGGCCATGCCCTCGACGACCTCGTCGGTGCCGATGCCCAGTTCGCGGGCGAGCTCCTCGACGGTGGGGGCGCGGTCGAGCTTCTGGGCGAGCTCGTCGCCGGCCTTGGCGAGGTCGAGGCGGAGTTCCTGGAGCCTGCGCGGAACGTGCACCGACCACGAGGTGTCGCGGAAGAAGCGCTTGATCTCGCCGATGATGGTCGGCATCGCGAAGGTGGGGAACTCGACGCCGCGGGCCAGTTCGAAGCGGTCGATCGCCTTGATGAGGCCGATGGTGCCGACCTGGACGATGTCCTCCATGGGCTCGCTTCGGGTGCGGAAGCGGGAGGCGGCGAACTTGACGAGCGCCAGGTTGAGTTCGATCAGGGTGTTGCGGACGTACGCGTACTCGTGGGTGCCCTCCTCGAGGTCGCCCAGGCGGGCGAAGAGGGTCTTCGAGAGGGCGCGCGCATCCTGCGGCGCGATCTCGTCGACGGGCGGGATCGTCGGCAGTTCCACGAGATCCGGTACGTCGAGCCGGGGTGACATGGTCTCCTCCATCGTGAATGTCTCGCTGCGGTTTGCGGCGCCTCCGAAGCCGGCATGGGGAATGTGTCCTTCCTAGCCCTATCGGTTCTTCCCCGATGGTTGCAAGTGGCAATTGTCCCGTTTGGTGAGATATGGGGTGGAGCTTGTGTGCGGCGGACACCCGAGCGCTTGTATGGTTCAGGGCATGTACCGGCAGCACATCGGCAGCGCACCCGAGCGGTTCCGGGTCGACGTCCGCACCGTGGGAGCGAGCGAGGTGCTCACCCCGGTGGGTGAGCTCGATCACCACACCGCCGAACTGTTGCGTGCGCCACTCGACCGCGCGCTCGATGAGGGTCGGACACGCCTCGTACTCGACTGCTCACAGCTCGAGTTCTGCGACTCGACGGGGCTCAACGTCCTGCTCGGAGCCCGGCTGCGGGCCGAGGCCGCCGGCGGCGGGGTCCACCTGGTGGCGATGCGGCCCCCGGTGGCGAGAGTCTTCGAGATCACCGGGGCGGACGCCGTCTTCACGGTCCACGACTCGCTCGACTCGGCGCTTCCCGGCCGAGCCGAGTGAGTCGACCCCCCGCCCGCTCCACGCTCCACCCCGTGGTCCACTCCGCGGCCCGTCCCCGGGCCCGCCGCGGAACCCGCCCCGCCCGGACCCGCCCCGCTCGTCCGCCCCTGTCGTCCGTTACCCGTCAATCGGTTGAACCGGTGAGGTGAAGAAGCGCTGATGGAGACTGCCTCCGGCGATGCCGACGTCCGCACCCTCGCGCTCGGGGCGGCCAGCGGCACCGTTCCGCTCGCCCGCGACTTCACCCGGCAGGCGCTCTACGACTGGGGCTGGCTGCCCGCGGCGACCGCCGACCGCCGGGCCGCCGCCGAGGACGTCCTGCTCGTCGTCTCCGAACTCGTGACCAACGCCTGCCTGCACGCCGAGGGCCCGGAGAGCCTGCGCGTGCTGCGCCTCGACGGGGGCCTGCGCCTGGAGGTCGCGGACCGCGGCGCGGGCCAGCCCGCCCCGCGCACCCCGCACCGGGCCGGACGGCCGGGCGGACACGGCATGTTCATCGTGCAGCGGCTCTGCCGCGACTGGGGCATCGACCGGTCGCCGGGCGCCGCCGGAAAGACGGTCTGGGCCGAAGTCGCCGCACCCGCCTAGGACTTTCACAACCCTCTCTCTTCCCTCCATCACGCCTCGGGCGTACCTTGACGGCCAATCTGAAAGACCGTCAGGACTTTGCGGTGAGGGGTGCTCGACGTGCCGTACCGGAGGAGAACAGCCCATGCGCTGACCGCGACCGCGACCGCGTCCGCGTCCGCGACGGCGACCGCGACCGCGACGGCGGTGGCCACGGCGGTGGTGACGGGCTCGGCCGCCGTCCTGCTGTTCGCCGCCCCGGTCGCCCAGGCCGCCGTCGTCGACGTGAACTACGCCTGCGAGACCAAGATCGGCCCCAAGAGCGCCGTCTCGCCCGTCGACATCAAGGCCGTCGAGAACGGCGGCTCGGGCTCGTACACGATCACGATGTCCTTCGAGAAGGGCGTCTCCGACAGCCCCGTCGACCTGCCCAAAGGGGTCATGACCCCGCGCGCCGAACTCGTCCTCGGCGGCGCGGCGAGCGGCAGGTTGCAGGTCAAGGGCGTGCCGAACGCGGCGCTCATCCCCGCGAACACCCCCATCAAGATCGGGCGGTTGACCGGCACCTACACCCCGGAGAAGTCCGGCAAGGTCACCTTCACGGCCGGCACGCTCACCGTCCACGCGCTCGGCATGGACGCGGCCGTCTGCAAACCCACCAACAACCCCAGGCCCTCGCTCGAACTGGACGTGACCGCGGCGTCGTCCGGCGGTTCCGGCGGCGGCTCCGGTGACTCCGGCGGCTCCTCGGGCGGTACGGGATCGGGCGGCGGCGAACTGCCGAAGACCGGCCCCCTCGACGCGGCCCCCGCGCTCGCCACCCTCGGCGGCACCGTGCTGCTGACCGGCGCGGCCGGAGTGCTCTGGCTCACCCGCCGCACGTCCCGGCCCACGGCACGCTGATGCGGGGGGCCCGGTCCGGGCGCGGGACCGCCGCCTGCGCCGCGCTCCTGGCGGCGGCCTTGGTGGGGCCGGGGGCCTTGGCGACCGTGTCCCCGGCGCACGCCCAGACCCGCGCCGCCGCGTACGCCGCCGCGTACGCCCACACCCACGCCCGGACGCCCGCCCCCGCGTACGCCGCCGCGCCCGCACCCTCCTGGACGGCCGCGCCCGCCGCCGGGCGCCCGTACGTGTACCTGGAGGGCGCCCCGGGGAGCGTCCTCCAGGACACCCTGTCCGTCACCAACCCCGGCACGCGGCCCCTCACCGTACGGCTCAGCGGCCGGGGCGGCGCGCCCGTCGCCTTCGCCGCCCCGACGGTGACCGTGCCCGCCAGGACCCGCGCCGACGTGCCCTTCGCCGTCACCGTGGGCCCCGACACCCCGCCGGGCGATCACCGCGGCTCCGTACGGGTCGGCGCCGCCGGACGCGAGACGGACGTGGCGCTCCACCTGAGGGTCAGCGGGCCGCGGCTCGCCGCGCTCACCGTCGAGGACGTCCGCGTCGACCGCTCCGGCACCCTGCGCTACACCCTCGTCAACCGCGGCAACACCGTCCTCGCCCCCCGCCTCGCCGTGCGCGCCGAGGGGGTGCTCGGCACGGTCCTGGACCGCCCCGAACGCGCCCTGCCCCTCGTGCTGCGCCCCGGCGAGCGCGCCACCCGCACGGAGCCCTGGCCCGACCCGCCCGCCTTCGACGCGGTCACCGTCCACCTCACGGCCGGCGCCCCCGGCGCCACGGCCGCGACCGCCCGGGCCGACGCCGCCTTCGCCTCGCCGGCGGGCCTCGGCGCCGCCGCGGCCGCCCTCCTCGCGGCGGCGGGCGCGGCCACGTACGCGATCCGGAGGAAGCGATGACGCACCTGCGTACGGCGGCGGGCGCGCTGCTCACCGTCCTGCTCCTCGCCGTACCGCTCCTCGCCGTACCGCTCCTCCTGGTGCTGCCCGCCGCCCCGGCCGCCGCCGAGACGGGCCCCACGGTGGCGCTGTCGCGGAGCGAGGGCGGCAAGGGCGGCGAGATCACCGTCAGCGGCTCCGGCTGGAAGCCCGGCGCCCTGCTCATGCTGCTGGTCTGCGGGCAGGCCGCGCCCGGCAAGGGCGTCATCGGCGGCACCAACTCCTGCGCCAACACCGACGGCCGCGCCGCCACCGTCGACGCCAAGGGCGCCTTCAGCCTGAAGCTGCCGGTCGCCGAACCGCCCGAACCCTGCCCCTGCGTGATCCACGTGGCCGGCGTCACCGGCCAACAGGACGTCGTCGACGTCGCGTTCACCGTCGCCGGGCATCCGACCGCCCCGCTGCCGGAGTCCTCGGCGGCCGGCCGGCTCGCCGTGCTCGCCTCGGCCCGACTGGAAGGCTCCAGCGGCGTCCTCGTCTGGTTCGGGGCGCCCGCCCGCCGCGAGATCGTCGTCACCGTCGGCAACCTCGGCCAGAACCCGGTGAAGGACCCCGTCTTCGAGGTGGGCACCAGCCACGGCGTGTTCGCGCCGCAGTACGAGGAACGCCAGTGGCGCGGCACGATCGAGCCGGGCCGCAAGGCCCTGGTGCGGCTCCCCGTCGAGCTCGCGGCGGGCGCCCACGGCGACTACCAGGTGTCCGTGCGGTACGGCGGGAAGGTCCTGGTGGAGCAGCCCTGGGGCGTCGGCAGGCCGTGGGGCGTGACGCTCTTCTGGGTGCTGCTCGCGGTCGTCGTTCCGGCCGCCCTCTTCCGTATCGGCATGGCGGTCGTCGACCGGGTCGCACCCGGGACCGCCGCCGGTCGCCGCCGCCCGCGCCGGGCCCTCGTGCCCACACCCGGCCCCACACCCGGACCCACACCCACGCCCGGGCCGGCACCCGACGAACCGACCGCGGTCCTGCCGTGGTTCACCACCGACTCCGCACCGTCAGAGAACAGCCCGACGACGAAGGGAATGTCGTGAGCACGCAACGGAGGATGAGCGCGGCCGGGATCGCGCTGATGCTCGGCGGCGCGGGGATCCTGCTGTCCGCGAGCCCCGCCCTGGCCGCCGAGGTCGCGTACAGGACCGAGTGCATCCCGCCCGCCATCTCCGGCATGCCGCCGGTGCAGGGCACCACCAAGGTGCTGATCACCGCGCCCACGGAGGCCAAGGTCGGCGACGAGGTCGAGGTGGTCTGGAAGACGGTCGAGGCCGCGTCCAAGAACCCGGACGTCCTCGACCTGGAGAAGGACACGGTGAAGCCCACCGGTGTCATCAGGCTCGGCGGCGCGGCGAGCGGCACGCTGGCGATGGAGGGCCCGCGGCAGAACCCGCCGATCCCGAAGAACAGCCCGATGGTCCTGCCGGACATGAAGGGCAAGCTGAAGCTGGAGAAGGCGGGCGAGATCACGCTGACGCCGGACAAGTACAACATCAACGTGTCCAAGCCGATGTCGACGGACACGAAGTGCTCCCCGAAGGAGACGGTCGCGGTCGGCGCCACGATCAAGGTCACGGAGGGCGGAGGCGGCAGCGGCGGCGGTACGAGTACGTCGGGCGGTACGACGACCTCCGGTGGCACCACGACCTCCGGCGGTACGAGTACGTCAGGAGGCACCACGACCTCCGGCGGCAGCACCGCGTCCGGCGGCTCCACCTCCGGCGGAGGCGGCGGACAGACCGACTTCCGCGGTACGCAGGTGGCCGTCACCTTCGCCTGTCAGGCCCCCGGGCCCGCCTCCATCAACTCCAAGGTGACCATCGACGCCAAGAAGAACGGCGGCTCCTACGACCTCACCGTCAAGACCGCCAAGGGCGTCATGAACAGCCCGGCCGCGCTTCCCGCCGGAGCCCTGAAGCCCTCCATGGACGTGAAGCTCGGCGGCGCCGACTCCGGCAGCGTGAAGGTCACCGGGCCCGGCAATCCGGCTCCCCTGGAGGCGGGCAAGCCCGTCGACCTGCCCGACATGAAGGGCACGTACAAGCCGGGGGCGACGGGGAAGTCCACGCTCAGCCCCGGGAAGCTGACCATCACGGTGTCGCTCGGCGGCTCGCCCATCGTGATCCCCTGCGAGGTCAAGGGCTCCGTCCGGGCCTCCCTCACCCTGGACACCGGCAAGCAGGAGGGCGGCGCCTCCGGAGGCACCTCCGGCGGCTCCTCCACCTCCGGCGGCAGCGGCGCAGGCGGCGGCTCCGGCGGCGGCCTCGCCGACACCGGAGCGGGCGACGACGGCGCCCTGCGTGCCCTCGCCCTGGTCGCGGGCACGGTGATCCTGCTCGGCGGTGCCGTCTTCACCTTCACCCCGTGGGGCCGCCTGGGGCGCCGTACTCGGTGAGGCGCGGGCATGACGAAGGGCCTGGCCCGGCACCCGAGAGGGGTGCCGGGCCAGGCCCTTCACACGGTGTCGTCGACGCCGACGGTCCGTCAGGACCTCAGCGGACGTCGCCCATGAGCGCGCGGATCTTCTTGCCCGCCATCATGAAGGTGAGTCCCGCCGCGACCGCCACGACGGCCCACAGCGAGTAGTACAGCGCGTCGCCCAGCGGCTCGTTGAGCTTGGTGGTCCAGCCGTTCAGGGCGTTGCCCGTCGCGGTGGCGAGGAACCACAGGCCCATGATCTGGCCGACGAACTGCTTGGGGGCGAGCTTCGTCGACAGGGACAGACCGACCGGGGACAGGCACATCTCACCGATGGTCTGGACGAGGTAGACGCTCAGCAGCCAGAAGACGGTGACCTTGCCGGTCTCGCTGTTGGCCGCGGCGGCGCCCGCGAGGCCCATGATGGCGAACGAGCCGCCGATGAGCAGCATCGCGAGGGCGAACTTCATGGGGGTGCTGGGCTCGCGGTTCCGCTTGGCCAGCTTGACCCACAGGGCCGCGAAGACCGGCGCCAGGACGATGACCATCATCGGGTTCACCGACTGGTACCAGGAGGCCGGGAACTCCCAGCCGCCGATCATGCGGTCGGTCTTGCCGTCGGCGAAGAGCGTGAGCAGCGAGCCCGACTGGTCGTAGATCATCCAGAACAGGACGGCGGTGGCGAAGAACCACGCGAACGCCTTGATCTTGGGCTTGTCGTCGGCGGTCAGCGCCGGGTTGCGGTACATCGCGACGAAGTAGATGACCGGCACGACGATGCCGAGGATCGCGAGGACGTTCACGATGTGCTCGATGTCGTACGTGCCGAGCACGATGTCGACGGCGAGTGCGGCGACGGCCAGGCCGCCCCACAGCAGGACCTTGCGCAGCGCGTTGCGCTTCTCCTCGGGCGTCGCCGGGGTGCCCGGCTCCTTGCCGACGTCACCGAGGTGGCGGGAGCCCAGGACGTACTGGACGACGGCGAGCGTCATGCCGATGCCGGCGACGGCGAAGCCGAGGTGCCAGTTGACGTTCTCGCCGAGGTAGCCGACGACCAGCGGCGCGACCATGCCGCCGATGTTGATCGACATGTAGAAGAGCGTGAAGCCGGCGTCGCGGCGGGCGCTCGGCTGCCCCTCGTACAGGCCGCCGACCATGGCCGAGATGTTCGGCTTCAGCAGACCCGTACCGGCGGCGATGAGCGCGAGGCCCGCGAAGAACGCCGCGTCCGAGGGGATGGCGAGGGTGAAGTGGCCCGCGGCGATGACGATGCCGCCGACGAGGACGGCCTTGCGCGCGCCCCACAGGCGGTCGGCGACCCAGCCGCCCGGCATCGCGGCCATGTAGACGACCGCGTTGTACACGCCGTAGATGGAGGCGGCCAGCGCCTCGCGCTCCTCCAGGGGGCCGTCGAGAACGGCGGCGACCAGGTAGAGCACCAGGATGGCGCGCATCCCGTACCAGGAGAAGCGCTCCCACATCTCGGTCATGAAGAGAGTGGCCAGGCCCCGAGGGTGGCCGAAGAACGTCTTCTCGGAACCGGGGGTTCCGGAGGAAGCCGTCGTCAGGCTGGACGCCATGTCGATCCTTGCTCTGTCGGGACGCCTCGCTTCGTGAGCGGATTGCGCCCGGTGGGGGAGGCCGGCACCGGGGGAGAGCGGTCGCGCTCCTCCGGGATCCACGCCCTGACGCGTCTCGCGCCGTAGGACCCGGCCCACAGGTCATTCACCGTCCTCAAGACTGCCGAGGGCGGTCTCGTGCAGAAAAGAGACCCTTGGCGCGTCGAACACGGCCAAAGGTCCCCGATTACCGCAACAGAACTCTCGACACCATACGACACGACAGTGCCGGATATGGAAGGACTTGAGAGATGGATCACAGGCGGGGCCGGAACCAACTTCCTTCATTCGAAGGTCGTATCGAGGTTACGCGCCACCTTCCGGAGGCGGTGCGGGCGCCCGGTGATCGTGCTGTGATCATCCGGCGACCGTCCGGTCACCGTCCGGCGATCATGAGGTGGCCGCCCGTCGACCGCCGCGCGACCGCCGCGTCCGCGCCGGGCGCCCGGCCCTGTGGATCATGCCCCGGCGCCGCCGCCGTGCGGACTACCATCGCCTCATGACCCGTGTACTGCTCGCCGAGGACGACGCCTCCATCTCGGAACCGCTGGCCCGCGCCCTGCGGCGGGAGGGATACGAGGTCGAGGTGCGGGAGGACGGTCCCACCGCTCTCGACGCCGGACTGCAGGGCGGGATCGACCTGGTCGTGCTCGACCTCGGCCTGCCCGGCATGGACGGCCTGGAGGTCGCCCGGCGGCTGCGCGCCGACGGCCACACGGTGCCGATCCTGGTGCTCACCGCCCGCGCCGACGAGGTCGACACCGTCGTGGGCCTCGACGCGGGCGCCGACGACTACGTCACCAAGCCCTTCCGCCTCGCCGAGCTCCTCGCCCGCGTCCGGGCCCTGCTGCGGCGCGGCGCGACCGAGCCCGCCGTCCCTCCCACCACCCACGGCGTGCGGATCGACGTCGAGTCGCACCGCGCCTGGATGGGCGAGGAGGAGCTCCAGCTCACGGCCAAGGAGTTCGACCTGCTGCGCGTGCTGGTCCGCGACGCGGGCCGGGTCGTCACCCGCGACCAGCTCATGCGCGAGGTCTGGGACACCACCTGGTGGTCCTCCACCAAGACCCTCGACATGCACATCTCCTGGCTGCGCAAGAAGCTCGGCGACGACGCGGCGAACCCCCGCTACATCGCCACCGTCCGCGGCGTCGGCTTCCGCTTCGAGAAGAGCTAGCACCCAGCCGCCCCGCCCCGGAGGATCCGTGCGCCGCCGTCTGATCAGCTCCACGCTCGCCGTGGTCCTCGTCGTCATCGCCGTCTTCGGCGTCTCGCTCGTGATCGTCGAGACCCGCACGATCTCCACCAGCGCCCAGGAGAGCGTGGACTCGGAGGCGCTGCGGATCGTTTCCATCGTGGACAGCCGGCTGATCGGCGGCGAGCCGGTGAACCCGGACATCCTGGCCGACCAGAGCGGCGCCAAGCGCTTCGCGGAGATCCGCATCCCCGGCCGCCCCTCCATCGAGATCGGCACCCGCCCCACCGGAGACGTCATCCGGGGAATCGCGGAGGGCGAGCGCGGCGAGACGGTGATCGTCGAGGAGTCCCGCTCCGTCGTCACCGCCGAGGTCGGCCGTACGCTCCTGATCATCGGCGCCGTGGCCCTGCTCGCCGTCGTGGCCGCCGTCCTGCTCGCCGTACGGCAGGCCAACAAGCTGGCCTCCCCGCTCACCGACCTCGCCGAGACCGCCGAGCGGCTCGGCTCCGGCGACCCGCGCCCCCGGCACAAGCGGTACGGGGTGCCCGAGCTGGACCGGGTCGCGGACGTGCTCGACGCCTCCGCCGAGCGGATCGCGCGCATGCTCACCGCCGAGCGCCGGCTCGCCGCCGACGCCTCCCACCAGCTCCGTACGCCCCTCACCGCGCTGTCCATGCGCCTGGAGGAGGTCGCCGTCGCCGACGACCTCCGCACGGTCAAGGAGGAGGCGACGATCGCGCTCACGCAGGTCGAGCGGCTCACCGACGTGGTCCAGCGGCTCCTGACCAACGCGCGCGACCCGCGCACCGGCTCCGCCGTCGCCTTCGACCTGGACGAGGTGATCAAGCAGCAGATCGAGGAGTGGCGGCCGGCCTACCGCAGCGCCGGCCGGGCCATCGTCCACTCCGGCAAGCAGGGCATGCGGGCCGTCGGCACCCCCGGCGCGGTCGCCCAGGTCCTGGCCGCCCTGATCGAGAACTCGCTCATGCACGGCGGCGGCACCGTCGCGCTGCGCACCCGCGTGACCGGCAACCAGTCCGTGATCGAGGTGACCGACGAGGGCCCCGGCGTGCCCGCCGACCTGGGGGCGCGGATCTTCGAGCGGGCGGTCAGCGGCCGCAGCTCCACCGGCATCGGCCTCGCGGTCGCCCGGGACCTCGCGGAGGCCGACGGCGGCCGTCTGGAGCTGCTCCAGCAGCAGCCGCCGGTCTTCGCGCTCTTCCTGAGCCGCGAGGTCAGGAGCCGTACGGAACGGGACGCGGAGCGCCCGGTCCGCTGACGCCCCGGGTCAGACCCGGTCGGGCTGCTTACGGGTCGCCTGGCGGGGAGTCTGCTCCAGGAACGATTCGGCGGTCTGTACCGCCTCCTTCGCCGGGAGCGCCTTGAAGACCCACGTCCGGTACGACCAGAAGCGGAACAGGGTCGCGACGCCGATGCCGAAGAACTTGAAGAAGTTGCTCTGCAGCGGGCCGTCCCAGCCGAAGCCGTACGTCGCCGTGTAGAGCACACCGTTCTCGATGACCATGCCGATGACGCTGAACAGCAGGAACAGCGCCAGTTCCTTGGTGCGGCCGGACTTGTCGCGGTCGCGGTACGTGAAGTAACGGAACCCCACGTAGTTGAAGAGGATCGCCACGACCGTGGCGATCAGGCTCGCCCGTACCACGGGGAGCTCGGTGACATGGCGGACCAGGTTGAAGACGGCCAGGTTCACCAGGACGCCCAGTCCGCCGACCACGCCGAACTTGGCGACCTCGCGGACGAGCCGTTCCACTCGCATGCGCAACGCGCCGGGTTCACTCATCGTGATGGCTCTGCCCCGTCCGTTCCGGATGTGTTCGGCCGACGCCCGGATGGCGTCAACCCAGCCATGCTAACCAGCGCTCCTCCGGACCGCCCGAGATGCTCCCGATCCGTGTGCGATCCGTGTGCGAGCCCACTCCCACTGTCACAACGCACAGCCGGACGAGGGTTCGGCACTTGTGCGGATACCCTAAGAGGGTGACGTTTCCGGTAGTCGGCATGGTCGGTGGCGGTCAGCTCGCCCGTATGACCCACGAGGCGGGCATCCCCCTCGGCATCAAGTTCAAGCTGCTCAGTGACACCCCGCAGGACTCGGCGGCCCAGGTGGTCAGCGATGTCGTCATCGGCGACTATCGCGACCTGGACACGCTGCGTGACTTCGCGCGCGGCTGCGACGTGATCACCTTCGATCACGAGCACGTGCCCGCGGAGCACCTGGCGGCCCTGGAGGCGGACGGCGTCGTCGTCCGGCCCGGCCGCGCGGCCCTCGCGCACGCCCAGGACAAGGGGGTGATGCGGGCGCGGCTCGACGAGATCGGCGCGCCCAGCCCGCGCCACCGCATCGTGGCCGACCCGGCCGACGCGGTGGCCTTCGCCGCCGAGGTGGGCGGCTTCCCGATCATCCTGAAGACGGTCCGCGGCGGCTACGACGGCAAGGGCGTCTGGTTCGTCCGCTCCGAGGCGGACGCGCACGACCCGTTCCGCGCGGGCGTGCCGGTCCTCGCCGAGGAGAAGGTCGACTTCGCGCGCGAGCTCGCCGCGAACATCGTCCGCTCGCCGCACGGCCAGGCCGTGGCCTACCCGGTGGTCGAGTCCCGCCAGGTCGACGGCGTCTGCGACACCGTGATCGCGCCCGCGCCCGACCTCGACGACGAGCTCGCCGGCCAGGCGCAGGAGCTGGCGCTTCGCATCGCCAAGGAGCTGGACGTCGTCGGTCACCTGGCCGTCGAGCTCTTCCAGACCCGCGACGGCCGCATCCTCGTCAACGAGCTCGCCATGCGCCCGCACAACTCCGGCCACTGGACCCAGGACGGCGCGGTCACCTCGCAGTTCGCCAACCACGTCCGGGCCGTCCTCGACCTTCCGCTCGGCGACCCGCGCCCGCGTGCGAAGTGGACCGTGATGTGCAATGTGCTGGGTGGCGACTACCCGGACATGTACACGGCGTACCTGCACTGCATGGCCCGGGACCCGCAGCTCAAGATCCACATGTACGGCAAGGACGTGAAGCCCGGGCGCAAGGTCGGCCACGTCAACACCTACGGCGACGACCTCGACGACGTGCTGGAGCGCGCCCGTCACGCCGCCGACTACCTGCGAGGGACGATCGTTGAGTAACCCGCTCATTGGCATCGCGATGGGATCCGACTCGGACTGGTCCGTGATGGAGGCCGCGGCGCAGGCCCTGGACGAGTTCGAGATCGGGTACGAGGTCAACGTCCTCTCCGCGCACCGCATGCCGCGCGAGATGATCGAGTACGGCGAGCAGGCCGACGGCCGCGGCCTGAAGGCGATCATCGCGGGCGCGGGCGGCGCCGCCCACCTCCCGGGCATGCTCGCCTCCGTGACCCCGCTGCCCGTCATCGGCGTCCCCGTACCGCTGAAGTACCTCGACGGCATGGACTCGCTGCTGTCCATCGTGCAGATGCCGGCGGGCGTCCCGGTCGCCACGGTCTCCGTCGCCGGCGCCCGCAACGCGGGCCTGCTCGCCGCCCGCATCCTCGCGGCGCACGACCCCGAACTGCGCGGCCGCATGCGGGACTTCCAGCAGGAGCTGAACGACCAGGCGACCGAGAAGGGCAAGCGGCTGCGGCAGAAGGTCGAGGGCTCGTCCTCCTTCGGGTTCGCGCGGTGAGCTCGGAAGAGGCGGGGGCGGGCCGGGCAGCCGCCTCCGGGGGCCCGACGGGCCCGGCGGGCTCGACGGGCTCGGCGGGCTCGGCGGGCCGAGTGGCCTCCGAGGGCCTGACGGGCTCGGCGGGCCCTGCGGGCCAGGTGGCCTCCGGCGGCTCGGCGGGCTCCGGCGGTCCGGCGGGCTCCGGCGGTCCGGCCGGCTCCTCGGGGCCGGCGGGCTCCGGCGGCTCGGCGGGCGGGGCTGGCTCCGGCGGCGCGGGCGGCTCCTCGGGGCCGGCGGGCTCCGGCGGCTCGGTGGGCCAGGTGGCCTCCGGCGGCCCGGCTGGCTCCTCGGGCTCTCCCGTCCCCGCCGCGGCGGGCGACCGGCTCGCCGAGGCCAGGGAGCTCCTCGCCTCCGCGCCCGTGGCCGACGGTCACAACGACCTGCCCTGGGCGCTGCGCGAGCACTGCGGCTACGACCTCGACCGGCTCGACATCGCCCGCGACCAGCGCGGCACGCTCCACACCGACCTCGCCCGGCTGCGCGCCGGCGGCGTCGGCGCGCAGTTCTGGTCGGTGTACGTGCCCTGCCGGCTCACCGGCGACAACGCCGTCAGCGCCACCCTGGAGCAGATCGACGCCGTCGACCGGCTCCTCGTGCGGTACGCCGCCGACCTCGCGCCCGCGCTGACCGCCGACGACATGGAGCGGGCCCGCGAGGAGGGCCGGATCGCGTCCCTCAAGGGCGCCGAGGGCGGCCACTCGATCAACAACTCCCTCGCCACCCTCCGCGCGCTGCACACCCTGGGCGTCCGCTACATGACGCTCACCCACAACGACAACAACGACTGGGCGGACTCGGCCACCGACGCGCCCCGGGCCGGCGGTCTGACCGCCTTCGGCCGCGAGGTCGTCCGCGAGATGAACCGCTGCGGCATGCTCGTCGACCTGTCGCACGTCGCCGCCTCGACGATGCGGGACGCGCTGGACACCACGGCCGCGCCGGTGATCTTCTCGCACTCCTCGGCGCGCGCCGTGTGCGACCACCCGCGCAACATCCCGGACGACGTCCTGGAGCGGCTGCCCGCCAACGGCGGCGTCGCGATGGCGACCTTCGTGCCGAAGTTCATCCTCCCCGCCGCCGTCGAGTGGACCGCACGGGCGGACGACAACCTCCGCGCGCACGGCTTCGACCACCTCGACACGACCCCGGAGGCGATGCGGCTTCACCGCGCCTTCGAGGCGGAGCACCCGCGCCCGATCGCGACGGCCGCCACGGTCGCCGACCACCTCGACCACATGCGCGAGGTCGCCGGCATCGACCACATCGGCATCGGCGGCGACTACGACGGCACCGCGTTCACGCCGGCCGGCCTCGACGACGTCGCCGGCTACCCCCACCTGATCGCGGAGCTCCTCACCCGCGGCTGGTCCCGCGCCGACCTGGCGAAGCTGACCTGGTCCAACGCGGTGCGGGTGCTGCGGGACGCGGAGGCGGTGGCCCGCGAGCAGCAGGCGCTGCGCGGCCCGTCCGTCGCGACGATCGCGTCCCTCGACGCGTAAGACCGCCGAGGGAACCGACCGACGGGACATCGGGGGGCGAGGGCCCCGCGTCGGCCGCATCGCGGGGCCCGTACGGCCGTCCTCGGCCCGTCGCCCGAACGGCCCAGCCCGCCGCGCCCCCGCCCCGGCCCGGTGGGACGGTGAACCGTACTGCCTCAGGAGTACGGAGTGAGTCACCCATGGCAGATCTGCTGGACGACCCCACCACCACGGCCCCCGCCCCCGCCCTCGGCGGCGAAGCGGCCGACGCACCGGCCGCCGCGGGCGACCTCGATCCCCCCGAAGGCCCCGGGCCCGTCGACGAGCCGGCCCGCGCGCGGGCCCTGCTCGCCGCGCGGCCGGTCGTCGAGGGGCACACGGAACCGCCCGGCGTGATCGACCTCGACCTGCCGCTCGACCCCGACCCCGACCCGGAGGATCTTCCGCCGGTACGGGCCGCGGAGGCGGGAGCGCAGTTCTGGTCGCTCCGCGTGGACACCGGCGACGTCGTGCTGGGCACCCTGCGCCGGATCGACGCGGTCCGCGCGCTCGTGGCGGCCTTCCCCGAGGAACTGCGCCTCGCGCACACCACCTCGGAGATGGCGCACGCGCGCAACTGCGGCCGGGTCGCCGTGCTGCTCGGTCCGGTGAGCTGGTCGGCGGTCGCCGGTTCGCCCGCGACCCTCCGGGCGTACCACGCGCTCGGGGTCCGTGCGGTCGGCCTCACCCGCTTCGACGGCTTCGCGCGCGAGGCGGTACGGGAGATGAACCGCCTCGGTCTCCTCGTGGACCTCGCCGGCGCCGACGCGGACACCGTCCGCCAGGCCCTCGCGGTGAGCCGCGCCCCGGTCCTGCTGACCCGCGCGGACCCGGACGGCCTGCCGGACGACGTGCTGCGTCTGCTCGGGGAGAAGGGCGGCGTCTGCATGGTGCCGGTCACCACGGACGAGGCCGCCACGGCCGACCACCTGGACCGGGTGCGGGGCCTCGCGGGGCCGTGGTCCCTCGGCCTCTCCCACGCGGAGTCCCCGTCCGCCGGTTACGCCCCGCTCTTCGGCGAGCTTCTGCGCCGGGGGTGGCTGCCGGATCAACTGGCGGCGCTGGCGCAGGGCAACGTGACGCGGGTCCTCCGAGAAACCGAATTCCGCGCCCGCGCCTCCCGCCCCACCTGACCCCCCCGCCCCGCCCGCCGTGCCGGTGCCCTACCGCAACTCCGTTGTGGGCCAGCGCCCTGCTGGGCCGGTGCCCGCCCGTCTCCCGGCGCTGCGCGCCAGGGCTTTGGCCCCGCTGGCGCGGTGCCCGCCCGTGCTGGGCCTTCGCCCCGCTCCGTTGTGGGCCAGCGCCCTGCTGGGGCAGTGCCCTCCCGCCCCTCCGTCGCGGGTTAGCGCCCTGCTGGGGTGGTGCCCTTCCGCCACCTCCGTTGTGGGCATTCGTTCCGCTGGGGCGGAACGGGTGGGCACAACGGAACGGCGCCCTTTGCCGGGCCTAGGCTCCCGGTGCTTTGACCCGCACCACCAGCGCGGCCCCCGTCGTGGTGCGGGCAGGTGCAGGTGCGGAACGCGCCCGCATGGGCGCCGTCCCGTGTGCCCACCCGTCCCGCCCCAGCGGGACGATTGCCCACACGGGCGGGCCGCAGGCCACGCGGAGGTGCGGGGAGAGGGCGTCGCCCCAGCCCACCGGCCCGCAGGGCCGCACCGGGGGACGGGCCCGGGCCGAGGCCCGGTAGGCCGCACCGGGGGGCGGGCCAGGTGCGAGTCCCGGTAGGCCGCACCGGGTGCGGGCGCGGAGTCAGGCGCGGGGGCGGCCCATGGCGCGGTAGGTCCAGCCCGCCTCGCGCCACCGCACCGGATCCAGCGCGTTGCGCCCGTCGAGGATGACCGGCGACGCCGCCACCCCCGCCAGCTCCGCCGGATCGACCGCCTCGCGGAACTCGCGCCACTCGGTGAGGTGCAGCACCACGTCCGCCCCCCGCACCGCGTTGAGCGCCGAGTCCGCGTACCCGAGCGTCGGGAAGAGACGGCGGGCGTTGTCCATGCCCTTGGGGTCGTAGACGGTGACCTGGCCCCCCTGGAGGTGGATCTGGCCGGCCACGTTCAGCGCGGGCGAGTCGCGGACGTCGTCCGAGTCCGGCTTGAAGGTGGCGCCGAGCACGGCCACCCGCTTGCCGAGGAAGCCCCCGCCGAGCGCCTCGCGGGCCATTTCGACCATGGACGCGCGGCGCCGCATGTTGATGGAGTCGATCTCGCGCAGGAAGGTGAGCGCCTGGTCGGCGCCCAGCTCGCCGGCCCGGGCCATGAACGCCCGGATGTCCTTCGGCAGGCAGCCACCGCCGAAGCCGATCCCGGCCCGCAGGAACTTGCTCCCGATCCGCTCGTCGTGCCCGATCGCCTCCGCGAGCTTGGCGACGTCGCCGCCGGCCGCCTCGCAGACCTCCGCCATCGCGTTGATGAAGGAGATCTTGGTGGCGAGGAAGGAGTTGGCGGAGGTCTTCACCAGCTCGGCGGTCGGGTAGTCGGTGACGACGAAGGGCGAGCCCTCGCCCACCGGCACCGCGTACACCTCGCGCAGCGTCTTCTCGGCTCGCTCCCCGCTCGCGCCGGTGGGCACGCCGACCACGATCCGGTCCGGGTGCAGGGTGTCCTGCACGGCGAAGCCCTCGCGCAGGAACTCGGGGTTCCAGGCCAGCTCGACGCCCTCGGGCAGGACGGCGGCGAGCCGCGCGGCCGAGCCGACCGGCACGGTCGACTTGCCGACGACGAGCGCGCCCTCGCGCACCACACCGGCCAGCGAGGCGAAGGCGGCGTCGACGTAGCTCATGTCGCAGGCGTACTCGCCGTGCTTCTGCGGGGTGTTCACGCAGACGAAGTGGACGTCGCCGAAGGCGCCGACCTCCTCCCAGGAGGTCGTGAACCGCAGCCGCCCGCTGGAGCCCTCGATGCCGACGACGTGCCGCGCGAGGAGTTCCTCCAGGCCCGGCTCGTACATCGGGACCCGGCCGGCCGCGAGCAGCTCGATCTTCTCGGGTACGACGTCGAGGCCGAGGACCTCGAAGCCGAGCTCCGCCATGGCCGCGGCGTGGGTGGCGCCGAGGTAGCCGGTGCCGATCACGGTGATCTTGAGGGCCATGCGGACTCCAGGGCTCCGTTGTGCGTCGGTCGGAATGCCTGCCCGAGCATAGTCGGGGCCTGGATCGGGACCCTGTCACGCCCTACCATTTGGGTTACTTAACGGTAGTTAGCAAGCCTGGGAGTGAATGAGCGTGGCCGGATCCACCGATTTCGATCTGTATCGCCCGTCGGAGGAGCACGAGATGCTCCGGGAGACGGTCCGGGCGCTGGCGGAGGCGAAGATCGCGCCGTTCGCCGCCGCGGT
>NZ_JBEXQW010000012.1:0-176557 GCF_040612775.1 Streptomyces sp. NPDC006339
GGTGCGGGCAGGTGCAGGTGCGGAACGCGCCCGCATGGGCGCCGTCCCGTGTGCCCACCCGTCCCGCCCCAGCGGGACGATTGCCCACACGGGCGCGGGGGCGGCGCCCCTCGGGCGGAGAGACCGGTTCGGCCTACCGTGGGCGCATGGGAAACGCCGTACGGTTGTCACCGCCCGCCTGGCTCACCGCCGGTCTCCGCCCCCAGCCCACCCCCATCCCCTGGCCCGCCGTCGCCCGCGCCGCCATCGCGCTCGCCGCGCCGCTCGCCGTCGGGCTGGCCGCCGGGCAGCCGGCGTACGGCGCGCTCGTGTCGATGGGCGCCCTCTCCGGCGTCATCGGCGACACCGCCGACGCGTACCGCATGCGGATCTTCAACATCGCCGTGCCCCAGCTCTTCGGCGCCCTCGGCGTCACCCTCGGCACCCTCGTCTTCGGCCAGGGCTGGCCCGCCGTCGCCGCGCTCACCCTCATCGCGCTCGTCTCGGGGATGATCTCCTCGATCGGCGCCGTCGCCTCCGTCTCCGGCCTGCTGCTCCTCCTCAACGCCGTCGTCGGCGCCGGCCTGCCGATGCCCGACCCGTGGTGGAAGGCCCCGCTCCTGCTCACCCTCGGCGGGGTCGTCGTCCTCGTCCTCACCCTGCTCGGCTGGCCCCTGCGCGGCGGCCGGCCGGAGCGCGCCGCGGTCGCCGGCACGTACCGGGCGCTCGCCGAGCTCTTCGAGGCCGCCGGCAGCGACGCGTACGACGACAGGCGGCAGGCGGTCACCGCCTCGCTCAACCAGGCGTACGACCTCGTGCTCGCCCGCCGCGCCCGCCAGCACGGCCGCGCACCGACCCTCGTGCGGCTGCTCGCCCAACTGAACGTGCTGATCCCGCTCCTGGAGGCCGCGCCCGCCGCCCACTTCGCGGCCCGCCGCTTCCACCGGCCGCTGCCGCCGGAGATCCCCGCCGCCGTACGCGCCCTCGCCGACGCGGTCGAGGAGGGCCGCACCGGCACCCCCGAGCTGAGCCTGCCCGAGGCCCACCGCCCCTCGGAGAAGGCCGTCGACGAGGCCCTGCGGTACGCGGCGACCGTCGTCCACAAGGCCGAGCCGCTCCCGTACAACGTCGACGACCGGCTCGGCCGGCCCGCCGCCCTGCGCGTACGGATGCGCCGCACCGCCCGCAACGTGCTGCTGTCCGGGGCCTCCTGGCGCTACGGCCTGCGGCTCGCCCTGTGCATCGGCCTCTCGCAGGCCCTGGTGTCGCTGATCGCCGTGCCCCGCTCGTACTGGATCGCGCTCACCGTCACGTTCGTCCTGAAGCCGGACTTCGGCTCGGTGTTCTCGCGGGCGGTGCTGCGCGCGTTCGGCACCGCCGCCGGACTCCTCGTGGCCGCGCCCGTCCTCGCCGCGGTGCCCCGGGGCTGGTGGGACGTGCCGGTGATGCTGGCGTTGGCCGCGCTGATCCCGGCGTTCTCGGCGAAGGGGTACGCCTTCCAGACCGCCGCCATCACGCCGGTGATCCTGCTCCTGTCCGACCTGCTCAACCACCAGGGCTTCCACCTGGTGCTGCCGCGCCTGTACGACTCGCTCATCGGCTGCGGCATCGCGCTGATCGCCGGATACCTGCTGTGGCCGGAGTCCTGGCACACCCGGGTCGCGGACCGGCTCGCCGACGCGGTCGCGGACACCGCCGCGTACGTCCGCCTGGCCTTCGCCCCGGAGGCGGACGGCGGTGACGCGGGCGGCGGTGACGCGGGCGCCCGGCACCGGGCCCGCCGCAAGCTGTACCGGGACATGTCCACCGTACGGTCGGAGTTCCAGCGCGCCCTGACCGAGCCGCCGCCCGCCGGCGACCTGGCCGCCGCCTGGTGGCCGCTGGCCATCGCCGTCGAGCGGATCGTGGACGCGACGACCGCCGCCCGGATCCGCGTCGACCACGGCGCCCCGGCCCCCGACCCGGCCGAGGTCGCCGCCGTGGAGGGGCAGTTGCGGGAACTCGCCGAGGGACTGCGCTCCAGCGACGTCCTGGTGGAGGTGCGGGCGGACCTCGGCGGCGACGAGAACGGCGTGCTGGCCGCCCTGCGCCAGGAGGTACGGGCGGCACGCGCCATCGCGACCCCCGACCGCGACCGGGAGCGAGAACGGGAGCGGGACCGCGACCGGCAGCGGGACCGGGACCGCGCGTCGGAGCCGTAAACCTCGCCAAAGGGGCGTACCGAAGCCCTTACCGGCGGTTGCGGAATCCAACCCTCCCACCGCCGTTACCGGATCCCACGCGTACGACTACGATGCGCTCGAATTCACCGTGATCCACGCCCCTCCCCCCGCCCCGAGCGACCTGGTGGCACGGTCACTTCACCCTGCGCCGTCCCTCCCCTCCCCCCTCCTCCCCCCTCCTCCCCACCTCGCCCCCACCCCTCCCGCGCCCCGAGGACACCGCCATGCGCACCACCCCCGGCAGAGGTCTCCAGCCCAATGCCCTCGGCACCTTCGACACCATCGTGATGGCCGTGGCGGGCAGCGCTCCCGCGTACTCGCTCGCCGCCACCACCGCCGTCCTCTTCGGCGCGGTCGGACTCGCCGGGCCCGCGGCGCTGCTGTACTGCGCGATACCCATGCTCGGCATCGTCCTCGCCTACGCCCGCCTCGGCCGGATCGACGTCAACGCGGGCGCCGGCTACTCCTGGGTGGGCCGCACCCTCCACCCGTTCCTCGGCTTCCTCTCCGGCTGGGCCCTGGTCTTCGCCGCCACCGTCTTCATGGTCGCGGGCTCGCTGCCCGCCGGCTCCCTCACGCTCTCCCTCTTCGACCCGGCCCTCGCCGAGAACACCGCGCTGTCCTGCGCGGTCGGCGCCGGCTGGTTCCTGATGATGCTGTGCGTCGTCCTCGGCGGCGCGCGCCTCACCGTCCGGGCCCAACTCCTCATGACCGGCGTGGAGATGCTGATCCTGGTCGTCTTCGTGCTGGCGGCGCTGCTGCACCGCGGACACGCCACCGCCTTCGACTGGTCGTGGTTCGGCCTCGGCCACTTCGGCGGCGCCTCCGGCTTCGCGTCCGGCGCGCTGATCGCCGCCTTCTACTACTGGGGCTGGGACGTCACCAGCAACCTCAGCGAGGAGACCCGGGACAGCCGCCGCACCGCCGGTCTCGCCGCCCTCGTCGGCATCGGCGTGGTCTTCCTCCTCTTCGAGGCGTTCACCGTCGCCGTCAACGTGCTGCTGACCGCCGAGCAGATCGAGCGGGGCGGCGCGAACGTGCTCGCCGTGCTCGGGCACGAGATCTGGCCGGGCGTCGGCGGCAAGCTGCTGATCCTGGCGGTGCTCCTGTCGACGGTCGCCACCCTGGAGACCACCCTCATCCAGGTCACCCGCTCCCTCTTCGCGATGGGCCGCGACCGCGCGCTGCCGGCGGCGCTCGGCACCGTCCACCGCCGCTGGAACACCCCCTGGGTGGCGATCGTGGTCGTCGGCGCCGCCGCGCTCGTGATGTTCGCGGCCGCTGCCGCCGCCGGCTCCGTCGAGCAGATCCTCGGCGACGCGGTGAACGCCATCGGGCTGCAGATCGCGTTCTACTACGCCCTCGCGGGGATCGCCGCCGTCGTCGCGTACAAGGGGCTGCTGCTGACCTCCGTACGGGACTTCGTCCTGGGCGGCGTGTGGCCGCTGCTCGGCTCGGCGTTCATGCTGTGGGCGTTCGTCGAGTCCCTCGGCGAGCTCACCACGGCCTCGCTCGTGATCGGTCTTGGCGGTCTGGCCGCCGGAGTCGTCCCGATGCTCGTGTACTGGCGCAAGGGCAGCGCCTACTACCGCCCGGCCCGGCTCGACGCGGCCCGGGTGCTGGCCGCCGCCGAGACCTTCGCCTCGCCCGACTCGCCGCGCGCGCGACGGGTCGACGAGTCGCTCGCGACCGACTTCTGACCCCACCCCTACGCGTCGTGCGCGGTGCCCCCGGCCGCTTAACCCGCCGACACCCGCCGACACCCGCTGACACCCGCTGACACCCGCTTCTGACGGTCACCACCGCACCTGAGGGAGGTACCCGGATGGCCGCGCTGCGCCGCCCGTCCCGCTCCGCCCGCTCGAACCGACAGGGCCGGTTCACGCCGGACTTCGACCCGGACTTCGGCGACCGGGCCCTCACCGAGGCCCGGCACGACATGGTCATCGGCCGCTGGCAGGGCGTACGGGACCTGCTGAAGGCGACCGGTGAGGACTGGCCACGCCGTACCCACCGGCTGCGGCTGCTCTCGCACGCCGCCGCCGGCAGCTCCACCGTCGAGGCGTGGCGGGCGGCCGAGCCGGGGAACCCGGACATGGCGGTGCTGCGGGCGGCGACCGAGGTGGTACGGGTCTTCGACGCGGCCATCGCGGCCGGCCGGGGCGCCGCGCTCGACCGGGGCAGGATCGACGCCTCCGTCGACGCCTGTCTCGCCGCGGCGGCGGCCGCGCCCGCCGACCCGATGCCGTGGGTGTCGCTGCTGTCGGTCGCCCGGCTGTACGAGGGCGGGGTGCCGCGCCGCCAGTTGCGCCACTGGTTCGACGAGCTGCGGCGCCGCGACCCGTACAACACCGAGGGCCACACGCAGGTCCTGCGCTACTGGTCGGCCCGGTGGCACGGCACGCACGGCGCGATGTACGACTTCGCGCGGGACGCGGCGGGCGTGGCGCCGCCCGGCTCGCCGCTGCCGATCCTGGTGCAGATCGCGCGGGTCGAGGAGTACCGCTACATCGCGGACGGGGCCCTGGGCCGGGGCCCGGTGCGCGGCTTCGACCAGCACTGGAAGCACGAGCTCGCGGTGACCGAGCTGCGCCGCACCCACGCCCGCTGGATCGGCGGCCGGGAGCCGGGTGCGCCGGTGCGCCCGGAGGAGGTGGCCGAGCTGAACTACCTGGCGCACGCCGCCTGTCACGCCGGCGAGGCCGGGGTGGCGCGGGATGTCCTCGGGCTGCTCGGGGACCGGGCGGCGTGGGTGCCGTGGGTGTACACGGGCGCGCCGGAGGAGCAGTTCACGCGGTTCAGCGAGGGACTGGGTGCAGGTGCGGGGGCGGGTACGGGGGCGGGTTCGGGGGCGGGTTCGGACGCGGGGGCGGCGGGCCCCGGGACGGGCCCGGGGGCGGGCTGAGGCCCGCCCCCGAAGACCCCGCGCGGGCGGGTCAGACGCCGATGTCGCGGCCGTCGGCGCGCCAGACGGCGACGACGGCCGGGCGGACGATCTTCCCCGGCCCGTCGGGCCAGGTGGAGGCCGGCTTCTCGACGGAGGCGCCGTCGATCTCGCCCGGGTGCTGCACGGCGACGACCACACGGCGGTCCTGGATGATCGGGCCGCAGGTCTCGGCGCCCCTCGGCACCGTCAGGAACTGCTTCAGCTCACCGCGCCGCTCACCGCGGGTGGCCACGCCGAACAGGCCGTCGTGCGAGCCGAGCTGGTTGCCGTCGGTGGAGATCCACAGGTTGCCGTGCGGGTCGAAGGCCACGTTGTCCGGGCAGGAGATGGGGCTGACGTTCTCCTTGGGGAAGCCCGCGAAGTAGGTGGCCGGGTCGTTCGGGTCGCCGGCGACGAGGAAGAGCCGCCAGGCGAAGCCGTCGCTCGCCGGGTCGTCCCAGTGCTCGGCGAGCTCCAGGACCTGGCCGTGCTTGTTGAGGTTACGCGGGTTGGCCTCGTCGGCGCCCGGGTTGGTGCCCTTGCCGCGGTTGGAGTTGTTGGTGAGAGCCACGTAGACGCGACCGGTGCGCGGGGACGGCTCGACGTCCTCGGGGCGGTCCATCTTGGTGGCGCCGACCTTGTCACCGGCGATCCGGGTGAAGACGAACACCTCCTCGGCGGTCATGCCTGGCACGTGCGAGACGGCCCCGTCGGGGCCGGCGGTGGCGAGCGGGATCCAGGTGCCGCTGCCGTCGAACTCGCCGTCGTTCGGGAGCTTGCCGGTGCCGTCGATGTCCTGGGGGCTGTCCCCCGTCAGCCTGGCGACGTAGAGGGTGCCCTCGTCGAGCAGGGTGAGGTTGTGCTCCCGGGCCTTGCGGGAGGAGCCCTTCATCATCCGCTTCGAAGAGACGAACTTGTAGAAGTAGTCGAAGCGCTCGTCGTCGCCCATGTAGACGACGGGACGGCCGTCGGCGGTCAGGCGCGGCTGCGCGGCCTCGTGCTTGAAGCGGCCGAGGGCGGTGCGCTTCCTGGGGGTGGAGTCGGGGTCGTACGGGTCGAGCTCGACGACCCAGCCGAAGCGGTGGACCTCGTTGGGCTCCTGCTTCAGGTCGAAGCGCTTGTCGAACCGCTCCCACTTGCGCTCGGAGGCGCCGGTGCCGACGCCGTACCGCTTGTCGGTCGCGCTCGACCCGTTGGCGAAGTACTGGTTGAAGTTCTCCTCGCCGTGGAGGGTGGTGCCCCACGGGGTGGTGCCGCCCGCGCAGTTGTTGAGGGTGCCGAGGACGGTGCGTCCGGCCGGGTCGGCCGAGGTCCTCACGAGCGCGCCGCCGGCGGCCGGGCCGGTCAGCTCGAACGCGCTGGTGGTGTGCAGGCGCCGGTTGAGGTGGTGCCGGGTGACGGGCGTCAGGCGGCCGGTGCGGTGCTCCTCCTGGACCACGACGACCGACAGGCCGTGCGCGGCCCAGGCGATCTCGACCTGCTCGCGGGTCGGGTTCTCCGCGTCGTAACCGCGGAACATCAGGACCTCGTCGGTGTACTCGTGGTTGGCCACGAGCACCTGACGGTGCGGCTCGCCGCGCAGCGGGAGGAGCGAGAGGAAGTCGTTGTTGTAGCCGAACTGCCCGGCCTGGGCGCGGGCGGTCTGGTTCTCCGGGTCGAAGGCCGGCGCGCCGCGCAGGATGGGCTCGCCCCAGCGGATGACGACGTTCTGGACGTAGCCGGAGGGGACGGTGACCTGGTCGGCGGTGTTGGGCGCGACGGCCTCGAAGCGCAGGCCGCGGGCGCCGGTGGGCTTGTGCGCGGGGTGGCCGGGGTGGCCGGGGTGCGCCTCGGCGGCGGGCGCGCTGCCGAGCACGGCGGCCCCGCCGGCGGCGGAGGCGACGGTCACGACGGCGGCGGCCCGCATCACGGAACGGCGCGAGAGCGCCCCGGCTATGACGTCGCCGACGTACGCGTTGTCACTGGTGTTGGGCACCTCCTGGAAGCAGGCGTCCCCGCACCGGAACCGGCAGGTCATGGCGGAACGGCCGCCTCCGTGTGAGTGGTTGCTCAGCATCGGCAGCAGTTTGCGCACTTCGTCCTCCATGGCTTCGGCTTTCGTCCGGCGGCGACGTTATGTGCGCTCATCTGCACGGTGGCGGCGATGGAGTGAACGCACGATGAATGCACGGCGTCCGGGGGCGCCCGGGTCGTAGGGCCGGGGGAGGGTGGCCGCTAACCTTACGTGTCCGCCCTGGCCAGGGATGAAGGACGCATACGCACCCAACTCATGCGAAGGGGTTCGCCCATGGGTATTCGGAGTTTGCTGCGCAAGGTATTCGGCCGCGACCGCGCGAACATCGCCGAACCGGACGTCCCGGCAACCTCCGTCCCGCCCCAGGCCGACGCCCCGGCGCCGGAATCGACGACGAGCGAGACGGTCTCGGCGGGCGCGGCGGCAGCGACGGAACGCCCGGCGGGAACCTCCTCCCCGGAGTCCCCCTCCGACCCCGCCGCGTCGGCGGCCGAACGCGCGGCGGCCGACCTGGTCGCGGCGGCCTTCGACAACCCGAAGATCCCACCGGCCCGCAGGGCGTCGTCGGCGGCTGAGCGGGGGGCGACGGCTGAGGGTGAGGCTGACGGGAAGGCCGAGCCCGCCGCTGGCGGCACGGCGGACGCCGAGGCTGAGGCGAAGGGCGAGCCCGTCGCCGACGGCGCGGCAGACGCCGGAGCTGACGCTGAGGTCGGGGCCGAGGTCAAGGCCCAGGACGAGGCTGGTGCGACGGAGGCGCAGGCCGAGCCCGCCGCCGATGGCACGGCGGACGCCGAGGCGGAGGCGGCCGCGGCGGCCGAGACCAAGGCTGAGGCGAAGGCCGAGCCCGCCGCCGATGGCACGGCGGACGCCGAGGCGGAGGCGGAGGCGGAGGCGGCTGCGGAGGCGGCTGCGGCTGCGGAGGCCGAGCCCGCCACCGACGCCAAGGCGGACGCCGAAGTCGAAGCGACTTCGGAGACCGAGGCAGAGGCCGCGGAGACGGTCACCGCCGACACCGCTGCGGAGGCCGAGGCGGCGGACGCCGACGAGACCTCGACCCGCGCCGCCGACGCGCCGGAGGCGGAAAGCGCCGCCGAAGCGAAGCCCGCTCCCGCCGCCCTGGAGGAGTCCGACGGCACGGTCGAGGAGTCGTCGGCCGTCGCCGCTGACGCGGAAGCCGCAGACGACGCGCCCGAGCCGTCGGCCGCCCAGAGCGCCGAGGCCGACGCGCGTGCGGACGCCTCCTCGGCGAAGGAGCCACGCTCCGAGACCGCAGAGGGAGACGACGCCGACGCGTCCGAGGACACGCCCCCGGCAGAGCCGCAGGCCGACGCTGACACGTCGGAGGACACCACCCCGGCGGAGCCGACGGCTGAGTCGGCCGCCCCGGCGAAGGCGGACGCGGACGCGGCCACCGCCGCCGACGACACCGCTGCCCAGCCCGCCCCGGCCGCGACGGGCGAGCCCGACGACGTCACCCAGCCGGAGCCCGCCCTGGCGGCATCCGCCGACGAGCCCGCTGCCGTGGCCGCCGAAGCGGACACCCCGGAGCCGGAGGCCACCGAGCCGGCCGCCGCCCAGAGCGGCGAGGCCGAGGCCGAGGCGCATGCGGACGCGTCCCCGGCGGGGAAGCCGCGCTCCGAGACCGCCGCCGACGCCGACGCCTCGGAGGACACCACTACGGCAGACGCGGACGCGCACGCGGATGACACCGCTGCGCAGCCGGAGCCCGCCCTGGCCGCGTCCGCGTCCGCGTCTGCCGGGCCGGGCGACTCCGCCGGCCCCGCCCTCACCCTCCCCCGCCTGAAGGCGGACGCACCCCACCTCGTCGACGCCTACAAGGCCGCCGGCGCGGTGCTCAAGAAGCAGGGGCTCACGGGGGCCCGTGCGGCCGTGTATCTCGTGGTGGACCGGTCGGGGTCGATGCGGTCGTACTTCAAGGACGGTTCCGTGCAGCGGCTCGCCGAGCAGACCGTGGCGCTCGCCGCGCACCTGTCGGAGGACGCCGCCGTCACCGCCGTCTTCTTCTCAACGGAGATCGACGGCACCGCCGAGCTCCGTCCCGCCACCACCACGCCCGACCGCGTCGAGACGATCAACGCGGGCCTCGGCCGGATGGGCCGCACGAACTACCAGTGCGCGGTCGAGGAGGTCCTCGCCCTGCACGAGAAGTCGGCGGACCCGACCCGGCCCGCCCTCGTCGTGTTCCAGACGGACGGCGCGCCGGAGTCGAAGACGGCCGCGACGCAGGCGCTGACGGACGCGGCGGACCGCCCGTACGCGACGCACTGGCGGTTCACGGTGTGGGGCGAGGAGGACACCAAGGCGTTCGACTACCTCCGTAAGCTCGCCACTCCCCGTACGGGTGTCCACTTCGCCGGCCCGGCCCCGGTCGAGACCCCGCACGCCGCGTTCTACCGGGGCCTGCTCGCCGACTGGTCCCTCTGACCGCACGCACCGCACGCACCGCACCGCACCGGGCCCCGGCGGGCTGACCGCCGGGGCCCCGGCTTTTAACCGTGTGAGGAGCGCTCCTCCCGGCCGTTAAAATTCGCACCATGGCGGCCACTGGATCAGAGAAGCAGGGAACGAAGGCGTTCTACGTCTCGACCCCCATCTACTACGTCAACGACGCTCCTCACCTGGGCCACGCCTACACGACCGTCGCAGGCGACGTGCTCACCCGCTGGCACCGCCAGCGGGGCGAGAAGGTGTGGTACCTCACCGGCACGGACGAGCACGGTCAGAAGATCATGCGCACCGCGGAGGCGAACGGGGTCACCCCGCAGGAGTGGTGCGACAAGCTCGTCGAGGAGGCGTGGAAGCCCCTCTGGGAGCACCTGAACATCGCGAACGACGACTTCATCCGCACCACCCAGAAGCGTCACACCGACCGCGTCCAGGAGTTCGTGCAGGACCTGTACGACAAGGGCGAGATCTACAAGGGCGGCTACGAGGGCCCGTACTGCGTGGGCTGCGAGGAGTACAAGCTCCCCGGCGATCTCATCGAGGCCGAGGACGGCACGAAGCTGTGCCCCGTCCACAAGAAGCCGGTGGAGATCCTCAAGGAGGAGAACTACTTCTTCAAGCTGTCCGCGTACGGCCCGAAGCTGCTGGAGTTCTACGAGGCGAACCCGGGCTTCATCCAGCCGGAGTCGGCCCGCAACGAGGTCGTGAACTTCGTCAAGCAGGGCCTGGACGACCTGTCGATCTCCCGCTCGACCTTCGACTGGGGCGTCCCGGTGCCGTGGGACGACAAGCACGTCATCTACGTGTGGATCGACGCGCTCCTGAACTACGCGACGGCGGTCGGCTACAACGAGAACCCGGAGAAGTTCGAGGAGACCTTCCCGGCGAACGTCCACCTCATCGGCAAGGACATCCTCCGCTTCCACGCGGTGATCTGGCCGGCGATGCTGATGGCGCAGGGCCTGCCGGTCCCGGGCCGGGTCGCGGCGAACGGCTGGCTGATGGTCGGCGGCGAGAAGATGTCGAAGTCGAACCTGACCGGCATCAAGCCGCAGGACCTGACCTCGCACTTCGGCGTGGACGCGTACCGCTGGTACTTCCTGCGGGCGATCGCGTTCGGCCAGGACGGCTCCTTCTCGTGGGAGGACTTCTCCGCCCGCTACACCTCCGAGCTGGCCAACGACTACGGCAACCTCGCCTCGCGGGTGGCGGCGATGGTCGGCAAGTACTTCGGCGGCGCGCTGCCGGCGTCGGCGGCCGACGGCGACGCGGAGAAGGCGATCCAGGAGGGCCTGGCGAAGGCCGTCGCGGTCGCCGACCGGAAGATCGGCGAGGAGCTCGACTTCCAGGCCGGCATCCTGGCGATCTTCGACTTCGTGAAGCAGGTCAACGGCTACATCACGGAGCAGGAGCCCTGGAAGGTCGCGAAGGACGAGTCGGAGGAGGGCCGGGCCCGCCTGGCGACCATCCTCTACACGGCCGCCGAGTCCCTCCGCGCGGTCGCGGTCCTGCTGAACCCGGTCATGCCGGAGACCTCCCAGAAGCTCTGGGACTCCCTGGGTGCCGAGGCCGCCCTGGGCGCCCTCGCCACCCAGCCCGTCCAGTCCGCCGCCACCTGGGGCCGGCTCCCGGCCGGCGCGACGGTCACGAAGGGCGCGGTGCTCTTCCCGCGTCTGGAGGACCCGAAGAAGGACTGACCCCCTCGGTCCCACCGACAACCGAAGGCCGCCGCCCCCACCGGGGACGGCGGCCTTCGCCGTCCCCGGCGACCTGACAGACAACCGTTCCTCCGTTGCGACCGGAAACGCCGCCCTGTCAGCATCGTGAGCTCACACATCCGTGGGCGAGCGGGGGGACGGGGACGCGCGTGCGGACAGAAGAGACGACGACGTCGGAACGGACGGCAGCGGAAGCCCGGCACGACTTCGCTGTGCTGCTCGGAGAGTTCCGGCGCACAGCAGTGCTGGTGCCCGAGGATCCGCACGGAGCCCTCTGGTCGGCCGAGCACGGCGGCGTGCGCTGGATCTGCGCGTTCTCGAACGAGGAGACCCTCGCACGCTTCGCACACGCACAGGCCGAGCCCGGCCGCGAGTGGACCTACCACACCGTCCTCGGTGCCCGGCTGCTCGACGTCCTCGTACCGAAGCTGGCGGCGCTGGGAACGCCGGCGGGCGTGGCCCTGGACGCGGGCAGTGCGGACGGGGCGTTGTTCCCGCCGGTCGAGGGGATCGTGCCCGACGCGGCGGTCGTGGATCTCGGGGGGAGTGAGCGATGAGCGGTGACGATCCGGATCTCCAGGCGTCCGACGACGCGCTGGCACAGATCGCGAAGGGGATCGACAAGGCGCACGGGGAACTGAAGGGCCTGTCGATCGGCCAGGTGGCCGTCACCGGCCGCGGCTTCTCGAGGCTCGCCCTGAGCGGCGTGCAGCTCGGACATCAGGGGCTGGCCGAACAACTGCAGACGTTCTGCGAGCGGTGGGGCTGGGGAGTGCGGGACCTCATGCAGAAGGCGAACGGGTTCACGGCGGCGCTGGGGCTGTCCGCCGGAGCCTTCGGCGAGCAGGAGCGGTACGTCGAGGACACGTTCAAGATCGTCATGAACGCGGGCAACGGCAACCCTCATCTCTCCGAGGACGAGGTCAAGAAGAAGAGCTGGGACGAGCTCGAGCGGCAGTCCCCGTTCGACGGCGCCGACTGGAGCCCGGAGTCCTTCTCCCAGGCGCAGGGCAACGTCGAGCAGACCTGGCGCGACACCGCGTACGACGTCCGGGACGGGATCCTCGGCCCGCGGGTGGAGGCGCGCATGCGCGAGCAACCGGCACCCGCGGAGGAAGCGGACGGCCGGGCACAGGAACCGAACCGGGGGGATCGCTGACCGATGCCGGACTGGGGAGGGCTGTTCGACAAGGGTGCCGATGCCGTCGGCGACGGCATCGACTGGGGCAAGCGCAAGATCGGCGAGGGCGTCGACGCGGCGACGGACATGGCCGGTGACGGCCTGGAACGCGTGGGCGCCGAGGGCTGGGCGGACAAGGTCGAGGACTGGGGTGACGGCGCCGCGTCGTACCTCGGGGCGGGAGTGAGCGAGGCCGAACTCGGGCAGACCGACGACCCGGACGAGCTGATCCACGGCAAGCCCGGGGACATCACCGCCACGGTGACGAACCTCCGTGACTTCCAGTCCGCCTTCGACAGCGTCGGCAAGGGCCTCAAGGGGCTGGACTCCGACCGCTGGAAGGGCGAGGCGGCGCGGGCCTTCCAAGAGGAGTTCCGGGCCCTGCCGCCCGACTGGCTGCGCGCGGCGGACGCCTTCGGCGCCGCGGCCGGTGCGCTGGAGGCGTACGCGCACACGGTGACCTGGGCCCAGAGCAAGGCGCGCGAGGCGATCGAGCTCCACAGGGACGGTGACGACGCGACTCGGGCGGCCGCCGCCGCGTACGAGAAGAAGTACGACGCCTACCGGGCCGCCTTCCACAGCGACCGTCCGCTGCCGGAACCCGCCCCCTACACCGACCCGGGCGAAGCCCACCGTGCTCGCGCCCGCGACCTGCTCGCCGACGCACGACGCCAGCGCGACGAAGCCGCGGAGCGGGCGAAGTCGGCCCTGGCCTCCGCCCTGGCCTCCGCCCTGGCCCACGCCCCGGCGGAGCCGTCCGCGGCGGACCGCCTCGGCATGGACGTCGCGGACCACGCCCTGGGCATGAGCACGGAGCTGCTCCATGTCGCGGGCGGCGTCACGAAGGGCGTCGTCGGCCTCTCGAACTACCTCCGGGCGACCAACCCGCTGGACCCGTACAACGTGACGCACCCGGCCGAGTTCTACCAGAACGCCACCATGACGCTGGCCGGTCTCGCGTCCACCGCCGCCCACCCGGACCGGGCCCTGAAGAACGCCTGGGAGACGGCGAAGGGTGACCCGAGCGAGTTCGTGGGCCGCCTGATACCGGAACTCGTCGGCGCGAAGGGCGCGGGGGGTCTGAAGAGCCTCACCCGGCTGAGGGACGTCGACGGACCTTCGTCCGGCGGAGGCAAGGGGACGGCCCGCGCCCAGCAGTCGGAGGCGCCGGAGCCCACCTCGCGCCAGGGGAACGAGAGGCCGGAGTGCAACGACCCCGTCGACATGGCCACCGGCCGGGTCACCCTCCCCCAGACGGACCTCGCCCTGCCCGGCGCACTGCCGCTGGTCCTCACCCGCTACTTCGAGTCCTCCTTCCGCGCGGGCCGCTGGTTCGGACCCGCGTGGGCGAGCACGCTCGACCAGCGCCTGGAGATCGACGCCCAGGGTGTGGTGGAGCTGTGCGAGGACGGCAGCATCCTCGCCTACCCGCATCCGGCGCCCGGCGTCCCGGTGCTGCCGACGCACGGCATCCGCCGCTGGGCACTCGACCGGAGCCCCACCGGCGACACGTACACGGTGACCGACCCGGAGACGGGCGTCGTCCGCCGTTTCGCCACCACCGCCGAAGGGGACGAGGCCGTCCTCGTCCAGATCGACGACCGCAACGGCAACTGGATCACCTTCGGGTACGACGCGGAGGGCGCACCCACGGAGGTCGTGCACCACGGCGGGTACCGGCTCCGTCTGACCACGGCCGGGGGCCGGGTCACGGCCCTGCACCTGGGCGAGCAGGAGGTCCGCCGCTACGGCTACACCGACGGCCATCTGACCTCCGTGGCCGACTCCGCGGGCCGGCCGCTGTGCTTCGGCTACGACGAGCAGGGCCGGATGACGTCGTGGACGGACAGCAACGGCCACCGCTACGACTACGTCTACGACGAGCGCGACCGCTGCGTCTTCCAGTCCGGTCGCGACGGAGTCCTGGCCGGCCGCTTCACCTGGGGCGACGGCGAGACGACCTTCACGGACGCTCTCGGCCGCACCACCCGCTTCGAGGTGGACCACCGCGGCAGGGTGACCGCCGAGACGGGACCCGACGGCGGGGTCACCCGCTTCACGCACGACGCCCGGGGCAGGCTGCTCTCCCGGACGGACCCGCTGGGGCACACCACCGTCTTCGCCTATGACGAGGAGGGCCGGCTCACCTCCGTCACCCGCCCCGACGGGCGGACCACGTCGGCGGAGTACGACGGTCTCGGGCTTCCGGTCCGGGTGCGGCGGGCGGACGGCACGACGATCCGCCAGACGTACGACGAGCGGGGCAACCGGACGTCGGTGACGTCTCCCTCGGGCGGGCGCACCGTGTTCTCGTACGACGACCGTGGGCGTCTCACCTCCGTCACGGACCCCCTGGGCGCCGTCACCCGCGTCCGCACGGACGAGCGTGGCCTGCCGGTCGAGGTGACGGACCCGCTGGGTGCGACGACGACGTACGCACGCGACGCCTTCGGCCGTACGGTCCGGATCACGGACGCGATGGGGGCGCAGACCCGACTGGAGTGGACGCCCGAGGGCCGCCTCACCCGCCGGACCCACCCGGACGGGGCGGTCGAGTCCTGGACGTACGACGGCGAGGGCAACTGTCTGACCCACACCGACCGCATGGGCGGCACCACGGTCTACACGTACGGCGACTTCGACGTCCTCGCCTCCCGCACCGACCCGGACGGGACGCGCTACTCCTTCACCCACGACGCCGCACTGCAACTGGTCCGGGTCACCAATCCCCAGGGCCTGACCTGGGACTACACCTACGACCCCGCGGGCCGTCCGGCCACGGAAACGGATTTCGACGCGCGGACCCTCACCTACGCGTACGACGGGGCGGGCCGTCTGGTGGCCCGTACGAACGCGCTCGGGCAGCGGGTGGCCTTCGAGCGGAACGAGCTCGGTCAGGTCGTCCGCAAGGACGCGGACGGCACGGTCACCACGTACGAGTACGACGTCTTCGACGAGCTGGCGGTCGCGGTGAGCCCGGACGCGACGCTCACCCGGCTGCGCGACCGGTACGGTCGGCTCCTCTCGGAGACCGTCAACGGCCGCACCGTCGCCTTCACCCACGACTCCGTGGGGCGCCGGACGGGTCGCACGACACCGGGCGGCGCGGTCAGCGCGTGGTCGTACGACGCGGCCGGCCGCCGCACCGAGCTCACCACGTCCGGCAGGACGCTGTCGTTCGCGCACGATGCGGTGGGCCGCGAAATCGCCCGTGCCGTCGGCGACTTCACCACGCTGACGTCGGCCTTCGACGAGGCGGGCCGGCTGACCGCGCACGAGGTCGCGAGCCGGGGCCGCCGGCTGCAGCACCGGGCGTACCACTACCGCGCCGACGGGAACCTGATCGGCATCGACGACCAGCTCGCCGGCCCGCGCCGCTTCGACCTGGACGCGGCCGGCCGGGTGACCGCCGTGCACGCCGACCGCTGGACGGAGCGGTACGCCTACGACGAGGCCGGCAACCAGACGTCGGCCGACTGGCCCCGCGACCCGGACGCGACGGGCCCCCGCGCGTACACCGGCACCCGCATCACCCGGGCGGGCTCGATCCGCTACGAGCACGACGCACAGGGCCGGGTCACGCTCCGGCAGAAGCCCCGCCTGTCGAAGAAGCCGGACACCTGGCGCTACACCTGGGACGCGGAAGACCGCCTGACGTCGGTCACCACTCCCGACGGCACGGAGTGGCGGTACGTGTACGACCCCCTGGGCCGCCGCATCACCAAGCACTCGGAGACGGAGACCGTCCACTTCACCTGGGACGGCACCACCCTGTGCGAGCAGTCCACCGAGACCCTCACCCTCACCTGGGACCACGACGGCCTGCGCCCCCTCGCCCAGACGGAACGCCGCCGCGACACCGACGAGTCCCGCTTCTTCGCCATCGTCACCGACCTGATCGGCACCCCGACCGAACTCGTCGACGAGTCCGGCGACCTGGCCTGGCGCGCCCGCACCACCCTCTGGGGCACCACGTCCTGGACCCGCACCGCCACGGCCTACACCCCGCTCCGCTTCCCGGGCCAGTACTTCGACCCGGAGTCCGGCCTCCACTACAACTACTTCCGCTACTACGACCCGGCGTCGGCACGGTATGTGAGCCAAGACCCCCTGGGCCTGACCCCGGCCCCGAACCCGGCGACGTATGTGGACAACCCGCATACGTGGGCGGACCCGCTGGGGTTGTCACCCGATGAGTGCCCGAAGAAGGGAGACAAGGGAGGGAAGAAGTCCCGCGAAATCCACCAGGTCTTCGACACCTACACGGACGCACGTCGGCACGCCAAGGAGATGGCTGGCCTCGGAGATGACCAAGTGCCCTTCGTACAGGAAATCGGCCCTCACGCCGGAAGAGTGACCGGTATGCAAAGCCCGGACGGAACGCGCGGGTGGCGAATCGATTTTGATGAAGAAAAGCCTGAGAAGGGATTTCACATCAACTGGTGGGTACGGATCGGAAGGAAAAGGAGTGATCTATGGAGGACTGGAGCGAATACAATCGACGGAGGAACCGAGGACGATTACCTTGCCATCCTTGAACATTACCCGCACACATGAGGATCAGGCGAACCGCATGCACACAAGAGCAGAGCACATCATCGAATGGCTAGCTGCCCACAAACATTGGGTCCTCGACGCAGAACGGTCCGGGGAGTTCAATCACCTCCTCAGCACATTCCCCTGGACGACCAGCCACATCAGGTGGTCGAGCGTGCCCCACACGCGGATCGAGCTCTCGGATGACGCTGCTTCGGAGACCTTCTGGGAGCAATTTCGGACGACGCCCGTAGGGCGGCACCAGTACGTCTTCCTCATGTACGCCGCGCACGAACCCGGCATTGTGTGCAGCGCGCGCGACGCCCTCCCCGATCTGGATCTCCTCTATTCGGGCGCCCCGGGCCCGCGATACTTCTGCGGTGCAGACCTCCAAGACGGTCACCCGAAGCTCCGCTTCACGGATTTCGCCGAGTACGACGGACTAGACCTCGTCAGGGCCTACGTTCCCGGCGTGTGAGCTCCTTCCCGTAATGCATTCAGAACAGCCCCCTTGATGACTGCGGCTGTCGAGGAAGCGGACCGAGCGTGGCCACAATGACGGCTGCGTGGTCGACGTCCTCCTCGGCCGGGTCGGCGCCGGGGTGGAGCTGGACGTGCGGTCGGACGGGGTGCGGCTGCGGGCGGTCGCGGAGATCGCGTACCTCGCGCGGATCTCCGCCTACGCGTCCGTCGGGTGAAGCAGCACGGCGAAGGGCCCGGAACCGTACGGGATACGGCTCCGGGCCCTCCTCACATGCGTGGGCTGATTACCGCGCCGCGTCCGGGTGGACCGCTTCCGTCACCGGGCGGGTGCCCTCGACGACCTTGGTCTCGGCCGGCTTGCGCAGGGCGATGTGGAGCTCCTTCAGGCGGGACTCGTCCAGCTCCGTCGGCGCGCCCATCATCAGGTCCTGGGCGTTGCCGTTGAGCGGGAAGGCGATGGTCTCGCGGATGTTGGGCTCGTCGGCGAGGAGCATGACGATGCGGTCGACGCCCGGGGCGATGCCGCCGTGCGGGGGGGCGCCGAAGCGGAAGGCGCGGAGCATGCCCGCGAACTCCTGCTCCACGGTGTCGCGGTCGTAGCCCGCGATCTCGAAGGCCCGCAGCATGATCTCGGGCTCGTGGTTCCGGATCGCGCCGGAGGACAGCTCCACGCCGTTGCAGACGATGTCGTACTGCCAGGCCAGGATGTCCAGCGGGTCCTTCTCCTCCAGGTCCTTCATGCCGCCCTGCGGCATGGAGAACGGGTTGTGGGAGAAGTCGATCTTGCCGGTTTCCTCGTCCTTCTCGTACATCGGGAAGTCGACGATCCAGCAGAAGCGGAACACGCCCTCCTCGAAGTGGCCGGCGCGCTTGGCGGCCTCGACGCGGACGGCGCCCATGATCTTGGAGACCTCGTCGAAGTCACCCGCGCCGAAGAAAATGGCGTGGCCGGGCTTCAGGCCGAGGCGCTCGACGAGGGCCTTGACGTTGTCCTCGGTGAGGAACTTGGCGATGGGGCCGGTCAGCGCGTTCTCCTCGCCGACGCGCACCCACGCCAGGCCCTTCGCGCCCTGCTCGACCGCGAAGTCGCCCATGGAGTCGAAGAACTTGCGCGGCTGGTCGCCCGTGTCCGGCACCGCCAGGGCGCGCACGTGCTTGCCGGCGAACGCCTTGAACTCGGAGCCCTCGAAGACGTCGGTGACGTCGACGAGCTCCAGCTTGGCGCGCAGGTCGGGCTTGTCGGAGCCGTACTTGAGCATGGCCTCGCGGAACGGGATCCGCGGGAAGGGGGAGGTGACCGGGCGGCCGCCGCCGAACTCCTCGAACAGCTCCGTCATCAGTTTCTCGATCGGCTGGAAGACGTCCTCCTGCTCGACGAAGCTCATCTCGACGTCGAGCTGGTAGAACTCACCCGGCGAGCGGTCGGCGCGGGCGTCCTCGTCACGGAAGCAGGGCGCGATCTGGAAGTAGCGGTCGAAGCCCGAGATCATCAGGAGCTGCTTGAACTGCTGCGGGGCCTGCGGCAGCGCGTAGAACTTGCCCGGGTTCAGGCGGGACGGGACGACGAAGTCACGGGCGCCCTCGGGGGAGGTCGCGGTGAGGATCGGGGTCGCCATCTCGTTGAAGCCGAGGGCCACCATCTTCTGGCGGATCGCGGCGATGACGGCCGAGCGCAGCATGATGTTGCGGTGCATGCGCTCGCGGCGCAGGTCGAGGAAGCGGTACTCGAGCCGCCGCTCCTCGTTCACGCCGTCGTCGGTGTTGATGGTGAAGGGGATCTGCTGGGCCGCGCCGAGCACCTCGACCTCGGCGGCCTCGATCTCGATCTCGCCGGTGGCGAGGTCGGGGTTGACGTTCTCGGCGCCACGGGAGACGACCTTGCCGTCGACGCGGACGACGGTCTCCTTGGTCAGCTTGTCGAGGACCTCGGCCGCCGGGGTGCCGGGGCGGGCGACGAGCTGGGTGATGCCGTAGTGGTCGCGCAGATCGATGAAGAGGATGCCGCCCAGGTCGCGCCGATTGTGCAGCCAGCCGCTCAGCCGGACGTCGGTGCCGACGTCAGAGGCGCGGAGCTCGCCGCAGGTGTGGGACCTGTACCGATGCATCGTCGTTCATCCAGTCTTCGGGATCAGGGGAAAACTCTTGACGGAGTCAAGGGTTTCCAAGCCTACCGGGCCACCCAAGATCGCGATTCGAATACTCTCGGTGGCGACCTGCTGTCCGATATTCATAAAGTAGGGCAATGCGCACCGAGGACGTCCTGGCCGCGATCGCGACCGGCCTGTGGCGCTGGGACAACGCGTCCGGGATCGTCACCCTCGACGCCGAGGCGGCCCGGCTCCTCGGGCTGCCCGCCGAACCCGTGCGGCTCACCGAGGCGGCGGTGCGGTCCCGCTTTCATCCGGTCGACTGGAACGAGATCGACGGCGTGGTCAACCTCGCCGTCGCCGAGGGCACCCTCGCCGAGGCCCGGCTGCGGATCATGGACGGGCAGGGCCGGGTGCTCCGTACCGTACGGAGCAGGTCGAAGCCGCTGATCGAGGGAGACGACTACCAGCTCGTCGGCACCCTCCAGGAGGTCGCCGAGCCGCAGCCCGGCACCGCCGCCCGCACCCCCGTCACGGGTGACTGGCGCCGCTCCCGCGAGGCATTCCTCCTCGACGCGGGCCGGGCGCTCGCCGAGGCCCGGTCGACGGCGGAGGTGCTGCGGGTCGCGGCGTCGCTGTCGATGCCCGGCTTCTCGCCGGACGGGCTCGCCGTCTTCGGCATGTCGGGCGACCGGCTCACCGTCATCGGCCACCACGGGCACGGCGACGGCGACGAGGGCCCCTTCACGTCGATGACCCTGGACACCGACTATCCGGCCGCCGAGGTGGTGCGGACCGGGCGGGCGCTCTACCTGCCGACGCCCGAGGAGTACGCGCGCCGCTTCCCGATGACCTGGCCGCTGGCCCAGCGCTTCGGCCGCCGCTCCTGGGCCTTCGTGCCGCTGGTCGTGGCCGGCCGGACGATGGGCGCGTGGATGGCGGCGTTCAAGCATCCGGTGGCGTTCACGCCCGACGAGCGCTCCGTCCTGACGACGGTCGCCCGGATGCTGGCGCAGGCCCTCGCCCGCGCCGGGGTCGCCGAGTCGGAGCGGGAGCTGTCGCTCGGCCTCCAGCGGACGATGATGCCGGTGCTCGGCCCCGGCATCCCGGGCATCCGGGTGGCCGCGCGCTACGTCCCCACGGGCGGCGGTCTCCAGGTGGGCGGCGACTGGTACGACATGATCCGGCTGCCCGGCGGGGCGGGCGCCGGCCGGATCGCCCTGGTCATCGGCGACGTGCAGGGCCACGACGTGCGGGCGGCCGGGCTGATGGGGCAGTTGCGGATCGCGCTGCGGGCGTACGCCTCCGAGGGGCACGGCCCGGACGCGGTGCTCTCGCGCGCCTCCCGCTTCCTCCACGGGGTCAACGACGGTGCCGACATGGGCGCCGGCGCCGAGGAGGACGGGGGCGGGCCCCGGTTCGCGACCTGCCTCTACCTGGAGGTCGACCTGGGCACGGGCACGGTGGAGATCGCCCGGGCCGGGCATCCCGATCCGGCGGTCCGGATGACCGACGGAACGGTTCTCCTGCGGCCCACGGCCGGCGGGCTGCCCCTCGGCATCGACCCGGACAGCGACTACCCCACCACCCGGCTCACCCTCGAACCCGGCGAGACCCTGATGATCTGCACCGACGGACTCCTGGAGACCGGCGGCCACGACCTCGACAGCGGCTGGGAACGGGTCAGGAAGCTCCTGGAGGCCGACGACGGCGAGGACCTGGAGGCGCTCGCCGACCGGCTCGTGGAGGCCGTCCACGGACCCGGCTCGCACCACACCACGGGCCCGCTCGCCGACCGCCGCGAGGACGACATCGCCGTCGTGCTGCTCTCCCGCCAGGGCAGCGCCGTACGCGAGGCCCCGCGCCGCACGATGATGACCGTCGCCCAGGCCGAGCCGGAACGCATCGCCGCCGCCCGCGAACAGGTCCGCCAGCTCCTGCACGACTGGAAGGACGACGACCAGGTCGACTCCGCGGTCCTGATGGTCTCCGAGATGGTCACCAACGTCCTGGTCCACACGGACGGCGACGCCCTGCTCGTGGCCGAGGTGGTCTGCCTGGAGGACGCGCGCCGGCTGCGCGTCGAGGTGGCCGACACCAGCGACGACCTGCCGCACCGGCGGCACCCGGGCGAGATGGCGTCCAGCGGGCGCGGGCTGATCCTCATGGAGATGCTGGCGCACGCGTGGGGCGTGGACCCGCGCGGCGAGGGCAAGGCGATCTGGTTCGAACTGCACGAGCCGCCGTCGGGGCAGGGGTGCGGCACGTAGCGCCGCCCTGCCGGGTCGCCCGGCCCTGCTGAGCCGCTCGGCCTTCGGGGTGCCGCACGCAGCGCCCTGCCGCGCGCGGGCACGAGCCGGGGCGCAGACTGGTGACGTACGGCCGCCGGGGGGACCACGGAGCTCGTCATGGACACCCACAAGGTCGGCAGCGACACCACCGTCATCGCCGACAGCCTCGAAATACCGGGCATGGGCCACATCCCCGTCAACGCCTACGTCCTCACCGCCCGCGAACCCGTCGTCGTCGACACCGGGCTCTCCCTCTCCGACCGCGACTTCGTCGCCACGATCGGCGAGGTCGTCGACCCCGCCGACATCCTCTGGATCTGGCTCACCCACCCCGACCGTGACCACACGGGCGGCATCTTCGACCTGCTCGTCGCGGCGCCCAGGGCGCGGGTGGTGACCACGTTCATCGGCGCCGGGATCATGACCACCGAGCGCCCGCTGCCGATGGACCGCGTGTACTTCCTCAACCCCGGCCAGTCCCTCGACGTCGGCGACCGTTCGCTCCACGCCTTCCGGCCGCCGCTGTTCGACAGTCCGGCCACGGTCGGCTTCTACGACGACCGGACCCGGATCTGCTTCAGCTCCGACTGCTTCGGCGGACCGGTGCCGACCGCCGAGCTCGCCGAGAGCGGGCACGCGAGCGACCTCAAGCCGGACGAGCTGCGGGCGGCGCAGCTTCTGTGGGCGACGCTGGACAGCCCGTGGGTGCACGTGGTGGACCCGCTGAAGTACGGCATGTGGGTGGACCAGTTCCGGGAGATGAACCCGGAGATCGTGCTGAGCACCCATCTCCCGCCCGCCGTGCGGATGGTGGACCGGATGATCGAGACGCTCACGATGGCGCCGGACGCGGACCCGTTCATCGGCCCCGACCAGGCCGCCCTGGAAGAGATGCTGAGGTCCTTCCAGCCCGGAGGCATGCCGGCCGCGACGACCTGAGGGGTCAGGGCCCGGCCCGGGGACCGGGCCCGGCCGCCCCGGTGCCGCCCTCGGCCCCGGCGGCGCCCGCCCCGTCCCCGTACCGCGCCCGCAGCTCGCCGATCACCCCGAACACGGCCGCCGTCAGCGGCACGGCGAGCAGCATGCCCAGGATGCC
The DNA here is from genome assembly GCF_040612775.1 of Streptomyces sp. NPDC006339. Taxonomy (NCBI): domain Bacteria; kingdom Bacillati; phylum Actinomycetota; class Actinomycetes; order Kitasatosporales; family Streptomycetaceae; genus Streptomyces; species Streptomyces sp. NPDC006339. The sequence goes on from NZ_JBEXQW010000012.1 coordinate 22,999, forward strand.
GGCGACCGACGCCCCGGCCGTGATGGCGATCATCACCACGGCCGGGTGCATCTGCACGGTCCGGCTCTGGATGACCGGCTGGAGGACGTGGCCCTCCAGGACCTGCACGGCGAGGACGACGCCGAGCGCCCACAGCGCGATGACGAAGCCGCGGTCGGCGAGGGCGACGAGGACGGCGACGGCGCCGGAGAGGACGGCGCCGAGGTACGGGATGTAGGCGCCCACGAAGACCAGGGCGCCGAGCCCGACCGCGCCGGGCACGCGCAGGATCAGCAGCCCCACGGTGATGAAGGTGGCGTCGATGAGGGCGATGAGCGTCGTGCCGCGCATGAAGCCCTCGACGGCCTCGAACGCCCGCCGGCCCATCGCCTCGACCGTGTCACCGGTGGACGCCGGGGCGAGGGAGCGCAGCGCGCCGACCGCCCGGTCGGAGTCGCGCAGGAAGAAGAAGACCAGGAGCAGCGCGAGGACGGCGGTGGCCATCATCTCGCCGACCACGCTGAGCCCGGAGATCACCCCGGAGGCGGCGGTGCCGCCGAACCTCTGGAGCAGCTCCTTGGAGTTCGCGGCGAGGTCGTCGAGCGAGGTGCCGGCCGCGCCGAGGTGCTCGGCGATGTCCTGGGCCGCCCGGCGCACGGAGGAGACGATCTGGTCGCCGGTCTCCAGGAGCGCGGCGACCACGATGTACGTGGCGCCGCCGACGACCAGCAGGACGGCGAGGACGGTGAGCCCGGCGGCGACCGACCTCCGCACCTTCATGCGCAGCAGCCGCCGGTGGAGCGGGCCGAGCAGCGCGGTGCCGAGGAGCGCGAGCAGGACGGGGGTGACGGCTGTCTTGAAGGTGACGCACAGCCAGACGAGCACCGCGGCGACCCCGGTGACGAGCAGGGCGACGGCGCACCAGGCGGCGGTGCGCAGCACCCCGTCCGGAAGCAGCGGCCGGGGCGGTCGAGGCGGTCGTTCGGTGGGCACGCGTCCACCGGACCACGCCGTGCGGCGTGGCGTCGCGCGCTGGACGCCGTACGGGTGACGCGGCGTCAGCCCGTACGGCTCCGGCTCCCGTACCGGACGGTCCCGCTCCCGCTCCCGCTCCCGCTCCCGGCGAACGGTCCCGTACGGCTCCGGGCTCGCGCGGCCCGGTCCCGTACCGTACGGCCCCGGCCCCGGCCCAGGTCCCGGCCCCGGACTACTCGCCCATGCCGTGCACGGCCGGGATCGTGCCGAGGCGGCCCGCCTGGAAGTCCTCGAACGCCTGGCGGAGTTCGGCCTGGGTGTTCATGACGAACGGGCCGTAGTGCGCCATCGGCTCGCGGATCGGACGCCCGCCGAGGAGGACGACCTCCAGGTCCGGGGTGTTGCCGTCCTGCTTGTCGTCGGCGCGGACGGTGAGCCGGCCTCCCTTGCCGAAGACGGCGGTCTGGCCCGTGTGGACCGGGCGCCGCTCCTCGCCGACCGTGCCGCGGCCGGCCAGCACGTACGCGAGGCCGTTGAAGTCCTCGCGCCACGGCAGGGCGATCTCGGCGCCGGGCCGCAGGGTGGCGTGGATCATCGTGATGGGGGTGTGGGTGATGCCCGGGCCCTGGTGGCCGTCGAGCTCGCCGGCGATGACGCGCAGCAGCGCGCCGCCGTCGGGCGAGGTCAGGAGCTGGACCTGGCCGCCGCGGATGTCCTGGTAGCGGGGCGCCATCATCTTGTCGGCGGCCGGCAGGTTGACCCACAACTGGAGGCCGTGGAAGAGGCCGCCGCTGACGACGAGGTGCTCCGGCGGGGCCTCGATGTGGAGGAGGCCGGCACCGGCGGTCATCCACTGGGTGTCGCCGTTGGTGATGGTGCCGCCACCGCCGTTGGAGTCCTGGTGGTCGAAGACGCCGTCGATGATGTAGGTGACGGTCTCGAAGCCGCGGTGCGGGTGCCAGGGCGTGCCCTTGGGCTCGCCGGGGGCGTACTCCACCTCGCCCATCTGGTCCATCATGATGAACGGGTCGAGGTACTGGTAGTTGATGCCGGCGAAGGCGCGGCGCACCGGGAAGCCCTCGCCCTCGAAGCCCGAGGGTGCCGTGGTGACGGCGAGCACGGGGCGGGCGGCGGCGTCCGCGGGGGCGGCGACGCGGGGCAGGGTGAGCGGGTTCTCGACAGTCACGGCAGGCATGACGGACCTCCTAGTGCGACCTTGTACGACCACTTTAGTTGAACGATGAACTTCCTGCCACCCGGAACGCGGAACGCCCGGGAGGAATTCCTCCCGGGCGCTCTCTCCGCCACGTCACGAGCCCCGCTCAGCCGTACATGCGGCGCATCGCGTAGTCGACCATCTGCTCCACGGCCTTGGCGTCGAAGACCATCCGGTGGTCGCCCTCCATGTCGAGGACGAAGCCGTAGCCGGTCGGCAGCAGGTCGATCACCTCGGCACCGGTGATCACGAAGTACTTGGACTCCTTGCCCGCGTAGCGCCGCAGCTCCTTGAGCGAGGTGAACATGGGGATCACCGGCTGCTGGGTGTTGTGCAGGGCCAGGAAACCGGGGTTGTCGCCGCGCGGGCAGTAGACCTTCGAGGTCGCGAAGATCTGCTGGAAGTCCTCGGCGGAGAGCGTCCCGGTGGTGAAGGCCCGCACCGCGTCCGCGAGCGAGGGCGGCGAGGGCTCCGGGTACAGCGGCGGCTGCTGCTGTCCGTAGCCGCCGCCCTGCATGCCCTGCATGCCCTGCATGCCCGGCTGCCCCTGCGCCGCGTAAGGCTGCTGCGGAGGCTGACCGTACTGCGCTTGCGCACCCGGGGTCTGCTCGTAGCCGTACATGCGGGCCAGCCTATCGACCGCCGGGGGTCCGCCGGGACCCCTCCCCGCCCGCTACCGCGGCGTGACCTCACGCGTCAGGCGCGAGGTCCAGGGGCAGTAGACGAGCCCGGGCAGGAAGGCGCCGCCCGCCTCGTCGAGGTGGTCCTCGACGTACGGGAGGGTCGCGTCGCAGACCTCGATGGCGACATCGAAGAAGTCCACCGTCTCCGGGCGGAAGTGGAAGCTCCAGCGCGGGTTGTACGCGGCCTGGGACTTGGCGATCCGGCCGACGAGGTGCGGCCGCTCCGTCGTCTCGCCGTTCACGAGCGCCCGGGCGTGGGCGATCTTCTCCGGGTCGTCGAGCCGCACCACCGCCCGCTCCCGCGTGATGTCCGTGAACTCGAAGTAGGCCGGGTCGGCCGCCTCGGCCGTCACCGGAGCGGAGGTGGCCGCCCCGGTCACCGCCATCAGCAGACCCGCGGCAAGGGCACCGAGCTTCGCGAACGAACGTCGCATCACAACACCTTCCGTGAACAAGAACGACACGTCGATCACGGAATGTAGCCCTCCGGTTACGCGACACACGGAGGGTGACGGCGAGGTGTCCCCGGAACGACCGAGCGCCGTCGATTCGGGTTGACGCACGTGATTGACGCACGCAGATGACGCACGCGATTGACGTCACAGATGTCCCGATAGGGGTTGCCCTTATTACCGGTGGGTAGCATCATCGTAGAGAGCGTGGGCTACTCACGGGTAGCCACCGGTTAGACATCCGCCTCCCCGAGCCTTTACGGAGCCGTCGCCATGGGGCACTACAAGTCGAATCTCCGCGACATCGAGTTCAACCTCTTCGAGGTGCTCGGCCGCGACAAGGTGTACGGCACCGGTCCGTTCGAGGAGATGGACGTCGAGACCGCCAAGAGCATCCTGGACGAGATCCGCCGCCTCGCCGAGAACGAGCTCGCGGAGTCCTTCGCCGACGCCGACCGCAACCCGCCGGTCTTCGACCCGGAGACCAACACGGCCCCGGTCCCGGCGTCCTTCAAGAACTCCTACAACGCCTTCATGGAGTCCGAGTACTGGCGCCTGGGCATCCCCGAGGAGATCGGCGGCACCGTCTCCCCGCGCTCGCTCATCTGGGCCTACGCGGAGCTGCTGCTCGGCTCGAACCCGGCCATCTGGATGTACTCCTCCGGCCCGGCCTTCGCCGGCATCCTCTACACCGAGGGCAACGAGGCGCAGAAGAAGATCGCCAAGATCGCCGTCGAGAAGCGCTGGGGCTCCACCATGGTGCTCACCGAGCCCGACGCGGGCTCGGACGTCGGCGCCGGCCGCACCAAGGCCATCCAGCAGGAGGACGGCTCCTGGCACATCGAGGGCGTCAAGCGCTTCATCACCTCCGGTGAGCACGACATGGAGGAGAACATCCTCCACTACGTCCTCGCCCGCCCCGAAGGCGCCGGCCCCGGCACCAAGGGCCTCTCCCTCTTCCTCGTCCCCAAGTACGAGTTCGACTGGGAGACCGGCGAGCTCGGCGCCCGCAACGGCGTCTACGCCACCAACGTCGAGCACAAGATGGGCCTCAAGGCGTCCAACACGTGCGAGATGACCTTCGGCGACAAGCACCCCGCCAAGGGCTGGCTCATCGGCGACAAGCACGACGGCATCCGCCAGATGTTCCTCATCATCGAGTTCGCCCGCATGATGGTCGGCACGAAGGCGATCTCCACCCTCTCCACGGGCTACCTCAACGCCCTGGAGTACGCCAAGGAGCGCGTCCAGGGCACCGACCTGGCGAACTTCATGGACAAGACCGCCCCCAAGGTCACCATCACGCACCACCCCGACGTCCGCCGCTCGCTCATGACGCAGAAGGCGTACGCCGAGGGCATGCGCTCCCTCGTCCTCTACACCGCCACCATCCAGGACGAGATCGCGATCAAGGAGGCGGCCGGCGAGGACGCCAAGGCGCTCCACGGCCTGAACGACCTGCTCCTGCCGATCGTGAAGGGCTACGGCTCCGAGAAGGGCTACGAGCAGCTCGCCCAGTCGCTGCAGACCTTCGGCGGCTCCGGCTTCCTGCAGGAGTACCCGATCGAGCAGTACATCCGGGACGCCAAGATCGACACCCTCTACGAGGGCACCACGGCCATCCAGGGCCAGGACTTCTTCTTCCGCAAGATCGTCCGCGACCAGGGCGCGTCCCTGAACGCCCTGGCCGAGGAGATCAAGAAGTTCCTCGCCCTCGGCACCGGCGGCGACGAGCTCGCCGGCGCCCGCGACGCGCTCGCCAAGGCGGCCGTCGACCTCGAGGGCATCGTCGGCGCCATGCTGACCGACCTCACCGCCACCGGCGAGGATGTCAAGAACATCTACAAGGTCGGCCTCAACACCACCCGCCTGCTCATGGCCTCCGGCGACGTCGTCGTCGGCTACCTGCTGCTGCGCGGTGCCGCCGTCGCCGCCGAGAAGCTCGCGGCCGGCGCGTCCGGCAAGGACGTCGCCTTCTACCAGGGCAAGATCGCGGCCGCGAAGTTCTTCGCCGCCAACGTCCTGCCCGGCGTCTCCACCGAGCGCGTCCTCGCCGAGAGCGTCGACGGCTCCCTGATGGACCTGGACGAGGCCGCGTTCTAGTACCGCACAGGTACGCGACATCGTCCGCGCGAGGAACGGCTCGCTCCCGGGGAGGGGAGCGGGCCGTTCCGGTTTTTTGTGGCTCGGTTCACCTCCGGGGCGCTTGAGCCGGACTCACAGCCCCGTACGTGCTCGCCCCGCTCGTTCCTCGCGGGGCTGCGCGCGTTCGGGACTGTTCCCCCGGCGCGCCCCTTCGGCTCACTCGCCGAGGCGGTCGGGGGCGCCGCCGGGCCCTCGGGGTCATCGCCCGTCTGCCGAATCATCGGCCCGGCTCGGGGCAGCGCCAGAGGTGCTCGGGGTCATCGCCCCGTCCTCCGTTCGTCCGGAGACGGATACCCCCCGTCCGCATGGCGGTACCTGCGTAAGGTGAACGGCATGAGTAGCGCACCCTCCCGCTTCGACCGCGGCCACACCGATGACCTCATGACCTTCCTCGCGGCCTCGCCCTCGCCGTACCACGTCGTGGCGAACACCGCGGAGCGGCTGGAGAAGGCCGGCTTCCGCAAGGTCGAGGAGACCGATGCCTGGGACGGGACGACCGGCGGCAGGTACGTGGTCCGCGGCGGCGCGATCATCGCCTGGTACGTGCCCGAGGGCGCCGCCCCGCACACCCCGTTCCGGATCGTCGGCGCCCACACCGACTCCCCGAACCTGCGGGTCAAGCCGCAGCCGGACTTCGGTCGCGAGGGCTGGCGGCAGGTCGCCGTCGAGATCTACGGCGGACCGCTGCTCAATAGCTGGCTGGACCGCGACCTGGGCCTGGCCGGCCGGCTCACGCTGCGGGACGGGAGCCACGCGCTGGTGAACGTCGACCGGCCGCTGCTGCGCGTGCCGCAGCTCGCCATCCACCTGGACCGGCAGGTCAACGAGGGCATGAAGCTGGAGCGCCAGCGCCACATGCAGCCGATCTGGGGCATGGGCGAGGTGCGCGAGGGCGACCTGATCGCGTACGTCGCCGAGGAGGCGGGCGTGGACGCGGAGGACGTGGCCGGGTGGGACCTCATGGTCCACGCCGTCGAGGCCCCGGCCTACCTCGGCCGCGACCGCGAGCTCGTCGCCGGCCCGCGCATGGACAACCTCATCTCCGTGCACGCCTGCGCCGCCGCCCTGGCCGCCGTCGCCGCGCACGGCGACGACCTGCCGTACATCCCGGTCCTCGCCGCCTTCGACCACGAGGAGAACGGCTCCGAGGCCGACACCGGCGCCCACGGCCCGCTGCTCGGCACCGTCCTGGAGCGCTCGGTCTACGCCCGCGGCGGCGGTTACGAGGACAAGGCCCGCGCCCTCGCCGGCTCGATCTGCCTGTCCTCCGACGTCGGCCACGCCGTGCACCCCAACTACAGCGAGCGCCACGACCCGACGCACCACCCGCGCCCCAACGGCGGCCCCATCCTCAAGGTCAACGTCAACCAGCGCTACGCCACCGACGGCAGCGGCCGGGCCGTCTTCGCCGCCGCCTGCGAGAAGGCGGGCGTGCCGTGGCAGTCGTTCGTCTCCAACAACGACATGCCGTGCGGGACGACGATCGGCCCGATCACCGCCGCCCGGCACGGCATCTCCACGGTCGACATCGGCGTCGCCTGCCTGTCGATGCACAGCGCCCGCGAACTCTGCGGCTCCGACGACCCCCACCACCTCGCCAACGCGCTGGTGGCCTTCCTGGAGGGCTGAGCCGGCGGAGGGTCAGCCGTCCATGCCCGCCAGGATCAGCGGGAGGCGGGCGGTGCCGGTCGAGGTGACGCGGACCGGGACGCCCCAGTCCTGCTGGTGGACGTGGCAGGCCGGGTACTCGTTGGCCGGGTCGTCGTCGCAGGAGGCGGCCATCGCGGAGACGTGCAGGACGCCCTCGGTGACGGACGGGTTCAGGTCGAGCTCGCGGAACAGGTCCGTGCCCGTGCCCTCGCCCGCGAGCAGGAGCTCCGGCGGGGTGGAGGAGACCAGGAGCCGGGTCGAGGGGCCGTAGCGCTCGTCCAGCTTCTGGCCCTTCGGGGCCTGGAAGACCACGTCGAGGCGGAGCCGGCCCGGCGCGACCTCGGTGGGCTCGCGGCGGGTGCGGTGGGCGACCGACTCGACCTGGACGGCCTCCTCGGGCAGCCGCAGCCGGGTGAGCCGGTGGCGGGCCGACTCGACGACCACGACGTCCTCGCCGACGACGACCGCGTCGCTGGGCTCGCGCAGATCCGTGGCGAGGGTGGTGACCTCGCCGCTCGCCGGGTCGAAGCGGCGCAGCGCGTGGTTGTACGTGTCGGAGACGGCGACCGAGCCGTCCGGCAGGGCGGTCACGCCGAGCGGGTGCTGGAAGAGCGCCTGCTCGGCGGCGCCGTCGCGGTGGCCGAAGTCGAAGAGACCGGTGCCGACGGCGGTGTGGACGTGCCCGTCCGTGTCGATGAAGCGCAGCGCGCTGGTCTCCGAGTCGGCGATCCACAGCCGGTCGGGGGTGGCCGCGAGGCCGGACGGCTGGGCGAACCACGCCTCGGCGGCGGGCCCGTCGACCAGGCCCTCGTTGGTGGTGCCGGCGGCGACCCCGACGGTCCTCGTCTCCGGGTCGTACGTCCAGATCTGGTGGACGCCCGCCATGGCGATCCACACCTTGCCCTGCCACCAGGCCACGTCCCACGGCGAGGACAGGTCGACCTCCAGGGCGGGCCCGGAGGTGGGGGAGCCCTGCCACCACTGGCGGCCGGTGCCGGCGATCCGCTCGATCGCGCCGGTCTCCGGGTCGAGCAGCTTCAGCGCGTGGTTCACGGTGTCGGCGACGACGACCTTCCCGTCGGGCAGCAGCGCGAGGCCCTGCGGCTCGCGGAACTCGCCCTCGCCGCCGATCCGCCGCACCACGCTCTCGCCGTCCGCCGCCAGCTCGACGAGCTGGTGCCGGGTGGTGTCGGAGACCAGGAAGGTGCCGGCCGGCAGCAGGACCGCCTTGCCGGGGAAGCGCAGGTCGGTCGCGACCGGCTCCGGCGGCACATAGGGCCCGTCGCCGCGGCGCAGCGTGCCCTTCGCCTCGTGCTCGGCCTCCAGCTCCTCGACGAGCGTGCGGATCGCGTTGGCGTGGCCCTCACCGGCGTGCTGGGCGACGACATAACCCTCCGGGTCGATCACGACGAGGGTCGGCCAGGCCCGTACGGCGTACTGCTTCCAGGTCGCGAGCTCCGGGTCGTCGAGGACGGGGTGGTGGACCTCGTACCGCTCGACGGCGTCGACGACGGCCTGGTGCTCGGCCTCGTGGACGAACTTGGGCGAGTGCACCCCGATGATCACCAGGGTGTCGCGGTGCTTCTCCTCCAGCTCGCGCAGCTCGTCGAGGACGTGCAGGCAGTTGATGCAGCAGAAGGTCCAGAAGTCGAGCAGAACGATCTTTCCCCTCAGATCGGTGAGGGTCAGATCGTCTCCGCCGGTGTTGAGCCAGCCGCCCTTGCCGATGAGCTCGGGGGCGCGGACACGAGCGCGGCGGGTCGCGGGCGCGGGCGCGGAGTCGTCGTTCATGGCTCAAGGGTGCCGCACGGATCGGCGGACGGGTGAAAGAGGGGTCCGGGCGGGGTGGGTGACGCGTGTCCTGCCCAGGGCATGTGCGAGTGGCATGGCGAGCATGGCATGCGGACCGATCATCGGACTTTTCGGCCATCCCGGCCGCCCGGCCCGCCGACCGTACGACAGTGACCGTGCCGTACGGCCGCCGCCCGAACGCCAGGAGGTGCCCGTCATGCGGCTGCGGCACACCCCGCTGTTACTGCTGCTGCTCCTGCCCTCGCTCCTGCCCGGGGCGGCACCGACCGCGCGGGCCGGCGGTGCGGGGGACGGCGCCCTGGAGATGGCGGTCACCGTGAACACCGTCCCCGGGACGGGGGTTCCGGTGCGGGCCGGGGCGGTGGTCGTGAAGCGCTACCGCCTGGCCAACCGGGGCGAGGCCGACCTCCACCGGGTGCGGGTCACCGACCCGGGCGTGCCGGGCGGCCGGGTCCGCTGCCCGGCGCCGCCGCTCGGTGCCCTCCGGTCGGTCCAGTGCACGGCTCGTTTCCGGGCCCTGCCCGGCCACCACACCGGGACGGCCCGCGCGACCGGCGAGATTCCCTCCCTCGCCCGGCACCTCACCGCGACCGCCCGTTCCGGGTACGAGGGCGTCGCCGGCGCCCTCGCCCTGACGGAGGCGGTACGGGTGACCGGCCCCGGGCAGGCGGTGGTGCGGTACACCGTCGCCAACCCGGGCAACCGGCCGGTCCACGGCGTCCGGCTCACCGATCCGCCCCTCGGCTCCGTGCCGGGCGGCATCGTCTGCGGGACGCGGCGGTCCCCCACCCTCCCGCTGCTCGCCCCGGGCGCCTCCGCCGACTGCACGGCGACCGTACGGCGACCGCCCGGGACCTATCGCAGTGCGGGGCTGGCCTCCGGCAGCGACCGGGTCACGACGGTCGGCGAGCGCGGCGAGCGCCTCCCCGCCCCGCTCCTCACCGCCCGCGCCTCGGCCGCCTTCCGGCTGGACGCCGTGCCGCGGGCCCTGCCGACGAGACCGGGGGGCGCGGCGGGGGCACCGGGTACGGCTGGTGTGGCAGGTGCGCCGGGTGTGGCGGGGGTGGCGGGGGCTCCAGGGGTGGGGGGTGCTGGTGCCGCTGCCAGGACTGCGGGGGCGGCGGGTGCGGCTGGGGCGGCTGGGGCCGCGGCGGCGGGGGCGGCGGGTGTTCCGGGGGCCGCAGCGGCGGGGGCCGCCGCCGGAGCCGCCGGCGTCGCCCCCGGACCGGCCGCCCCGCCCGCTTCGCCGGCCGCAGCGGCCGCAGCGGAAGCGGCGGAAGCGGCAGCGGTGGCGGAAGCCGTGGCCGCGGCTGCTGCCGCACTGGTGGAGGCCGCCCTCGAAGCCGCGGCGGCCGTCACGGATCCGGGCGCGGCCCCGCCGCCGGGCGCCCGGCCACCCGGAGCCGTACCGCCACCCGGTGCCGTGCAGCCGCCTCCCGCCGTACGGCCGCCTCCCGCCGTACGGCCGCCCGCCGCCGTACAGCCGCCCCGTGCCGTACAGCCGCCTCCCGCCGTCGGCGAGGTGCCGGGCCGGACGCCTGCCGAGGTAGCGCCCCAGGTACCCGCCGAGGTGCCGGCCGCACGGCGGCCCGAGGCGGTGGCCGGGGAGGAGGGGCTCCTGCCCCGCCTGCACCGCCGCTACCGCGAACTCCCCGAACTCGGCATCGTCCTGACGCTGCTGCTGATCCTCATCCCCGCCGCGGTCGCCGCGGCCCTGCTCGGCTCCCGCCGCCACTGAGAAAGCCTGCTGAGAGATCACATGGTCCTGCTGGAAACCCTCGTCGTGGTCTTCGCCGTCGCCGTGGTCGCCGCGCTCGCCGTCATCGTCAAGACCAAGCTCTTCCCGCGGCGGGAGGGCGATCTGCCGCGCGAGGACGTCGCCGAGTACATCTCGATGATGGTGTCGGTCTTCTACGCGCTCGTACTCGGCCTCTGCCTCGTCTCCGTCTGGGACAACCGTGCCACCGCCGACGACCGGGTCCAGACCGAGGCCAGCGCCCTGCACCAGACCTACCTCCTGGCCGAGGCGCTGCCCGCCGGTCAGCGGCAGCCGGTGCGGGACGCGGCCCGCGCGTACGCCGCCCACGTCGTCGGCGTCGAATGGCCCCGGATGGCCGAGCGCGAACCCCTCGGGCCGGAGGGCTGGGTGCTGCTCGACCGGCTGCGCACCGCCGGTGAGCTCACCGGGCGCGGCACCATGGCCCAGCAGATCGCCGCCCAGGAGATGCTGGCCCAGATCGGCTACGTCGACGACGCGCGCCGGGGCCGGGAGGCGGCGGCGCAGGAGCGCCTCTCCGCGGTCCTGTGGACGGGCCTGATCATCGGCGGCGTCCTGACCGTGGGCTTCATGTTCCTCTTCGGCCTCGAACGCAACACCACCCACGTGATCCTCGTGATGGGCCTGTCCGGCTTCATCGCCTTCACCGTCCTGCTCATCCACCAGTTGGACGCGCCCTTCGGCCCCACGCTCGGGGTGACCGCCGACCCCTTCACCCGCTACTTCCCGCGGTGACGGGGAAGGCATTCCGGTATGAAATACCTGGTACGGGACAAGATCTTCGCGATCGGCGACGACTACTGGATCGAGGACGAGCACGGCCGGCGGGCCTTCCTCGTCGACGGCAAGGCGCTGCGGCTGCGCGACACGCTGGAGCTGAAGGCCCCCGACGGGCGGGTCCTGATCACGCTGCGGCAGAAGATGTTCAGCCTGCGCGACACGATGACGATCGAGCGGGACGAGCAGCCGCTGGCCACGGTCCGGCGCAAGCGCCTCTCGCTGCTGCGCAACCACTTCCGGGTCACGCTCGTCGAGGGCACCGAACTGGACGTCAGCGGGCGGATCCTGGACCGGGAGTTCGCCGTCGAGTACGAGGGCGAACTCCTCGCCCACATCTCGCGCCGGTGGCTCCACGTCCGCGACACCTACGCCGTCGACGTGGTCCGCGACGACACCGACCCGGCCCTGCTCATCGCCGTCGCGGTGTGCGTGATCCGGATGGCCGAGCGGGAGCGGGAGGACTAGGCCGCGTCTTTCGGAACGTGCCGGGTCCGGCTCGGGGGGGTACAGGCCGTCTCGGGAGCGCGGGGTTCAGGCCGTCTCGGGGGGCGCGGCCCGCACGCCGAACCACTGCTCGGCGCCGTACTCCTCGAAGCGCTCCACCTCGATGAACCCCAGCTTCGCCGCGAGGCGCATCGCGCGCGTGTTGGCGGTTCGGGTGCAGAGCACCACCGGCTCGCCGGGGTGCGCGCCGGCGAACCAGGCGAGGGCCGCCTCGCACGCCTCGGCGGCGTACCCCTGTCCCCACGCCTCCGGCAGGAAGAGGTAGCCGAGCTCGGCCTCCCCGCCCTCGGGGCGGACGTGTCCCGGCCGCCCCGCGTCGCGGCGGTCGAGCGTGGTCATGCCGATCATCACTCCGTCGCGCTCGACCACGAAGAGGCCGGGGCGGCGCCCTGGCACCTCCGGCATCGCGCGGTCGAGCTCGTCCCGCGGCCGGGCACCCCCGGTGTAGGCGCCCACCTCCGGCGACGCGAACAGCTCGACGAACGCCGCCCGGTCCCGGGCCTCCGACGCGCGCAGCACGAGCCGCTCGGTCGTCAGGGGGGCGGGCGGCCAGGCGGCGGGCCCGGACGCGGGTGCGGTTGCGGTCATGGCGGGCAACCTATCGGCCGTACGAGTGATCCGAAAGGAGTGGGCGCGGCGCCCGGAGGGGAATCGGCCAGAACGTGAAGAACCGGCCATCCGACGGGCCGGGCACCCCACCGGACCTCCCGGCGGCGCCGGGACCGACGCCCCGGCCCCCCGCCGCCTAGAGCGTCTTGCCCAGCGCCTGCTCCAGGTCCTCCCACAGGTCCTCGACGTGCTCGATGCCGACGGAGAGGCGGACCGTGCCCGGGGTGATGCCGGCCGCTTCGAGGGCCTGTTCGTCGAGCTGGCGGTGGGAGGTGGAGGCGGGGTGCATGACCAGGGTCTTCACGTCGCCCAGGGACACGCTGAGCGAGGCGACCCGGACCGCCTCGACGAAGATCCGGCCGGCGTCCCGGCCGCCCGACAGGTCGAGGGAGACGACCCCGCCGCCGCCCCTCGGCAGCAGCCGGGCCGCCACCTCGTGGTCCGGGTGTCCCGCGAGCGCGGGGTGGCGGACGGCGGTCACCGCCGGGTGGGCGGCGAGGCGGCCGGCGAGCTCGGCGGCGGTCGCGCTCTGGCGCTCGATGCGCAGCGGCAGCGTCTGGAGGCCCCGCAGGGTCAGCCAGGCGGCGAAGGGGTCGGTGACGGCGCCCTGTTCGACCGCGTAGTGGCGGATGCGGCGGTGCAGCTCCGCGTCCTTGAAGACCGCGACGCCGCCGAGGACGTCGGCGTGGCCCGCGAGGTACTTCGTCGCCGAGTGCACGACGACATCGGCGCCGTACTCGATCGGCCGGCACAGCAGCGGCGAGGCGAAGGTGTTGTCGACGACGGACGGCACCCCGACCTCGCGGGCGGCGGCGATCAGCGCGGGCAGGTCGGAGACCCGGGTGGTGGGGTTGGCGATGGTCTCCAGGTAGAGCAGCCGCGTCTCGGGGCGCAGGGCGGCGCGCACCTCGTCCGCGTCGGTGCCGGAGACGTAACTGACCTCGACGCCCCAGCGCGCGGCGAGGTCGGTGAGGACCGCGTAGGTGCCGCCGTAGAGGCAGCGCTGGGCGATGACGTGCCCGCCGGTGGAGAGCAGGCCGAGCAGCACGCCGTTGATGGCGCCCATGCCGGAGGCGTACGAGAGGGCGTCGGCGCCGCCCTCCAGGCGGGCGACGGCCGCCTCCAGGGAGCGGACGGTGGGGTTGCCCATGCGGCTGTAGAGGAAGGCGTCGGGCGAGGAGAACGCCTCGGCGAGGGCGTCGGCGCTGTCGAAGGCGAAGACGTGACCCTGGTGGATCGGCACGCCGAGCGGCCGGCTGCCGCGGATCTCCGGCTGCGGGGCGTGCACGGCGAGGGTCTCGGGACGGGTCTCGGGGCTGGCCTGGGAGCGGATCTCGGGACGGGTCTCGGGGCGGGCCTGGGAGCGGGCCTCGGTGCGGGCGGTGTCCGGGCGGGCGGTGGACGAACGGGGCTGCGTGTCGGCGCTCATGACGCCCAGTCTGTGGACGGAGGGCTTGTGCCCCCAGGACCAATCCCGGCGGATTGGTCTGCCGATGGATCCAATGACACCCACGGTGGGCGAGCTGGTCGCCTGGCTCGGCCGCTGGTCGGCCGGGCGCGGGCCGCTGTATCTGCTCCTCGCCGCCCGCATACGCCAGTTGATCGACGAGGGACTGCTCCCGCCCGGCGCTCCGCTGCCGCCCGACCGCCGGCTCGCGACGGCGCTCTCGGTGGGCCGGACGACCGTGGTCGCCGCGTACGAGACGCTCCGCCAGGAGGGCCGGCTGGTCCGCCGCCAGGGCAGCGGCACCCGCGTGGCGCCGGCCGCGCTCACGCCGCCCGGCCCCCGGGTGACGGAGACCTCCAACCCGATGTTCCTGCATCTGCTCGACCCCACCGCCGACGACGTCATCCTGCTGAGCTGTGCCGCGCCGCCGTCCCCGCCGCGCGCCCTGGCCGAGGCGTACGCCGGTCTCGTCCTGCCGGCCTCCGACCTCGGCTACCACCCGGCGGGACTGCCCGCGCTGCGGGAGGCCGTCGCCCGGCGGTACGAGGAGCGGGGCGTGCCGACCTCGGCGGCGCAGATCCTGGTCACCACCGGCGCCCAGCAGGCGATCGGCCTGCTCACCCGGCTCCTCCTGGCGCCCGGCGACGGGGTGCTCGTGGAGGCGCCGACCTACCCGGGGGCGCTGGAGCTGTTCCGCGAGGCGGCCGCGGTGCCGCACCCGGTGGCGGTGGGCCCGGACGGCCTGGACGTGGCGGAGGCGGCCCGCCTGATGGAACATCACCGGCCCGCCCTGGCCTATGTGATCCCGCACCTGCACAACCCGACCGGCTCGGTCCTGCCGCCGCTGCCCGGCCGGCGCCTGGTGGCAGCGGCGGAGTCGTACGGGGTCCCGCTGGTCGAGGACGAGGTGCTGAGCGAGCTGGGCTTCGAGGACCGCCCGGGGCCGCCGCCGCTCTCCTCGTACGGTACGGAGGTCATCGGCGTCGGCTCGCTCAGCAAGGCGGTCTGGGGCGGCCTGCGGATCGGCTGGGTGCGCGGCCCGGCGCCGCTGGTGGCGCGCCTCGCCCGGCTGAAGGCCCTGCACGACCTCGGCAGTGACGTTCCGGCGCAGTTGGTGGCGGCCCGGCTGCTCGGTTCCTTCGCCCCGCTGGTCCGGGCGCGCGTGGCGGAGCTGCGCGCGGGTCACGATCTGCTGCGCGCCGAGCTGCGCCGCCGCCTGCCCTCGTGGAGCTGCCCGCCGGCCGCGGGCGGCCAGACCCTGTGGGTCGAGCTGCCGTACGGCGACGGGGTGTCCTTCGCCCAGATCGCGCTGCGCCACGGGGTGGCCGTGCTGCCCGGCTCCACCATGGACGCGCTGGGCGGCAGCGCGCGGATGCTGCGGCTGCATTTCCTGCTGCCGGCCGAGGAGTTGTCGGAGGCCGTGCGCAGACTCGCGGAGGCGTGGGCCGCGTACGCGCCCGAGCCGGAGGCCCCGGCCGCAACGCGGACCGTCTCGCGGCCGGGGTCGCGGCCCGGGCCCCGGCCCGCCGCCCTCAACGCCCTCACCGTCTGAAGGAGCCGCGTCCGTCCACAGCACCGCCGGGACGTGGGCGGCGGCCCGCTACAGCACCCGGTCCTTCAGGGCCGGGAACTGCTCGCGGGTGGCCGTGACCTTCGCCGGGTCGAGGGTGACCCGGCGAATCTCCTCGTCGGGGCCGGCCTCCGCGAGGACCTCGCCCCAGGGGTCGACGACGAGCGAGTGGCCGGCCTGCTCCACCCCCGCGTGGGTGCCGGCGGTGCCGCAGGCCAGGACGTACGCCTGGTTCTCGACGGCCCGGGCCCGGGCGAGCAGCGTCCAGTGGCCGAGGCGCCGGGCGGGCCAGCCGGCCGGGATCACGAAGGCGTGCGCGCCGGCGTCGACCAGGCCCCGGAAGAGCTCGGGGAAGCGCAGGTCGTAGCAGGTGGCGACGCCGGCGGTGAGGTCCGGAAGGTCGACGGTGACCAGCGCGTCGCCGGCCGCCATCATCACCGCCTCGCCCTTGTCGAAGCCGAAGCGGTGGATCTTCCGGTAGCGCGCGGCGAGTTCGCCGTCGGGGGAGAAGACCAGCGAGGTGTTGTAGAGGGCGCCGGCGGCCGCCTCGACGATCGAGCCCGCGTGCAGCCAGACCCCGGCGTCCCGCGCGGCGGCGGCCATCGCCTCGTGGGTGGGTCCCTTGAGCGGCTCGGCCTCGGCGACGAAGTCCTCGTAGGCGAAGGCGCCCGTCGTCCACAGCTCCGGCAGGACGACCAGGTCGGCCGCGCCGCGCTCCTCGCGGACCAGGCGGGCCACCCGCGCGCGCCGCTTTTCGACCGTCTCGTCCGAATTCACCGCGATCTGGATCAGTGAGGCGCGCACACTACCACCGTCCTGGCATTCGAGCCGTCGACTCCGGCCTACGATCGTCACACGAAAGCACTGCCGGGGTGCCTTCGGGCAGCGTAACTTAGCGACCGAGCCTCCCACGAGTCATGTTTTCAGCCCGCCAGCTAGCCAGCCCGCGCACCGCAGAACCGCCGAGGGGTCCCGTGACCGTCCATCCCAGCCTCCAGAACTACGCCGACGCCTGGACCCACTCCGTGGAAGCGATAGCCGAGCTGGTGCAGCCGCTCGTCGAGGGCGAGTGGAACCGCGCCACACCGTGCCCCGGCTGGTCGGTCCGCGACATCGTCTCGCACGTCATCGGCATGGAGACGGAGATGCTGGGCGACCCGCGCCCGATCCACAGCCTGCCCCGCGACCTCTTCCATGTGCGCACCGACTTCGCCCGCTACATGGAGATGCAGGTCGACGTGCGGCGGCACCACACCGCGCCGGAGATGACGGCCGAGCTGGAGTACGTCCTGATCCGCCGGGCGCGTCAGCTCCGCAACGAGAACCGCTCGCCCGACACCCTGATCCGGGCCCCGCTCGGCGCCGAGCAGACCCTCGAACTGGCCTACCGGATGCGGGCCTTCGACTGCTGGGTGCACGAGCAGGACCTGCGCACCGCGCTCGGCGTCCCCGGCAACCTGGACTCCCCCGGCGCGTACATCACCCGTGACGTGCTCCTGGAGGCGCTGCCGCACGTGGTGGCCAAGGAGGCGGGGGCACCGGCGAGTTCGGCCGTCGTCTTCGACGTGAGCGGCCCGGTGGAGTTCCTGCGGACGGTACGGGTCGACGCCGAGGGCAACGGGTCGGTCGACGGCGCGCCCTCGCTCGGGCCCGCGGTGACGCTGGCGACGGACTGGGAGACGTACGTCCGGCTGGCCTGCGGCCGGGTCCGGCCGGCCGAGGTGGCCGACCGGGTGAAGACCGAGGGCGACGAGGATCTGGCGCGGGCGATCCTGGACCACTTCGCGGTGACCCCGAACTAGGCGGGTGTACGGGCTCCGGGTCGGAATCGCGGCCCGGCGTCGGCGCGGCGACGGCCCGGCGACGGCCAGGCGGGTCAGGCGGGTCAGCGGGCGGCGACCAGCAGGGTGAAGGCGGCGATGATGACGCCGACGCGGACGTGGTGGTAGCGGCGCCAGCGGTGCAGTTGCCGCTTCCAGTCGGCGGGCCGGTCCTCGGGCGTCCAGGTCTTGTTCCGGTTGTTGATCGGGACGAGCAGCAGCACCGACATGACCACGCTGACGACCAGCAGGCCGGCGGCGGTCAGGACGAGCCCCGCGCCGGGGTGGTGCCACCCCGCGACGGCCCAGATGACGCTGAGGACGAGCGAGCCTCCGTACCAGTACGGCATGAGGGCGCCGAGCATCCGGCCGCCGTGGGCGTGGCCGAGCTGGGCGCTGTCCTCGGGCAGCGCGTCCAGGATCCGGTTCATGACGAAGGCGACGGAGAACTCCACCCCCACCATCAGGCCGACGAGGACGGTGGTGACGACTTCGAGCGTGCCGAGCGGGCCAAGTGTGCCGAGCATGACGATCCCTCCGTTTTCTAGCATTGCTAGGTGATGAGGCAACGCTAGACCTGTCCCCGCTCGAATGTCTAGCAGTGCTAGCATCTCTTCATGTCGGTCAAGGAACGCAAGGAACGCGAACGGGCGGAGCGCGAGCGCCTCATCGTGACGACGGCCCGCGAACTCGCCGAACAGCAGGGCTGGGACGCCGTCACCACCCGCCGGCTCGCCGAGCGCATCGAATACAGCCAGCCCGTCCTCTACAGCCACTTCCGCGGCAAGCGGGAGATCATCGGCGCCGTCGCCCTGGAGGGCGCCGCCGAACTGGCGGCGGCGGTGCGGGCCGCGACCTCCGCCGAGAGCGAGCCGCGCGCCCGGGTCGCCGCCCTGGCCCGCGCCTACCTCGACTTCGCCGCGCGCCACCCGGCGGTCTACGACGCCCTGTTCCAGCTCGACGGCGGCCTGACGTACGCGCGGGAGGACACCCCCGAGCCGCTGAAGGACGGCTTCGCCGCGCTGAACGAGACCCTGGGCGAGGTCGCCGGGGACGGCGTCGAACCGGGGCTGTTCACCGAGGCGTTCTGGGCGTCCCTGCACGGCCTGGCGACCCTGACCCGCGCGGGCCGCCTGCTGCCCGAGTACGCCGAGCGGAGGGTGGAGCTGCTGGTGGACCGGCTCGCCGTGACCTGACACCCCGTGGCGGCCCTGACCTGAGACCCCGTGGCGGCCGCCTGCCCCCGGACCGGGACCGGCCGGCCCCGGCCGGGCCCCGGGTCACGCCGGGACGTGCACGGCCTCCACGCGGCTGGCGACCAGCCGTTCCCGCTCCCGGCGGGCGGTCCGCGCCTTGAGGCGGAGGATCTGCACGACGCCGAGGGCCTCCAGGACGAAGACGGAGGAGAACGCGATCCGGTAGTCGTCGCCGGTCGCGTCGAGCAGCACGCCCACGGCGAAGAGCGTCGTCATGGAGGCCACGAAGCCGCCCATGTTGACGATGCCGGAGGCCGTGCCCTGCCGCTCCGGCGGGTTCGCGGGGCGGGCGAAGTCGAAACCGATCATGGAGGCCGGGCCGCAGGCGCCGAGGACCGCGCAGAGGGTGATCAGCAGCCACATCGGCGCCCGGTCGGCGGGGTACGCGAGCGTGCTCGCCCAGAGCAGGGCCGTGACGGCGATGGTGCCGAGGGCCAGCGGGGCGCGGGCGGCGTGGTGCCGGGCGATGATCTGCCCGTAGACGAGCCCCACCACCATGTTCGAGAGCACGACCAGGGTCAGCAGCTCCCCGGCGGTCCCCCGGTCGAGCCCCTGGTCCTCCACCAGGAACGGCATCCCCCACAGCAGCAGGAACACCATCGCGGGGAACTGGGTGGTGAAGTGCACCCACATGCCGAGCCGGGTGCCGGGCTCCCGCCAGGACTCGGCGATCTGCCGGCGGACGAACGCGGCGCCGGCGTGGGTGGCGGGCGCGGGCTCGTGGCCCTCGGGGTGGTCCTTGAGGAAGAGCAGCAGGAGCACGAGGACGAGGACGCCCGCGGCGGAGCTGCCCGCGAAGGCGGCGGTCCAGCCGACGCCGTGCAGGAGCCGGGAGAGGACGATCGTGGAGACGAGGTTGCCGGCCATGCCGACCAGTCCGGCGAGCTGCGCGACGAGCGGCCCGCGGCGGGCGGGGAACCAGCGGCTGCCGAGCCGCAGCACGCTGATGAAGGTCATCGCGTCGCCGCAGCCGAGCAGGGCGCGGGAGGCCAGCGCCATGCCGTACGAGGGGGAGAGGGCGAAGCCGAGCTGGCCGAGGGTGAACAGCAGGACGCCGAGGGTCAGCACCTTCTTGGTGCCGAGCCGGTCGACCATGAGGCCGACGGGTATCTGCATGCCGGCGTAGACGAGCAGTTGGAGTATGGAGAACGTGGACAGGGCGGAGGCGTTGACGTCGAAGCGGTCGGCGGCGTCGAGTCCGGCGACGCCGAGCGAGGTGCGGAAGATGACGGCGACGAAGTAGACCGCGACGCCGACGCCCCAGACGAGGGCGGCCCGCCGCCCGCCGGGCGGGTCCCCCGGCAGGCTGACCGCCGCGCCGTACGCGTCCCGGCTCATCGCTCCTCACCCCGGACCAGCACCTTGACCCAGCTCAGGTGCTGCCGCACGCAGTGCGCGGCCCCCTCGGCGTCCCCCGCCCTGATCCGCTCCAGGATCTCGGCGTGCTCGGCGATGTTCTTGGCGATCCGGTCGGGCTGCGACTGCATCACGGCCACGCCCATCCGCAGTTGCCGGTCGCGCATCTGGTCGTACAGCCGGGCCAGGATCTGGTTGCCGGCGTGCTGGACGATCTCGGCGTGGAAGCAGCGGTCGGTCACGGCGACCGCGGCGAGGTCCCCGGCCTCGGCCCGCCGCTTCTGCTCCTCCAGGAGCTCTTCGAGCCGGGCGGTCAGCGCGGGCGGCGCGGGCACGGCCCGCCGTACCGCGAACTCCTCGACGAGCAGCCGGGTCTCGACGACGTCCGCGATCTCCTGCGCGGACACGGCGAGGACGAGCGCGCCCTTCTTGGGGTACAGCTTGAGCAGCCCCTCCATCTCCAGCTTGAGCAGGGCCTCGCGCACGGGCGTCCGGGACACCCCGACGGCCTCCGCCAGCTCTCCCTCGGTGAGGAGGGTCCCGCCCTCGTAACGGCGGTCGAGCACGGCCTGCTTGACGTGCATGTAGACGCGGTCGGCCGCGGGCGGCTGTCTGGTGCGGGTGGGTGCGACGGCGGGCATGCGCACAGCTTAGATACAACAGGGGTGCAACAGACAGGCGCGTCCGCGATGCGGACGGGCCCGCCGGAGGGTCAGCCGCTCCCGGGCGGGCGGGGCGGCATCAGATCGCTGTCGCTCACGGTGTACGTCAGCGGCGGGTAGACGAAGTCCGTCTCGTCGTTCTCGCGGCGCCGCAGCCGGAAGAACTCCCGCCGCTGCTCCTCGTCGGCCGCCGTGAGGCGCGCTCCCCCGGGGAGGTACACCTGTCCGTCGCGGTGGCGGACGAGGGTCTTCGACAGCCGGAAGGTCACGCCCAGCCAGGGGTTGTCCGGTGCCTGGGCGGGCGCGTCCCAGACGATCCGGTGCCGCAGGCGCCGGTTCGTCCCGACGGAGAACGCCACGACGCCGTGGTGGGCGAGGGGGATCTCGTACGTCTCCGCGCCGGGGTCCTTCGTCTCGAAGACCAGCTTCCGCGACGGGGCCGCCGAGGGATCCCGGTAGCAGGAGAAGACGGCGATGAAGGAGTCCTCGGCCAGATCGAGGGCCTGGTCGGAATGGGCGCCCATCCTGCGGTAGGCGTTCGTGTAGGTCTCGACCAGGGCGTTGTCGAAGTCGCCGGGAAGGCCCGCGTGTTCCCGGATCCGTCGCGCCAGCCGTTCGTGCACCGGAAGGAAGGGCTGCGCCGGGCTGCCGTACCGCGTGGTGGTCCGTACGAGGGGCACGGCACCCGTCTCGTCGATCCTGGTGAGCACGGCGCCGCGCCGGCCCTTTCCCAGGTCCTCGAGCCGGACCGACGCGGAGAGCTCCGCGAAGAGGTCCTCCCCGGCCGGCAGGGCGCAGGAGACGATCTCGTCCGCGATCCTAGATCCGAGGGGCAACGTAGTCTCCCGCGTTCATGCTGAAGAGGAACCTCTCGCCGTAGTCGATGAAGGACGAGGTCCTGTTCTCCTCGGCGTACAGCTTGCGCAGCTCGTCCATGCCGGCCGGCGTGGGCGGCTCCAGCCTGACCAGGCCGCCGGCCGTCCTGAGGTAGGTGTGGCCGTTCCTGTGCACGGCTTCGGTGCTCGAACAGCGCACCACGTATCCCAGGCGGGTCGGGAGCAGTTCGGCGTCCAGCGCGGCGGGCCGGATCTCGTGGGTGTACAGGCGGTTGGTGGACAGCGGCATGAAGAACACCGAGCCGGGGTGGAGGGTCAGGCCGAATTCCGGGGGGAGTGCGGCGCCGTCCCGTCCCGTGGCCGGCTCCTTGAGCCGGAACCGGAGCCGGGTGAGCGCGCTGACGCCCTTCACGCCGTGGTCGAAGGGGTCCCCGGCGAGGGGCCGCAGATGGTCGAGCCCGTCGTAGAAGGTGCAGAAGGCCATGATGCCGTTGACGGGCATGTCCTTGGTCTTGTCGGCGTGGGAGGAGATCCTGGCCTTGGACTGTCTGCGCTCCGGTGTGGCACGGGTGTTGTGGTAGATCTGCGCGAGCACGTGATTGAGCGGTGCCTGGCCCCGGAAGACGACGGCGGCCTCGCGGTTCAGCTCCTCGACGATGCCGGTGTCGGTCGGCCGGAAGCCCTCGGTCGGCCCGGAGAAGTTCGTGGAGCACCGGAGCAGGCGGAAGCGCAGCGCGTCGCCGTCGCGGGTGACGGGGGTCAGATAGATGCCGCTGCGGTGGGCGGTGCCGGGCTTGGTGGACTCCGTCAGGGACTGGAACGCGTGCTCCGCGCGGATGCGTCGGAAGTGGTCGTCGCCGGGTTCGAAGAAGCGGCGGTAGTACACCCCGACGCCGTGGACGCGGAGCGGAACGCGCCCGAGACCGACGGAGGTCCAGGGGGCGCCGGCGTCGGCGTCCTCGCGGTGGCCGTGGGACAGCTCCCGGACGACGCACACCCGGTCGGCCGTGCGCAGAGGCCCCCCGGCGAGCGCGGTCGCCGCGGATATGTCGCCGCACAGGTAGACGGTCTTCCCCGCGAGGTCGGGCGCGGCGGAGGCGAGGTCCTCAGGGGTGAGGACGGTCCCGAGGAAGTCCGTGATCCGGTCGTCGTCGTGCAGCGCCGGAGGCGCGACCAGAAGAGTGCTCGCCCCGTCGATGCGGGCTTCCGCCGGCTCGGTCGTGTGCATCGCGTGGTCCCCGTCCTTCGCGCGTCGTCGGTCGGCCGCAGCCTACGGGCGAGAGCCGCGTCGGCCCCAGCCCACGGCGAGAGCCGCGAAACGCCCGGCCGGGGACATCGCGTCCCCGGCCGGGCGTTTCACGTGAAACAACGTCGGGCCTCAGCCCCAGGTGATGAGCCGCTTCGGCTGTTCCAGGATCGCGGCCACGTCGGCCAGGAACTTGGAGCCGAGCTCGCCGTCGACCAGGCGGTGGTCGAAGGAGAGCGCCAGGGTGGTGACCTGGCGGGGCTTCACCTTGCCCTTGTGGACCCAGGGCTGGAGCTTGATCGCACCGACCGCGAGGATCGCGGACTCGCCCGGGTTGAGGATCGGCGTCCCGGTGTCGACGCCGAAGACGCCCACGTTGGTGATGGTGAAGGTGCCGCCCTGCATCGCCGCCGGGGTGGTCTTCCCCTCCCGGGCCGTGGCGACCAGCTCGCTCAGAGACCGCGACAGCTCGGGCAGGGTCTGGGCGTGCGCGTCCTTGATGTTCGGCACGATCAGACCGCGCGGCGTGGCCGCGGCGATGCCCAGGTTGACGTAGTGCTTGAGCACGATCTCCTGGGCGGCCTCGTCCCAGGCCGCGTTGATGTCCGGGTTGCGCTTGATCGCGACCAGGACCGCCTTGGCGATGAGGAGCAGCGGGTTGACCCGCAGGCCGGCCATGTCCTTGTCGGACTTGAGCTCCTCGACCAGCTTCATCGTGCGCGTGATGTCGAAGGTCACGAACTCGGTGACGTGCGGCGCGGTGAAGGCCGAGCCGACCATCGCCGCCGCCGTGGCCTTCCGTACGCCCTTGATGGGGATACGGGTCTCCCGGGCGCCCGCCGACGGCGCGGTCGCCGGAGCGGCCGCGGCGGAGGCCGGAGCCGGGGTCGCGGCGGGAGCCGGGGCCTCGGCGGCCGGGGCCGGTGCCGGGACGGTGGGCGCCGGGGCGGCCGCCTTGTGGACGTCCTCCCGGGTGATGATCCCGTCCGGGCCGGTCGGGGTCACCGTCGCCAGGTCCACACCGAGGTCCTTGGCGAGCTTGCGCACCGGCGGCTTGGCCAGCGGGCGGGCGGCGGTGGCGACACCGCCGTGCCCGTTGAGCTGATCCGGTACGGAGACGGCGGCCGTGGCCGTCCGGCGGGCGCGGCGCTTGGTGGAGCTCGCGGCCACGCCGTAGCCGACGAGGACCGGCTGCCGGCCCTCGGCCGCGGGCTCCTCGGCCGGGGCCTCCACGGCGGCCGGGGCCGGGGCCGAAGCCGGGGTCTCGACGGGGGCCTGGGCCGGGGCCTCGGCCGGGGCCTGCGCCGCGGCGGCCGGGGCGGCGGCGCCGCCCACGTTCACCGAGATGATGACCTGGCCGACGTCGACCGTCGTGCCCTCGGGGAAGAGCAGCTCGTGGACCGTGCCGTCGAACGGGATCGGCAGCTCGACGGCCGCCTTCGCCGTCTCGACCTCGCACACGACCTGTCCGTCGGTGACGGTGTCACCCGGCTGGACGTACCACTTGAGGATCTCGGCCTCGGTGAGGCCCTCGCCCACGTCGGGCATCTTGAATTCGCGGATCGTCACGGTGCTCTCCTCAGTACGCCAGCGAGCGGTCGACGGCGTCGAGCACGCGGTCCAGGCCCGGCAGGTACTCCTCCTCCAGGCGCGCCGGCGGATACGGCGCGTGGTAGCCACCGACCCGCAGGACGGGGGCCTCCAGGTGGTAGAAGCAGCGCTCGGTGATCCGGGCGGCGATCTCCGCGCCCGAGCCGAAGAAGACCGGGGCCTCGTGCACCACGACCAGCCGGCGGGTCTTCTCCACCGAGGTCTGGATGGTGTCGAAGTCGATCGGCGAGATCGACCGCAGGTCCAGGACCTCGACCGACCTGCCCTCGTCGGCGGCGGCCGCGGCGGCCTCCAGACAGGTCTTCACCATCGGGCCGTACGCGGCGAGCGTGAGGTCGGTGCCCTCGCGGGCCACCCGGGCCTTGTGCAGCTCGCCGGGGATGGCCTCGGTGTCGACCTCGCCCTTGTCCCAGTAGCGGCGCTTGGGCTCGAAGAAGATGACCGGGTCGTCGCTCTGGATGGCCTGCTGGAGCATCCAGTAGGCGTCGGAGGAGTTCGCCGGGGTGACCACCTTGAGGCCAGCGACGTGCGCGAACAGCGCCTCGGGCGACTCGGAGTGGTGCTCGACGGCGCCGATGCCGCCGCCGTACGGGATACGGATGACGACCGGCATCTTCACCGTGCCGAGCGAACGGGCCCGCATCTTCGCCAACTGGGTGACGATCTGGTCGTACGCCGGGAAGACGAAGCCGTCGAACTGGATCTCCACGACCGGCCGGTAGCCGCGCAGCGCGAGGCCGATGGCGGTGCCGACGATGCCGGACTCGGCGAGCGGGGTGTCGACGACCCGGTCCTCGCCGAAGTCCTTCTGCAGACCGTCGGTGATCCGGAAGACGCCGCCGAGCTTGCCGACGTCGAGCCCCATGATGACGACCTTGGGGTCGGTCTCCAGGGCCTTGCGCAGCGACTCGTTGAGCGCCTTCGCGAGGGGAAGCTTCTGAACAGCCATGATTACTCGGCCTCTCCGTCCGCGAAGGATGCCTGGTAGGCGGCGAACTGCGCGCGCTCCTCGTCGACGAGCGCGTGCCCGTCCGCGTACACGTTGTCGAAGATCGCCATGTGCTCCGGTACGGGCATGGCGCGGACGACCTCGCGGACGTGCTTGCCGAGCGCCTCGCTCTCGGCCTCCAGCTCCTCGAAGAAGGCCGTGTCGGCGAGACCCTCGCGCTCCAGGTACGCCTTGACGCGCAGGATCGGGTCCTTCGCCTCCCACGCCTCGCGCTCCGCGTCGCGGCGGTAGCGGGTCGGGTCGTCGGAGGTGGTGTGGGCGCCCATCCGGTAGGTGAACGCCTCGATGAGCGTCGGGCCCTCGCCGCGGCGGGCGCGCTCCAGGGCGGAGCGGGTCACCGCGAGGCAGGCGAGGACGTCGTTGCCGTCCACGCGGACGCCGGGGAAGCCGAAGCCGCGGGCGCGCTGGTAGAGCGGGACGCGGGTCTGCTTCTCGATGGGCTCGGAGATGGCCCACTGGTTGTTCTGGCAGAAGAACACGACGGGGGCGTTGTAGACCGCCGAGAAGACGAACGACTCGTTGACGTCGCCCTGGCTGGAGGCGCCGTCACCGAAGTACGCGAGCACGGCCGAGTCCGCGCCGTCCTTGGCGATGCCCATGGCGTAGCCGGTGGCGTGCAGGGTCTGCGAGCCGAGGACGATCGTGTAGAGGTGGAAGTTGTTGCTGTTGGGGTCCCAGCCGCCGTTGTTCACGCCGCGGAACATGCCGAGCAGGTTGGTGGGGTCGACCCCACGGCACCAGGCGACGCCGTGCTCGCGGTAGGTGGGGAAGACGTAGTCGTCGTCCCGCAGGGCCCGGCCGGAGCCGATCTGGGCGGCCTCCTGGCCCAGCAGCGAGGCCCACAGGCCCAGCTCGCCCTGGCGCTGCAGGGAGGTGGCCTCGGAGTCGAAGCGGCGGGTGAGGACCATGTCGCGGAACAGGCCGCGCAGCTCCTCGGCGCTCAGGTCGATGTCGTACTCGGGGTGCTGGACGCGCTCACCCTCGGGCGTCAGCAACTGAACGAGCTCGGGCTCGGCCGGCGACGCCGCCTGGCCCTTCTTCGCGCTCGCGGCGCTGGTGGTGCGCTTGGCGCCGCTGCTGCGACGCGTCGTCTTGCGCGCGGCAGTGCTCTCCACGGTCACGTGCGTGCTCCTCCGTCGGTCCGGCCTCCGGGTTCGCCGGTGAGGCCTGGGGTCCCCCCTACCAGTGGTAAGGGGAGGCTCCGCCTTCTCCGTACCCTTCGCACGGGGTGGGTGCGACGCGGCCGGGGTCGGGCGTGACAGGTGCCCCGGCGAGCGCCGTCATAGGCACGTTACCCACAGTGCGGCATTCCTGCGAAACCCCATTTGACCTGCGATTTTGCTTGGATTTCCAAGTAAATCGAGAAAAGGGGCACGCACCGCTGGTCAGCGCATGGGACAACGGCCCGACGCCGTCGTCGGAACACCCGGCACGTTATCCCGGTCACCCCGGGCGCGGGAAGAGCCAATATGTGAGACTGACGCCGTGCGCGAAGAAGGAAAAATCCGGGTATTCCTGCTGGACGACCACGAAGTCGTCCGGCGCGGCGTCCACGAGCTGCTCTCCGTGGAGGACGACATCGAGGTGGTCGGCGAGGCCGGCACGGCGGCGGACGCCCTGGTCAGGATCCCGGCGACGCGTCCCGACGTGGCCGTGCTCGACGTGCGGCTGCCGGACGGCAGCGGCGTCGAGGTGTGCCGCGAGGTCCGCTCGCAGGACGACGCGATCAAGTGCCTGATGCTCACCTCCTACGCGGACGACGAGGCCCTCTTCGACGCGATCATGGCCGGTGCGTCCGGTTATGTCCTCAAGGCCATCCGGGGCAACGAGCTGCTGAACGCCGTCCGGGACGTCGCGGCCGGCCGGTCGCTGCTCGACCCGGTGGCCACCGCCCGGGTCCTGGAGCGGCTGCGCGACGGCAACGGCCCGAAGGGCGACGACCGGCTCGCCCACCTCACCGAGCAGGAGCGCAGGATCCTCGACCTGATCGGCGAGGGCCTGACCAACCGGGCCATCGGCGAGCGGCTCCATCTCGCCGAGAAGACCATCAAGAACTACGTCTCCAGCCTGCTGTCGAAGCTGGGCATGGAGCGGCGCTCCCAGGCCGCCGCCTTCGTGGCGAGAATGCAGGCGGAACGCCACTGACCCGGCGCGGGCCGCGGCGAGCGGCCCTCATGCGGGACCCATTCGGGACCTATGTCCCTGCCGGCCGGGGCGGGGGCCCCTTTTCGGGCCGGTGCCGGTGGCGAAGGGTGGAATCCATGTCCACCGAGGAGATCCGCGCCATCGAACTCTTGAACCGGGTGTCGTACGGGCGGGTGGCCACCAGCATGCGGGCGATGCCGTTCGTCGCCCCCGCCCGCCACGTCGTGGCCGACGGAGGCGTCCTGCTCCGGCTCCACCGGGGGCTCGGCTACCACCGGGCCTGCGACGGCGGCGTCGTCGCGTACGGGGCGGACAACCTGACCTCCGGTGCCGAGAGCCTGTGGTCCGTCCAGGTCACCGGCACCGCCGTGATCGTCGAGCCGACGCGGGAGCAGCTCGCCGCCTTCGGCCCGGCACCCCGGTCCGTGGACGGCCGCCCGTTCGAGCCGGTCTACATGCGCGTCGAGCCCCGGTTCGTCACCGTGCACACCTTCGACCACGCCACCGGCGAGCACGCCGCGCACGGGCCCGCCGGGGGCGGGAACGCCTCGGGTGAGCGCGCCGCCGACCGGGCCCGGGAGGCACACTCCTGGGAGCGACACCTCCACCACGTAGCGTGATCTAACATCTGGCGAGTGCCGCGCTCATCTGTACCGCTCGCTCCCGCTCCCCGCGTCGCGCCCTGCCTCGCCCTCCCCGCCGCCCGGCCGGCCGAGGCCGCCGTCGTGCCGCGCCCCGCGCCGCCCGCGGTGCCTCCCGTGGGCGCCCTGCTGCGGCGTTACGCCGACGCGGGCGAGCCGCTGTCCTGCCAGCCGGTCGCCCAGGGCCTGCTCAACCGCGGCTACCGGCTCGCGACCACCCGCGGCGCCTACTTCCTCAAGCAGCACCTGGACGCCCGCACCGCCGACCGGGACACCATCGCCCGCCAGCACCGGGCCACCCAGCGCCTGCACGCCCTCGGCCTGCCCGTCGCCCCGCCGCTGCCCGACTCCGCCGGCCGCACGGTCGCCGTCATCGGCGGCCACTGCTACGCCCTGCACCCCTGGATCGACGGCCGGCACCGCGACGGCGCCCAGCTCACCCGGGCCGGCTGCCGGCGCCTGGGCGCCCTCCTCGGGCACGTCCACACCTGCCTGGAGCGGGTCATGGAGCCCGCGCCGCCCGGCCCGCCGTGGCCCGCCACCACCCGGCCCGCCGGCCGGGGCCCGGGCCGGCCCACCGACGGGGACGCCGGCCAGGACACCGGCCACGAGAGCGCGCGCCCCGAGGACACCTTCCGGCTCATCGACGAACTGCTCCGGCTGGTCCGGGCCCGCCGGCCCCGCGACGGCTTCGACGAGCTCGCCGAGCACCGGCTGCGGGAGCGCCGGGTGCTGCTCGCCGCCCACGCCCACCGGCGGCCGCCGGCCGCCGCGGCGACCGGGTGGGTGCACGGCGACTTCCACCCCTTCAACCTGCTCTACCGGGGCGCCGAGCCGGCCGCGATCGTCGACTGGGACCGCCTCGGGGTCCGCCCCCGCGCCGAGGAGGCCGTCCGGGCCGCCGCCATCTTCTTCGTACGGCCGGCCGGTGAGCTGGCCCTCGACAAGGTGCGGGCGTACGCGCGCGCCTACCGGCGGGCGGCGGGGGCGGACCGCGCCGAGCTGGCCGCGGCGGTCGACCGGGTGTGGTGGGAGCGCCTCAACGACTTCTGGACCCTGCGCTGGCGCTACCAGTTGCACGACCGCAGGGCCGATCCGCAGTTCCCCGCGGTGTCGGCCCTGGCGGTGTGGTGGACCCGTGAGTACGAGGCGGTGCGCGACGCGTTCACGGGCTGAGGGTCAGCCGGTGCCGTTGCCGCTGCCGGTCCCCGTGCCGCTGCCCGTGGTGGTGCCGGTGCTGGTGCCCGTCGACGTCCCGGTGGACGTGCCCGTGGTGGTGCCGGTGCTGGTGCCCGTCGAGGTCCCGGTGGACGTGCCCGTCGAACCGCCGTCGCTCGAACCCTCCGTGGAACCCTCCGTCGAGCCCTCGGTGGAGCCTTCCGTGGAGCCCTCGGTCGAACCCTCGGTGGAACCCTCGGTGCCGGTGCCGCCGTCGGTCGTGCCCGTCGGGTCGGTCGACGGCGTCGGCTCGGTCGACGGCCGGTACGGCGGCCGGGTCTTCGGCGGGTAGGTCTGCTGGTTGCCGCCGCCGGTCGACGAGTCCGGGCTGCCGGTCTCCTGCGAGGGCTCCTCGGACGGGGTCGGGGTCTCCTTCGTCGTGGACGGGGAGTCGGTGACCGCCGGCGGCTTGGTGTTGCCGCCGTCGCCCTTCTGGCCGGCCTTGTCGAGCGCGTACACCACGCCCGCGACCATCGCGACCAGCGCGAGCGCCACGAACAGCAGCATCTTGCCGCGGCCGCCCTTGTGGCCGCCCGCGCCCTGCGGGCCGTAGCCGCCGTCCTGCCCGTAGCCGCCGTAGCCGCCGTCGTCCGGGTTCACCGGCGGCAGGATCGGGCCCTGGGAGGTGTCGTGGTGCATCGGGTGGCCCATGACGGCCGTCGCCGCCGCGCCGCCGGGCGGCGTGTGGAAGCCGTCGTGGGCCTCCACCGGCCCGGTGTTCCACATGCCGGTGTGGCCGCCCTGCTCCTGGAGCATCTGCAGCCCGTACTGGACCAGGCCGCGCATCTCCTCGGCGCTCTGGAACCGGTCGTCCGGGTCCTTCGCGAGGGATCGCATGACCAGGCCGTCGAGCTCCGGCGGCGCCCCCTGGGCGACGTCGGACGGCGGGACGGGGGTGTCCTGGACGTGCTGGTAGACCACGGACAGCGGGGTCTCCCCGGTGAAGGGGGGCCGCAGGGCCAGGAGTTCGTAGAGCAGACAGCCCGTCGCGTACAGGTCGGAGCGGTGGTCGACGGCCTTGCCGAGCGCCTGTTCGGGGGAGAGGTACTGCGGCGTGCCCATGACCATGCCGGTCTGGGTCATCGTCGACTGCGCGCCGTGCAGGGCGCGCGCGATGCCGAAGTCCATGACCTTGACGGCGCCGGAGTGCGTGATGATCACGTTCGCCGGCTTGATGTCCCGGTGCACGATGCCGTGCTGGTGGGAGTAGGCGAGCGCCTCCAGGACGCCGGAGACGATGATGAGCGCCTGCTCGGGACCGGGCGCCTCGGCGCTGATCAGCAGGTCGCGGATGGTGCGGCCCTCGACCAGCTCCATGACGATGTACGGCACGGACTGGCCGTTCACCAGGTCCTCGCCCGAGTCGTAGACGGCCACGATCGCGTGGTGGTTGAGGCCGGCGACCGACTGCGCCTCGCGCGTGAAGCGGGCCTTGGAGACCGGGTCCTCGGCGAGATCGGCGCGCAGCAGTTTCACGGCGACCGTGCGCCCCAGGCGCACGTCCTCGGCCGCGAACACCTCGGCCATGCCGCCGCGGCCCAGACGGTGGGTCAGCCGGTAACGGCCGTCGCCGACGACTCCGCCGACGCCCCACGACTCGGCGGAAGCGTCCGGCACACCGCCACCTGCTCCGGATTCGGGTGCCATCAGTCCTCGCCGTCGTCTCTCGTGCCGTCTCCAGTCGTCACGCTACAGGCTCCGTACGACATCACGGTCCGCGTCACCGTCCGTGAGGGACCGGCCGTGCGGCGCCCGGCACATACGCCTGTGCAAATCCGATGCCGTTCCTGTCACGGTTCGGGGACACGATCTGCGCGGAGGGTCACGGATCGGGCACCGAACCGGTGCCCGGCTTGACGTGTCACTGCCCTCGGGCAGACTTGGCCAGGAAATTCCGGATCAGCGCCGCCACGCGCGCGTAGGGGGAAGCACGAGATGAGCCAGGACGGCGCACAGGGCCGCTATGCGGGCGGTTCGGTCGCGAACGGCCGCTACCAGCTTCGCGACCTTCTCGGCGAGGGCGGCATGGCGTCGGTGTACCTGGCGTACGACAGCGCGCTCGACCGCCAGGTCGCCATCAAGACGCTGCACACCGAACTCGGTCGCGAACAGTCCTTCCGCGAACGGTTCCGGCGCGAGGCGCAGGCTGTTGCGAAGTTGTCGCACACGAACATCGTCTCGGTCTTCGACACCGGCGAGGACACCCTCGACGGCGCCGTCATGCCGTACATCGTCATGGAGTACGTGGAGGGCCAGCCGCTCGGCTCGGTGCTCGCCGCGGACATCCAGAGCCTCGGCGCGATGCCGGCCGACAAGGCGCTGAAGGTCACCGCCGACGTGCTCGCCGCCCTGGAGACCAGCCACGAGATGGGCCTGGTCCACCGGGACATCAAGCCGGGCAACGTGATGATGACCAAGCGCGGCGTGGTCAAGGTCATGGACTTCGGCATCGCCCGCGCCATGCAGTCCGGTGTCACCTCGATGACCCAGACCGGCATGGTCGTCGGCACCCCGCAGTACCTGTCGCCCGAGCAGGCCCTCGGCCGCGCCGTGGACGCCCGCTCCGACCTGTACTCGGTCGGCATCATGCTCTTCCAGTTGCTGACGGGGCGTCTGCCGTTCGACGCGGACTCGCCGCTCGCCATCGCGTACGCGCACGTCCAGGAGGAGCCGCCGCTGCCGTCCTCCGTGAACCGCTCGGTCACGCCCGCGATGGACGCCCTGGTGGCCCGCGCCCTGAAGAAGAACCCCAACGAGCGTTTCCCCAGCGCCGCCGCCATGCGCGACGAGTGCCTGCGGGTGCTCTCCGCCGGCCAGACCGGTGCGCCGATGATCGTCGCGGGCGGTCCGGTGAACAGCGGCTCGGGCGTCGGCTCGGCGGTCTTCCCGCCGGTCGGCCAGACCCCCCCGCCGTCCGCGCACGGCCTCCAGACGCCGTACCAGCCGACCCCGCAGCCCGGCCCGTACGGCGCGCCGACCCCGGCGCCCTCGTACGGCTACCCGCAGCAGGTGCCGACCCCGCCCCCCTCGCCCGTCTACCAGACCCCCGCCCCGATGCCCACGCCCGGCCCGTACACGGTGCCGCAGCAGCAGGCCGCACCGGTCGTCGCGGGCGGTGGCGGCGGCTCGTCCGCGAACCGGACGAACAAGATCCTCATCGGGGCGGTCGGCCTGCTCGCCGTGATCGGCGTGATCGTGGCCGTGTCGCTCATGAACAAGACCCCGGAGGGCGGCGACACGGCGGGCGGCGACCCGACCACGACCACCGTGCCCGGCCACAAGGGTCCGGACCTCACCAAGGTCATCGAGACCAAGAAGTGCACGGAGCCGCAGGAGTCGAGCAAGGACCCGAACAAGTTCGTGGTCCCGAACTTCACGTACAAGAACATCAAGTCCGTGAAGGAGTGCCTCCAGAAGGCCGGCTGGAAGGTCGCGGCCGAGTCGTCGATCGACGAGGCCACCTACGGCCAGGGCACGGTCATCACCCAGTACCCGCGCCAGGGCACGGACATCTCCCCCGAGGACGCCGAGTTCACCTTCCAGGTGTCCACGGGCAACCCGCCGCAGCAGTAGCGTCCCCCGGACGACCCGTCCGGGTCGTCCGGGATGCCGGGCCCGTCCCCTCATGTGACGCTGAGTCGAACGACTCGGCGGCTCGGTACGGGAGGGGGTCACCCGGTGACTCCAGGACCACGTTCTCACCCGCTCACGCGCGCGCGGGGGCCCGCGGCGGTGGCCGTGGCCGCGCTCGCCTCGGTGGCGTTCGGGACGCCCGCCTGCGCGGCGGGGGTACACGGACCGGCCGCGTACGGGACGGCCGGGCACGCCTCGGTCGCGTACGGGGCGGGGGCGCACGGGCCGGTCGCGTACGGGCCCGAGGGGGCGCCCGCGGCCACGAGGAGCGCCGGCGCACCGCGGCCGACGACCGCCGTGCGGCGCCCCTTCGCACCGCCCCCCGCCACCACCGCTCCGCGCCCCGGCCCGGCCGCCTCCCGTCCGGCCACGGCGTCCGCGACCCGCTCCCCCGCGCCTCCGGCGCCCGCGCCGCACGCCCCCGCCGCGTCGGCGTCCCCACCCTCCTCGCCGCCGTCCTCGTCCTCCTCCGCGTCCCCCGGCGCCTCCTCCGCCGCGCCCGGGCCGTCGGGGCCGGCGGGGCCGTCCGGCTCGGCCCCGGCGCCCGCGCCCAGCGGCTCGGCCTCGCTCGCGGGGCGGCCGGCGGGGGAGGGCCGGGAGCGTCCCGGCAGGCCGCCCGACGCCCCCGCCTCGCCGTCCGTGACGAGCCCGCAGGACCCCGCTCGTATCAAAACGGCAACAGAGGAGGAGCCCGCGACGGAGCCGGAGGAGGTGGTCGAAGCGGTACCGGAGACGGACGCCCCGGCCGCCGAGACCTCGCCCGCGGGTGTGCCCGAGGCGGCCCCACGGGGTGGCCACGGAGCCGCCGTGGACCTCTCCGACCGGCGGATTCCCGTGCTCACGCTGGGCGTGGGACTCGCTCTGGTCGGTCTCGGCATCGGCTTCCTCGGGGTGCGGATGCGGCGCCGCTGAGCGCCGCGCGCCGCGCCAGGTCCCCCTTGAGTCGGACCTCCGGGGTCCGACTCAGGACGCTTGTCGGCGGCGACTTACTCGGTATACATACTCGGTATGTCCATCCGCCACGGCCTTCTGGCCCTCCTCGAACGCGGCCCGCGCTACGGCTCGCAGCTCCGTACGGAGTTCGAGTCCCGCACCGGCTCCACCTGGCCGCTCAACGTGGGGCAGGTCTACACGACGCTCAGCCGCCTCGAACGCGACGGCATGGTCGTCCAGGACGGCGAGGACGAGGCCGGCCACGCGCTCTACGCGATCACCGACCGGGGTCGCGCGGAGCTGCGGAGCTGGTTCGAGAACCCCGTCGACCGCACCAGTCCGGCCCGCGACGAGCTGGCCATCAAGCTGGCCATGGCCGTCGGGGCGTCCGGGGTCGACATCCGTGACGTCATCCAGTCCCAGCGCCGGCACACCGTGAAGGCGATGCAGGACTACACCCGGCTCAAGGCGCAGGCGATCACCGCCGTCGAGAAGAGCGGGGCCCGGGAGCGCGACGAGGTCGCCTGGCTGCTCGTCCTGGAGCAGTTGATCTTCCAGACCGAGGCGGAGGCGCGCTGGCTCGACCACTGCGAGTCCCGTCTGATCCGGCTCTCGGCGACCGCCGCGACCGCCGTGACCGCCGCAGCCGCGGAGGGCACGGAGCTCGCGGAGGCCACGGAGGCCACGGCGCCACCGCCCGTGACGTCCGCCCGGCGGACGCGGCGCTGACGCCGACGTCCCGCCTTCCATCACCCACCAGACCCATACCGTACGCACGGCGCCGCCCACGGCCGTCCGGGGCGCGGCCGTGTCGACACACGGCCGTCCGACCCGCCATCCGTCCGACCCACCGGTCGTCCGACACACCGGCCATCCGGCCCACGTCGTTCGGACACCAGGCCGTTCGGAACCCGGCCGTTCGGACACCCGGCCGTCACCCGACCGTTCGCCGGCGTACGCCCGAGGGGGAACCATGTCCACACAGCAGCAGCCCGTGCTGCGTCTGCAGAACCTGACCCGTGTCCACGGCTCGGGCGCCACCGAGGTCCACGCCCTGCGCGGCATCGACCTCGACGTCCACCCCGGCGAACTCGTCGCCGTCATGGGCCCGTCCGGCTCCGGCAAGTCGACCCTGCTCACCATCGCCGGCGGTCTCGACACCCCCACCTCCGGCCGGGTCGTCGTCGAGGGCACCGACATCACCACCGCGGGCCGCAAGGAACTCGCTGCCCTGCGCCGCCGCAGCATCGGCTACGTCTTCCAGGACTACAACCTCATCCCGGCCCTCACCGCCGCCGAGAACGTGGCCCTGCCGCGCGAACTGGACGGCGTCTCCGCCCGCAAGGCCCGCACCGAGGCCCTCGCCGCCCTCGCCGAGATGGACCTCGGCCACCTCGCCGACCGGTTCCCCGACGAGATGTCCGGCGGCCAGCAGCAGCGCGTGGCCATCGCCCGCGCCCTCGTCGGCGACCGCCGGCTCGTCCTCGCCGACGAGCCCACCGGCGCCCTCGACTCCGAGACCGGCGAGTCCGTGCTCGCCCTGCTGCGCTCCCGCTGCGACGCCGGCGCCGCCGGCATCCTGGTCACCCACGAGCCGCGGTTCGCCGCCTGGGCCGACCGCGTCGTGTTCCTGCGGGACGGCGCCGTCGTCGACCAGACCGTACGCAGCGACGCCGACTCGCTCCTGACCGGCCGGGCGGCCCAGCGGTGACGGCCTGGTTCCACTCCTGGCGGGCCGCGGTCCGCATCGCCCGTCGTGACGCCTGGCGCTCCAAGGGCCGCAGCTTCCTCGTCCTCGCCATGATCGCCCTGCCGATCCTCGGTGTGAGCGCCTTCGACCTGACCTTCCGCAGCTCCGAACTCACCGCCGCGCAGCAGCTCGAGCGCACCATAGGCGCCGCCGACGCCCGTCTCATCGACGCGCACGTCGGCGGAGCACCCCTGCTCCAGGACCCCAAGGGCGAGCAGTACGTACCGGCCGCGGGCCTCGACTCCCCGGACAAGCCCTGGCCCGAGGGCGACACCGACGTCACCAAGGCCGTCCCGGCCGGCTCGACGGTGCTCACCGACAGCACCGGCAGCGCCAAGCTGACCACCGCGCACGGCCTGCTCCGGGCCGACGTCCGTGAACTGAAGGCCGCCGACTCCGTCGCCCGGGGCATCATGCGGCTGCGCGAGGGCCGCTTCCCCGAGAAGAACGACGAGATCGCGGCGACCACCCGGTTCCTGGAGAGCAGCGGCCTGTCGATCGGCTCGACCGTCACCGCCCGCGGCTTCGACCGCACCTATGTGATCAGCGGCGAGTACGAGCTGCCCAGCGACCTCACCGCGGAGCAGGTCAACGCCCTGCCCGGCGCCTTCCTCGCGCCGTACGCCAAGGCCGTCGAGAAGGCCGGGATGCAGAAGCCCGACGTCTCCCTCTCGTATCTGGTGAAGAAGCCCGGTGGTTTCACGTGGAACACGGTCCAGGCGATCAACGCCAAGGGCGTCGTGGTCACCTCCCGTGCCGTCATCCTCGACCCGCCCGCCGATTCCGAGGTGCCGCTCTTCCAGAAGGAGGGCTGGGGCTCCTACGAGACCAGCGGGGCCGCCGACGCCGCCGCGCTCGCCGCCGTGGGCACGGTGGTCGGCCTGGCGATGCTGGAGATCTGCCTGCTCGCCGGCCCCGCCTTCGCCGTCGGCGCCCGCCGCTCCCGCCGCCAGTTGGGTCTGGTCGGCGCCAACGGCGGTGACCGCAGCCACATCCGGGCCATCGTGCTGAGCGGCGGCCTCGTCATCGGCGCCGCCGCGGCCGTGGTCGGCACGGTCCTCGCGCTGATCCTGACCTTCGCCCTCCGGCCGCTCCTCGAGGAGTACATGGGCCGGCGGTTCGGCGGCTTCACCGTCCGTCCGGCGGAACTGCTCGCCATCGCCGCGATCGCCGTCCTCACCGGCCTGCTCGCCGCGATCGTGCCGGCCGTCACCGCCTCCCGGCAGACCGTCCTCGCCTCGCTCACCGGCCGCCGCGGGGTCCGCCGCAGCAGCCGCGTGCTGCCCCTGGTCGGCCTCGGCGCCGTCCTGCTGGGCGGCGTCATCGCCCTGTACGGCTCGGTCGTCAGCGACCAGTTCGTCATCGTCGCGGGCGGCTCCGCGATCGCCGAGCTGGGCGTGGTCGCCATGACCCCCGCCCTGGTCGGGCTCTTCGGCCGCACCGGCCGCTGGCTGCCGCTCTCGCCGCGCCTCGCCCTGCGCGACGCCGTGCGCAACCGGGGGCGTACGGCACCCGCCGTCGCCGCCGTCCTGGCCGCCGTCGCCGGCACCGTCGCCGTCTCCACGTACGCCGTGAGCCGGGACGCCCAGGACCGGGCCGGCTACGAGGCCAGCCTGCCCTACGGCGCCGTCGCCGTCCTCGCCCCCGAGGAGGGCGGCCGGGACGCCGCACCGGCCCGCGAGGCCGTACAGCGCACCCTGCCCGTCGACCTGCGCGCCGACGTCTCCCGGATCGCCGTCGGCAAGGCGAGCTGCGCGCCCTGGGGCGAAGGAGCCGGCTGCGGACGCTCGGACATCGTCATCCCGCCGGCCAACGAGTGCCCCCTGTGGGCCCCCACCCCCGACGGCTCCGACCCCTCCGAGAAGTTCACCAAGGAGCAGCGGCGCGCCCTCGCCAAGGACTGGCGCTGCCAGTCCGACCCGAGCAGCGGCTTCCTTCCGCTCCCGGACGGCATCCTCGTCGCCGACGCCTCGCTGCTCACCGTCCTCGGCGTCGACGACCCCGGCGCCGCCCGGGCCCTCGCCGACGGGAAGTACGTGAGCTTCTCCCGCACCCAGGTCGACAGGACGGGCAAGGTCGGCGTGAAGCTGATCACCGACGTGGACGCCGCGAACAAGGCCGCCGAGCAGCGCAAGCCGGTGCCCGGCGAGGTGAAGTCCTTCACCGCCTATCAGGTACGGGACGTCACGCGCAGCTACGGTGTACGGGGCGTGATCAGCCCCGCGACGGCCAAGGCGGCCGGGCTCACCACGGCCCCCCTCGGCGCGTTCTACACCACCGATCACCTGCCCAGCACCGAGCAGCGGCAGAAGCTCGACTCCGAGATCGCCAAGCTCGGCGGCACCGTCAACCTGACCATCGAGGAGGGGTTCGTCAGCGACAACAGCATCGTGCTGCTGACCCTCACCCTCTTCGCCGGCCTGGTCACCATCGGCGCGGCAGGCATCGCCACCGGTCTCGCCCAGGCCGACGCCGAGGCCGACCTCAAGACCCTCGCCGCGGTCGGTGCCCCGCCCCGGGTCCGCCGCACCCTGAGCGGCTTCCAGTGCGGTGTGGTCGCGGCGATGGGCGTGGTCCTCGGCTCGGCGGCCGGTGTCCTGCCGGCGATCGGGCTGCGGCTCACCGAGGAGCGCGAGCAGATCCGCTTCTACCAGGAGGCCCTCGACAACGGCTGGGGCGGCAACGAGAACCCGCCGTACGTGCCGATCGTCGTCCCCTGGGAGACGCTGGGCGCCCTCCTCGTGGCCGTGCCCCTCGGCGCCGCCCTGCTGGCGGCCCTGGTGACCCGCTCGCGCGGGGCCCTGGCCCGCCGCGCCGCGCACTGACCCGTACCGGCTCTTCCTGACCGTACGGAGCGGTTCGTTGCCGTGCTGTGCCCCTGGACGAGGGTGGATCACCCTCGTCCAGGGGCACACCGTCTGGGAAAGCACGCGTGCGAGAGAATGGCGGCATGGAGATGCCGAGGAATGACAGGTCGCAGGAGAGCCCCCAGGTCCTCATCGTGGGCCAGGACGGGATGGCGCTCGGCGGCACTCAGGGTGACGACGAATCCCGCGAGGTCCCGGTGACGGAAATGGTCGAGCAGCCTGCGAAGGTCATGCGCATCGGCAGCATGATCAAGCAGCTTCTGGAGGAGGTCAGGGCGGCACCTCTCGACGAGGCCAGCCGCGTACGGCTCAAGGAGATCCACGCCAGCTCGGTGAAGGAGCTGGAGGACGGGCTCGCCCCGGAGCTGGTGGAGGAACTGGAGCGGCTCTCCCTGCCGTTCACCGACGAGGCCATTCCCTCCGAGGCGGAACTGCGCATCGCGCAGGCCCAGTTGGTGGGCTGGCTCGAGGGCCTCTTCCACGGCATCCAGACGGCGCTGTTCGCCCAGCAGATGGCGGCCCGTGCCCAGTTGGAGCAGATGCGCCGCGCCCTGCCGCCGGGCGTCGCCTCTCACGACGATGACGACGACCAGGGCCCCGGCCGCGGCCGCGCGGTCGGCTCGGGGCCGTATCTGTAGACCGGGAGACCGGTGGGGCGAAGGCCCGGCACCCGCGGCGGCTGTGGCTGCCGCGGGCGCCGGGCCTTCGTCGTGCTCGGGGGCGTGGGGGGGGACGGGGCCGCGCCCGGGTCAGCGGGGCTGGTCGTGTACGGCGGCCGGGTCAGCGGGGCTGGTCGTGGTGCGGTGCCTGGGGCGCCAGGAGCAGCACCTTGCCGACGTGGCCGCTCGCTTCGACGGCCCGGTGGGCCTCGACGGCGTCCGTCATCGCCACCGTGCGGTCCACGACCGGCTTGACCGTGCCCGCGCCGATCAGCGGCCACACGTGCTCGCGGACCGCGGCGACCACCGCCGCCTTCTCGTTCAGCGGGCGCGAGCGCAGCGTGGTGGCGAGCACGGCGGCCCGCTTGGCCATCAGGGCACCCAGGTTCAACTCGCCCTTGACGCCGCCCTGGAGGCCGATCACGACCAGACGGCCGCTGACGGCGAGGGCCTTGATGTTCCGGTCCAGGTACTTGGCGCCGACGATGTCGAGGATGACGTCCGCCCCGGCCCCGTCCGTCGCCTTGTGGAGCTCCTCGACGAAGTCCTGTTCGCGGTAGTCGATGAGGATGTCGGCGCCCAGCTCGGCGCAGCGGGCCAGCTTCTCGGGCCCGCCGGCCGTGACCGCCACCCGCGCGCCGACCGCCTTGGCCAACTGGATCGCCATGGTGCCGATGCCGCTCCCGCCGCCGTGCACGAGCAGCGTCTCGCCCGGCCGCAGGTGCGCCAGCATGAAGACGTTGGACCACACCGTGCAGGCCACCTCGGGCAGCGCCGCGGCCGTCACCAGGTCGACGCCCTCCGGCCGGGGCAGCAACTGGCCCACCGGGACGGCGACCTTCTGCGCGTAACCGCCGCCGACCAGCAGCGCGCACACCTCGTCGCCGACGGACCAGCCCGAGACGCCCGGGCCGAGCGCGACGATCCGGCCCGAACACTCCAGGCCGGGGTACGGGGAGCTGCCCGGCGGCGGGTCGTAGAAGCCCTGGCGCTGGAGCAGATCGGCACGGTTGACGGCGCTCGCCACCACCTCGACGAGAACCTCGCCCTCGGCGGGGACGGGGTCGGGCACCTCGGCCCAGACCAGCGCCTCGGGCCCGCCGGGTTCGGGAATCGTGATCGCATGCATGTCGGCGAGGCTACTCCGGTGCCGGGTGCCGCGGGCGTGCCTCCGGGCCGTGCCTAGTCGTGCGTGGGCGTGGTGAGCGGGGCGACGGGCGCGGCGCGGACGATGGTGATCACCCGGTCGGTCAACTGGAGCGGACTGGCGGCCGGATCGTCGTAACTGAGCAGGCGGTGGCCGCGCAGCACGCTCACCACCAGGTCGTCGGTCTCCCGCACGCTGCGGCCCGCCTCGGCCTTGG
The DNA here is from genome assembly GCF_040612775.1 of Streptomyces sp. NPDC006339. Classification (NCBI taxonomy): domain Bacteria; kingdom Bacillati; phylum Actinomycetota; class Actinomycetes; order Kitasatosporales; family Streptomycetaceae; genus Streptomyces; species Streptomyces sp. NPDC006339. The sequence goes on from NZ_JBEXQW010000012.1 coordinate 63,604, forward strand.
TCACCGGGCGTTCGACGAGGTCGAGGCCGGAGCCCTGCTGGATGAGGTCCTCCATCACCGTGCCCGCGCTCGGGCTGAGCACCGAGAGGCCGAGCAGCCGGCCGGCCGCGCTGGCGCTGGTGATCACGGCGTCGGCGCCGGACTGCTTCAGCAGCGGCGCGTTCTCCTCCTCGCGGACCGCGGCGACGATCTTCGCGCCGCGGTTGAGCTGGCGGGCCGTCAGGGTGACGAGGACGGCGGTGTCGTCGCGCTGGGTGGCGATGACGATCTGACGGGCCTTCTGGACCTCGGCCCGCAGCAGCACATCGCTGCGGGTCGCGTCACCGATGACACCGACGAAGCCGTCGGAGTTGGCCGCCTCGATCACCTTGCTGGAGGGATCGACGATGACGATCTGGTCCTTGCGCAGCCCGGTCGCGCACAGCGTCTGGATCGCCGAGCGCCCCTTGGTTCCGAAGCCGACGATGACGGTGTGGTCGCGCAAGGTGGACCTCCAGCGGTTGAGTCGGAATTCCTCCCGGGTGCGCTCCGTGAGGACCTCGAGGGTGGTGCCGACCAGGATGATCAGGAACAGGACGCGCAGCGGGGTGATCAGCAGGACGTTCACCAGCCGGGCCGAGTCGCTGTGCGGGACGATGTCGCCGTAGCCGGTGGTGGAGAGGGTGACGGTCGCGTAGTAGACGCAGTCCAGGAAGTCGAGCGTCTCGTTGGCGTTGTCGTGGTAGCCGTCCCGGTCCACGTAGACGAGGAGGACGGTCGCGACCATCACGCCCAGGGCCATCAGCAGGCGTTTGGCCACCTGGCGCAGCGGGTTCTCGACGACCCGCCCCGGCAGCCGGACCCGGGAGGCCGTCACCTTCTCGTCCGCCTGCCGGGCCATCACGTCACGGCTGGGCAGTTTCACGTGAAACACACTCCTTCGTCCTCGCCCTGGTCGACCGGGCCGGCCTGGTGCATCCGGTGCGCCGGACGCACCTGGTCCGCGGGTCCGGCCGGACCTACGGGGTCGGCGTGGGGCGCCGGGTCGGTCCGAGGCGGCTGCCGCGCCGGGGGCTCCTGCTCGGCGGTGGCCGGCCAGGGAAGGCCGAGGACGTCCAGCGACCGGCCGAGCCGAGCGCCCCCGGGCGGGACCACGGCCATGCCGTCGGCGACGGCGATGCCGCGGAGCATCGCCGGTCCGTTGTAGTGCAGCGGCACCGCCTCGTCTCCGCGCCGGACGACGGGGACGAGCCGGGTGTCGTGCGGATGCCCCTGGATCTCCTCGCGCACCACCACGCGGTACGGGACGGGGGCCGCCCCTCCGCCGAGGGTGCGCAGCAGCGGCTCGGCGAGCGTGAGCAGCCCGGAGACGGCGGCCAGGGGGTTGCCGGGCAGCCCGACGAGATGCCGTGGGCGGCGGGGCGGGGCCGTCTGGGTGTCGGGGGTGGTGGGGGTGTGGGGGGCGCTGGGAGCGCCGGGGGTGCTCGGGGTGCTGGGGGGAGCGCCGGGGGTGCTCGGGGCGTCGGGGGCGTCGAATTCGGCGAGGAGCATGGGGTGGCCGGGGCGGACCTTCACCCCGTCCACGAGCAGCCGGGCGCCCGCCTTGGCGAGCACCGGATGCACGTGGTCGACCGGCCCGGCGGCCGTACCGCCGGTGGTGACGACCACATCGGCGGCGGAACCGGTGACGGCCGCGTACAGCGCCTCCGCGTCGTCCCCGATCCGGCGGGTCCCGAGGACCTCGGCGCCGAGCGCCCGCAACCAGGGGCCGAGCAGGGGGCCGAGGGCGTCACGGATCAGGCCCTCGTGCGGGAGCCCCGAGGCCAGCAGTTCGTCGCCGAGGACGAGCACCTCCACCCGAGGACACGGGTGCACGGTCAGCTCGTCGTATCCGGCCGCGGCGGCGAGCCCGAGCACGGCGGGCGTGACGGTGCTCCCGGCGGGCAGCAGTCGGTCGCCGGAGCGGCACTCCTGGCCGCGGGGCCGGATGTCCTGCCCGGGGACGACCTCCCGCCGGGCGTGCAGCCGGCCGGCGGGGTCGGCGTGGGCGTGCTCGCTGCGGATGACGGCGGTCGCCCCGGACGGCACCCGGGCGCCGGTGGCGATGCGTACGGCGTCGCCGTCGGCGAGCTCGGAGGCGGCGACGTGGCCGGCGAGGACGGCTCCGTCGGGGTCGATCCGCCAGGGGCCGGGGCCGGCGACGGCCCAGCCGTCCATGGCGGAGGTGTCGAAGGAGGGCAGGTCGGTGAGGGCGTGCAGCGGTTCGGCCAGCACCCGGCCGAGCGCCCGCGCGAGCGGGACCGGCTCGGGTGGCCGGGCGGCCGCGGCCGTGGCCCCGGCCCGCGCGGCGACGGCCCGGGCCTCGGGCCAGGGAGTGGCACGGTGGGGTTCGTGGGACGCGCGGCCGCCACCGCTCCGGCCGACGAGGGCGAGGGCGTCGTCCACGCCGTCGTCGGGTACGGGCTCCTGCCTGGTCATCCGGCCTCGTCCTGCTCGGCGGCCCAGCGCTGGGCGAGCGCGGCGGCCTTGGCGGCGGCCTCCGCGACGGCCTCGGCACCGCCGTCCGTCCCGGCCGCCTTCGCCGCCGCGTACCCGACCAGGAACGTGGTCAGCGGCGCCGCGGGCCGCGCGACACCGTGCGCGGCGTCCCGGGCCAGATCGAGCAGCAGGGCGGTGTCGACGTCCAGGTCGATGCCCAGTTCGTCCTTGACTGCGGTGATCCATTCATCCAACACGTTCCCATGCTCCCTGATCCGCGACCGGGCCGTGGCGATGTCCTCCCAGGTGTCGCAGTCGAACGACACGTCGACATCCCCCACCGCGGCCACCGGAACGAGCCGCAGCCCCGCCGTCACCGTCCGCAGCGGAGCCCCCTCCACCCCGCCCCGCTCCCCGACGAGCCGCCCGACCTCCCGCCACAGCGCCCCGACCCGATACGCGGCGACCAACGGCTGCTCCCGCCCTCCGGAGTCCACGCTGACGGCCCCCTCGGCCTCGGGCACCGCCACCAACGCCTCCACGAGCCGCCGCGCGGCCCTGTCGTCGAAGAACGGCAGGTCGGCGGAGAGCACGAGCACGATGTCCCCGGCGGCGTCGGGGTGGGCGGAGTCCCGGGCCGGGCCAGAGTGTGCGACGTTCCCGACGGCGCCGCGCCGGGCGACATCCCGGGCCGCGTCGGCGTGGGTCGAGGCTCGGGCCTCGCCGGGGCGGACCACGCCCCCGGCCGCGTCAGGATCGGTGGAAGCCCCGGCCTCGCCGGGGCGAGCGCCGTCCCCCGCCTCGCCCGGGTGGGCGGTGGCCGCGGCCGGCGGCTCGGCGAGGTGGCGCAGGCCCGCCGCGAGCGCGGCGACGGGGCCGCCGCCGGGTGGGGACTCGCGGGTCCACTCGACGGGGCGGGCGGTGGGTCGGGGATCGGCGACGACGACGGTGCGGCGGGCGTCGCGGCAGCCCGCGAGGACCCGGTCGAGCAGGGGGCGGCCCCCGACCCGTACCGCGGGCTTGTCCGCTCCGCCGAGGCGCCGGGCGGCGCCGCCGGCGAGCACGAGGGCGTCGTACGCGGTCGTCATCCCAGCAGTATGGTCCGTCGCCGCCCCGGGGAACGCAGCCGGGCGGCCCGTCTCACGGAGGGAGACGGCCGCCCGACGGACCGAACGTGTCCGGGACCCGGCGTGGGGTTGGGTCCCGGACGAGACCGCCGGGTGCCGCCGGGGCCCCGTGCCCCGGCCGGCGTACGCCCCGGCGGAGTTCCGCCGACCCGTCGGCGCCGACGGCGCCGCGGGCGGCTCAGAGGGTGCGCAGCAGCACCGCCGGGTTCTCGACGCAGTCCGCGACGTAGCGCAGGAAGCCGCCGGCCGTCCCGCCGTCGCAGACCCGGTGGTCGAAGGTGAGCGACAACTGGACCACCTGACGCACGGCCAGTTCGCCCTGGTGGACCCACGGCTTGGGGACGATGCGGCCGACGCCGAGCATGGCCGCCTCGGGGTGGTTGATGATCGGCGTGGAGCCGTCGACCCCGAACACCCCGTAGTTGTTCAGCGTGAACGTGCCGCCCGTGAGGTCCGCCGGCGTCAGCGTGCCCTGCCGCGCCGACTCCGTGAGCCGGGCGAACTCGGCGGTCAGCGACTCGGCGGTGCGGCCGCCCGCGTCCTTGACCACGGGTACGACGAGACCGCGGTCGGTCTGCGCGGCGAACCCGAGGTGCACGGAGGGGAGCCGGACGATCTCCCGCGCGGCCGTGTCGACCGTGGAGTTGAGCTCCGGGAAGCGGGCCAGGGCGTGGGTGCAGATCCGGGCGAGCAGGGCGAGGACGGAGATCTTCGGTCCGCCCGCCGCGTTCATCGCCGCTCGCGCGGCCATGAGTTCGGTCGCGTCGGCGTCGACCCAGCAGGTTGCGTCGGGGATCTCGGTGCGGCTGCGGGACAGCTTGTCGGCGACGGCGCCGCGCACCCCGCGCAGCGGTACCCGCTCCCCCGCGGTGGCCGTCGCGGCCACGGCGACGGGAGCCGGCGCGGCGGCCGGCCGCTCCCGCTCGGCGAGGGCCGCCTCCACGTCGGCGCGCAGGATCAGTCCGTCCGGTCCCGAGCCGCGGACCTGCCGCAGGTCGAGCCCCTTGTCGCGGGCGAGCTTGCGGACCAGCGGCGAGATGACGGGCACGGGCCCCGTCGGGGCGTCCTGCACGGCGGGAGCGGGCGCGGGCGCGGGGACGGTGGGAGCCGCGGCGGCCGGTACGACGGCCGGTGACGCGCTGCGTACCCGGCGGCGCCGGGCGGCTGGCCCGGCGGTGCCGTATCCGACGAGCACGTTGCCCGAGTACTCCGAGGACTCGGCTGCCTCGGCGTCGGAGCGCTGCCCCGCGGCGGACGCGGTGGAGGCGGGGGAGGCGGCGGCGGACGCGCCGTCGCCGTCCTGGGCGCCGCCGACGGCGACCGTCAGGAGCGGCGCGCCGACGGGCAGTTCCGTGCCCTCGTCGCCGAAGCGGGCGGTGACCACGCCGCCGTAGGGGCAGGGCACCTCCACCATCGCCTTGGCCGTCTCGACCTCGACGACCGGCTGGTCGATGGCGACGACGTCGCCGACGTCGACGAGCCAGCGCACGATCTCGGCCTCGGTGAGCCCCTCGCCGAGGTCGGGCAGCTTGAATTCGAGCACCTGGGCCATCAGCTTCCCGCCTCCCACTGGAGGCGCGCGACCGCGTCGAGGACCCGGTCCACGCCCGGCAGGTGGTGCCGTTCCAGCATGGGCGGCGGGTACGGGATGTCGAAGCCCGCGACCCGCAGCACCGGCGCCTCCAGGTGGTGGAAGCAGCGCTCGGTGACCCGGGCGGCGATCTCGCCGCCGGGCCCGCCGAAGCCGGCCGACTCGTGCACGACGACGGCCCGGCCGGTGCGCTTCACGGACGCGCAGACGGTCTCGTCGTCGAAGGGCACGAGCGAGCGCAGGTCGACGACCTCCAGGTCCCAGCCCTCGGCCTGGGCGGCCTCGGCGGCCTCCATGCAGACCGGCAGGGAGGGGCCGTAGGTGATGAGGGTGGCGCTGGTACCGCGGCGGCGCACGACCGCCTTGCCGATCGGCTCGACGGCGGCCGGCGCCTCGGGTGACCAGTCGGCCTTGGACCAGTAGAGCCGCTTGGGCTCCAGGAAGACGACGGGGTCGTCGGAGGCGATTGCGGCGCGCAGCAGCCCGTAGGCGTCCTCGACGGTGGCCGGGGTGACGACGTGCAGGCCGGGCGTCGCCATGTAGTACGCCTCGGAGGAGTCGCTGTGGTGCTCGACGCCGCCGATGCCGCCGCCGTACGGCACGCGGACCGTGATCGGCATGGGCATCGTGCCGCGGGTGCGGTTGCGCATCCGCGACACATGGCTGATGAGCTGCTCGAACGCCGGGTAGGCGAAGGCGTCGAACTGCATCTCGACGACCGGCCGCAGCCCGTACATGGCCATGCCGACGGCCGTGCCGAGGATGCCCGCCTCGGCCAGCGGCGTGTCGGTGCAGCGGTCCTCGCCGAATTCCTTGGCGAGGCCGTCGGTGACCCGGAAGACGCCGCCGAGGGTGCCGACGTCCTCGCCCATCACATGGACGGTGGGGTCCTCGGCCATCGCGTCGCGCATGGCCCGCTGGAGGGCCTGCGCCATGGTGGCGGGCTTGGCGGCGGCCTTGGTGGCCGGCCGCGCGGTGGCGTGGGTGGTCATCCCGCCTCGCTCTCGGCGTCGAGCTCGGCCCGCAGTTGTGCCGCCTGGTCCCGCAGTTGCGCGGTCTTCTCGGCGTACACGTGGGCGAACAGGTCCATCGGGTCGAGCACGGGGTCGGCGTTCATCCGCTCGCGCAGGCGCGCCGCCATCGTCTCGGCCTCCTCGGCGGCCTCGCGGCGGCCGTCCTCGTCGAGCAGCCCGCGCTCGGTCAGCTCCCGCTCCAGGATCAGGATGGGGTCGTGCGCCCGCCAAGCCTCGACCTCCGCCTCGACCCGGTAGCGGGTGGCGTCGTCGGCGTTGGTGTGGGCGTCGATGCGGTAGGTGACGGCCTCGACGAGGGTGGGTCCGCCGCCGCGCCGGGCGCGGGCCACGGCCTCGGTGAGCACCTGGTGGACGGCGACCGCGTCGTTGCCGTCGACGAGCCGGCCGGGCATCCCGTATCCGACGGCCTTGTGGGCCAGGGAGGGGGCGGCGGTCTGCTTGGCGATCGGCACGGAGATCGCGAAGCCGTTGTTCTGCACGAGGAAGACCACGGGGGCCTGCCACACGGCGGCGAAGTTCAGCGCCTCGTGGAAGTCGCCCTCGCTGGTGCCGCCGTCGCCGACCATGGCGAGCGCGACGACGTCGTCGCCCTTGAGGCGGGCGGCGTGGGCGAGGCCCACGGCGTGCGGGAGCTGGGTGGCGAGCGGGGTGCTCAGGGGCGCGATGCGGTGCTCGTGCGGGTCGTAGCCGGTGTGCCAGTCGCCGCGCAGCAGGGTCAGGGCCTGCACGGGATCGAGGCCGCGGGCGACGGCCGCGAGGGTGTCGCGGTAGGAGGGGAAGAGCCAGTCCCGCTCCTCCAGGGCCAGTGCGGCCGCGACCTCGCTGGCCTCCTGCCCGGTCGTGGAGGGGTAGACGGCGAGCCGGCCCTGCTTGGTGAGGGCGGTCGCCTGCGCGTTGTACCGACGGCCCCGGACGAGCTCCCGGTAGAGCCGGCGCAGCAGCTCGGGGTCGGCGTCGGCCACCGCGTCCGTGCCGAGCACGCGCAGCGGCTCGGCGTCCGGCAGCAGCGGGGCCGGGTCCGTGCGCGGCCGCCATGCCGGGGGCGGGGTGGGCCGGTAGGCACCGGGGGGCTCTTGGACTGTCGAACTGCGCTGTTGCAACGAGTCCACCTCCTCGTGGGAGCGGGCATAACACCCGAAGGCGGGTGGCGCGGAATGTGGCGCGCCTCACCTACCGATTGTTCGGTCGTGGAGGCATTTTGGCTACAGGCACCTCCAGCCTGTGGACAAACGGTTCTCCACAGCTTGGGATGGGTGCAGGTCGTCCACAGGAGAGAGGCGGGGGGACATGGCGGATGAACAAATGGCCGACGTCGACGAGCAGGCGGACACCGAGCCGTTGAACGCGCCCCTGAACGCGCCCCCCGGCGCCGCCCTCCCGGCGGGGTCGGCGACCGGCCCTGCCATGGTCTCCCCGATGCCGCCGGCCCGCCCGCTGGACGCGATCGACCGGGACATCCTGCGACTGCTCCAGGCCGACGGCCGGGCCTCGGTGCGCTCGGTGGCCGAGCGGGTCCACGTCTCGCGCGCCAACGCGTACGCGCGGATCAACCGGCTCATCGACGACGGGGTGATCCGGGGCTTCGGCGCCCGCGTCAACCACGAGCGCGCCGGGCACGGCGCCTCCGCCTACATCACCCTCAAGATCGTCCAGAATTCCTGGCGCACCGTGCGCGAACAGCTCCAGGCCCTGCCGGGCGCCGCGCACATCGCCCTGGTCAGCGGCGACTTCGACGTCCTGCTGCTCGTCCACACCCCGGACAACCGGACCCTGCGCGAGCTGGTGCTCACCCGGCTCCAGTCCATCCCCGAGGTCCTGTCGACCCGCACCCTGCTGGTGTTCGAGGAGACCGACCTCGACCCGGACCCGGACCGCCGCGGCTGACGCACGGCGGCAGCGGCGGGGCGGGCCTCTCAGGGGGCCGTGCGCAGCCCGTCGAAGGCGAGGTGGACGACGGTGTCCGCCAACTGGTCGCGGTCCGTCGTGGAGTCGGGGTGCGGCCGGTACCACTCCACCAGCGAGTTGATCATGCCGAAGAGCAGGCGGGTGGCGAGCCGGATGTCCACGTCCGTCCGCAGGTCGCCGTCGGCCGCCGCGGCCTTCAGGAGCTCGGCCACCCGGTGGTCGAACTCGCGGCGCCGCTCCAGCGCCCACCGCTCGGTCGTCGTGTTGCCCCGCACGCGCAGCAGCAGCGTCACGTACGGCAGCTCGGCGATCAGCACGTCGACGGTCCGCCGGGTCACGTACTCGACCCGCTCGATGGCCCGGCCGCGCCCCGCGGCCGGCTCGTCCAGGATCGCGAAGAGCCCGTCGAGCGCCCGGCTGACCGCCCGCCGCAGCAGCTCCTCCTTGCCGGCCACATGGTGGTAGATCGACGACTTGGAGATCCCCGCCGCCTTCGACAGGTGCTCCATGGAGGTGCCGTCGTAGCCGCGCTCGTTGAAGACCCGGACGGCGACCTGGAGCAGCGTCTCGGGGGTGTAGGTGTCGCGTCGCGCGGTGGTCATCCGATCTCCTCGGCCGGCTCGGCGAAGCCCCGGCGCGCGAGGCCGATGCTCGGCGCGTACCGCCCGGTCGGGTACCGCTTGTGCATCGCCACCAACAGGGAGCAGACTCGCCGGAAGCCGATCTTCGCTCCCCATTCCAGCGGCCCGGCCGGGTAGTTCACGCCGAGCCGCATGGCGGTGTCGACGTCCTCGGCGGTGGCCACGCCCCGGTCGACGGCGTCGACCGCGAGGTCCACCAGCATCGCGACCGTACGGGCCACGATCATGCCGGGCACGTCCCCGATGACGGAGACCTGCTTGCCGAGGGCCTGGAAGAGACCCACCGCCTCGGCGAGCTTCTCGTCCTCGATGCCCTCACGGGCGGAGACGACGATCCGGCCGGCCGACGCGTAGTCGAGCGCCAGGTCGAAGTGGACGATCTCCTCCTGGGGGCGCTCGAAGGAGGTGCTCCCGTTCGCGAGGCGGAGCTGGGCGCCGCGCGGCAGCTCGATGCCGCCGGTGTCGCCCTCCGCCCGCTCGACGGTGATCCCGGCCTCCTCGAAGAGCCCGACCAGCGGCTCGGCCGGCCCGAGGTCGCCGCGCACGACGATCCGCTCGGGGGCCTTCGCCGGGGCCGCGGTGTGCGGCTCGGGGCGCTGGGCCCCTTCCGCGTACGAGAACCAGCCGTGCCCGGACTTGCGGCCGAGCCGGCCCGACTCGACGAGCCGGCGCTGTGCGAGCGACGGCGTGAACTTGGGGTCCTGGTGGAAGGAGTCCCACACGGAACGGGTCACGGCCTCGTTGACGTCCTGGCCGATGAGGTCGGTCAGCTCGAAGGGGCCCATCCGGAAACCGCCGGACTCGCGCAGGGCCGCGTCGATCGTGGCCGGGTCGGCGACGCCCTCCTCGTAGACCCGCAGCGCCTCCGCGTAGAAGGGGCGCGCGACCCGGTTCACGATGAAGCCCGGGGTGTCGGTGCAGCGCACCGGCGTCTTGCCCCAGCGCTTCGCCGTCTCGTACGCGCGCGTGGCGACGTCCGGGTCGGTGGCGAAGCCGCTGACGACCTCGACCAGCGGCAGCAGCGGGGCGGGGTTGAAGAAGTGCAGGCCGACGAACCGGCCGGGCCGCCGCAGCCCTCCGGCGATGGCGGTGACGGACAGCGAGGACGTGTTGGTGGCGAGCACGGTGTCCTCGCCGACGACCTCTTCCAGGTCGGCGAAGAGCCGCTGCTTGACGGGGAGCTGTTCGACGATCGCCTCGACGACGAGGGCGGCGTCGGCGAGCTCGGCGAGGGCGTCCGCCGCGTGCAGCCGGGCCAGCGCCGCGTCGCGCTCCGCCGCGTCCAGCCGGCCCTTCTCGACGAGCCGGTCCAGGCGGCCGGCGACGGCGGTCACGGCCTCGGCGGCCCGGCCGGGGGCGCTGTCGTAGAGGCGTACGGGGTGGCCCGCGACCAGGGCGACCTGGGCGATGCCCTGGCCCATGGTGCCCGTGCCGACGACGGCGACGGTGCGGCTCGGATCGACGGGCCCGGCTCCGCCGGCCGACAGCTCGTCGCTCCCCGGGCGGACGTTCGCGTTGGCGGTCATAGGAGTGATCCTCCCCGATGGGTTTTCCACAGGATCGACGGACCCCCTTGTCCCGACCGATCGTTCGGTTACTCTAACTCCGTACGCGTCTCCCTGCCCAGCTCGACGAGGAGTTGGTCCATCCATGGCCACCGCTCAGTTGACCACCGACCGTCTGGCCGAGAAGCACCGGTCCACGCTCGACCAGGCCCTCGCCACGATCCGCACCCGCGCCTACTGGTCCCCGTATCCGGAGCACCCCAAGGCATACGGGGAGAACGGCTCGCTGGACGCCGCGGCCGGCCTCGCCGCCTACCAGGACCTGCTCGGCAAGCGCTTCGAGCTGGACCAGCCCGGCACCGACGGCTGGACCGGCGGCGAGACCTCGCCGTACGGCCCGGCGCTCGGCGTCGAGTATCCGCACGCCGACATCGACGTGCTGCTGCCCGCCATGCGCGCCGGCATGGCCGCCTGGCGCGACGCCGGCCCCGAGACCCGCGCCCTGGTGTGCCTGGAGATCCTCGCCCGGATCTCCGCCCGCACCCACGAGTTCGCGCACGCGGTCATGCACACCAGCGGCCAGGCGTTCATGATGGCCTTCCAGGCCGGCGGCCCCCACGCCCAGGACCGCGGCCTGGAGGCCGTGGCCTACGCGTACGAGGAGCAGACCCGCACCCCGGCCGGCCGCGCCGCCTGGTCCAAGCCGCAGGGCAAGCGGGACCCGCTGGAGCTCAGCAAGGAGTTCACGCCGGTCGGCCGCGGCATCGGCCTGGTCATCGGCTGCAACACCTTCCCGACGTGGAACGGGTACCCGGGCCTCTTCGCCTCCCTGGCCACCGGCAACCCGGTGCTGGTCAAGCCGCACCCGCGCGCCGTCCTGCCGCTGGCCCTCACGGTCCGCGTCGCCCGCGAGGTCCTCGCCGAGTCCGGTTTCGACCCGAACCTGGTGGCGCTGGCCGCCGAGCGTCCCGGCGAGGGCATCGCCAAGACGCTGGCCGTCCGCCCCGAGATCCGCATCATCGACTACACCGGCTCGACCGCCTTCGGCGACTGGCTGGAGGCCAACGCCCGCCAGGCCCAGGTGTACACCGAGAAGGCCGGCGTGAACACGGTCGTCGTCGACTCCACCGACGACTACAAGGGCATGCTGTCCAACCTGGCCTTCTCCCTGTCCCTGTACAGCGGCCAGATGTGCACCACCCCGCAGAACCTGCTGATCCCCCGCGACGGCATCACCACCGACCAGGGCCAGAAGTCGTACGACGAGGTGGTCACCGACCTCGCCGCCGCGGTCGGCGGCCTGCTCGGCGACGACGCCCGGGCGAACGCGCTGCTCGGCGCCCTGGTCAACCCGGACGTCAAGGCCCGCCTGGAGGCCGCGGCGGCCCTCGGCGAGGTGGCCCTCGCCTCCCGCGAGGTGGTGAACCCGGACTTCCCGGACGCCGTGGTGCGCACCCCGGTCATCGTGAAGCTCGACGGCTCCAAGCCGGACTCCGAGGCCGCCTACTTCTCCGAGTGCTTCGGCCCGGTCTCCTTCGCCGTCCAGGTCGACTCGACCGCCGACGCCCTGGAGCTCCTGCGCCGCACGGTCCGCGAGAAGGGCGCCATGACCGTCGGCGCCTACACCACCTCCGCCGACACCGAGCGCGCCATCGAGGAGGTCTGCCTGGAGGAGTCGGCCCAGCTCTCCCTGAACCTCACCGGCGGCGTCTACGTCAACCAGACCGCCGCCTTCTCCGACTTCCACGGCTCCGGCGGCAACCCCGCCGCCAACGCCGCCCTGTGCGACGGAGCCTTCGTCTCCAACCGCTTCCGCACGGTGGAAGTCCGCCGCCAGTCCTGACCCACGGCCCCCCGGCCCCGCCCCCTACGCCGCAAGGCGCAGGCGGCGGGGCCGGGGTCTAGGCAGGGCCAGAGGCGAAGACGCCGACTCCCTCGTGGGCCCGGCGCCGGTCAAGCGCTCCCGCTCCCGCCGCCGCAGGGGAAGGGCCGGTCCCGCCAGGATCTGTCTGCACGGCCCCGCGGCGGGCGGACGCACCAGCCCCCGGCAGGGTTTCGGGAAGGGGCGGGGTGGGGGAATCGCACCGCGCGGTCACACCCCGGCCCGCACCGTCAGTCGATCTCCGCGTACCGCTGTACCCACGCATGCATCGCGATCGCCGCCGCCGCCCCCGCGTTGATCGACCGCGTCGACCCGAACTGCGCGATCGAGCACACCCTCTCCGCCCGCGCCCGCGCCTCCTCCGTGAGCCCGGGCCCCTCCTGCCCGAACAGCAGCACACACCGCCGCGGCAGCACCGTCCGCTCCAGCGGCACCGCTCCCGGCAGGTTGTCGATGCCGATGATCGGCAGGCCCTCGGCCGCCGCCCACGCGGTCAGCGCCTCCGTGTCCGGGTGGTGCCGCACATGCTGGTAGCGGTCGGTGACCATCGCCCCGCGCCGGTTCCAGCGCCGCCGCCCCACGATGTGGACCTCCTTCGCCAGGAAGGCGTTGGCCGTCCGCACCACCGAACCGATGTTGAAGTCGTGGCCCCAGTTCTCCACCGCCACGTGGAAGTCGTGGCGCCGGGTGTCGAGGTCCGCGACGATCGCCTCCCGCGTCCAGTACCGGTAGCGGTCGACGACGTTGCGCCGGTCGCCGTGGGCCAGCAGCTCGGGGTCGTAACGCTCACCCCGCGGCCACGGCTCCGGGTGCGGCCCGACGCCGACCTCGGGGCCGAACCCCTCGTCGTACTGGATCGGCTCGCCGTCCTGGACCGGCATGGGCTGTTCTTCGGTGGTGCTCACCCGACGAGGGTACGGGGACTGGGCTCGTCACCCGAACGGCCCTGCTCGGCCACCCGCACCCCCGCCTCGCCCCGTTCCCGCGCCCCATCCCGGCCCCGTCCCCGGCCCAGCACTCGGCCCAGCACCCGGTCACGACCGCGCGCGACCCGCGTCCCCGCCCACACCAGGAACACCGTCGGCAGGAAGACCGCGTCCGCGGCGATCATCGCGAGCGAGAAGAACGGCAGTCCGAGCAGCACGGCGATACCGGCGTGCTCCAGCATCATCGCCGCCAGCAGGACGTTCTTGACCTTGCGGTTGAAGAGGGTGAAGGGGAAGGCGACCTGCACGATCACGGTGCCGTACGTCAGCAGCAGCACGATCAGCCCGCTCGCGCCCAGCAGGTCGGAGAGGGCGGGCCACGGCGAGAAGTAGTCGAGCTGGAGCGGGTAGTAGAGCGCGGTGCCGTCCTGCCAGCGCGAGCCCTGGACCTTGTACCAGCCGGCCGTGGCGTAGATCAGACAGACCTCCGCCATGATCACGACGAGGGTGGCGTTGTGGGTGAGGTTGGCCACGACGTCCAGGAGCGTGCGCGGCTCGTCGGACGCGGCGTAACGGCTCACCAGCCACCACAGTCCCTGCCCCAGCCACAGCAGCCACAGCAGCACCAGCAGCCACCACTCCCCGGTGGCGCCGGAGAAGAAGGTGGCGGCCATCAGGAAGCCGCCGAGCACGACCCACAGCAGCGGCCCTACGACTCCGCCGTCACCGGTGCCGGCATTGCCGTCGCCATTGCCGTCGCCGTCGCCACCGGCACGCGCCGCGCGCCGGGCGTCGAGCGACCAGACCTGCGCGCACCGGGTGAGGACGAGGTAGAGCGCCATCAGGTGGATGACGTTGTCGCCGCCGTCGCCCATGAAGATGGAGCGATTCTGCAGGGAGAGCACGCCGGCCATGAAGACCACGGAGACGGCCCGGGTGTGCCAGCCGAGCAGCAGCAGGAGGGCGGAGAGCACGGCGAGGCCATAGACGATCTCGAACCAGAGCCGTCCGTCCGACCACATCAGCACGGTGAACGCGTTGTTGTCGGCGATGAGCCGGTGGCCCATCTCCCAGGACCAGGGGCCGTCGGGGCCGTACAGCTCGAGCCGGTGGGGCCATTCGCGCAGCAGGAAGAGCAGCCAGGTGAGGGCGAAGCCGATGCGGACGATCGCCGTCTGGTAGGGGCCGAGGGCATTCGCCGTGACCTTCTGGACGGCGGCGGCGAGCCGCCGGTCGAAGGGGACGCGAGGCCGCTCGGCGGCGGGGGTCTGGCTCATCGGACGGCCTCCGTCCCGTTCAGGCCCTCGGACCGGGCCCCGGGGCCGGTCTGGGTGCTGGCGTCGGTCCGGGCTCCGGCGCCCGTGGGCCGGTCGGCGGGGGTGACGCGCCACCAGGGCGCGGCGCGGAAGACGGGTGCCGTGTCGACCTTCTCGTTGCTCCACACGGGGGCGGGGACGCCCCGGGTGGCGGAACGCAGTTGGATCTTCTCGACCGTGCCGCCGAGCGCCCGCTCGTCGAGGCGCAGGAGCACGATCCGCCGCATGTACTCCTCCGAGAGCTCGCCGCGCAGCCCGTTGGGGCGGTGGTCTTCGGTGTGGGAGTTGAGGTAGAAGTCCCAGGCCCGGCGCAGCTCGTTCTGGGCGGTGTGGCTGGGCAGGAGGCTGCCGCGGATCCGCGCCGTGTCCTGTGCGGTCAGATCGATCCAGCCGGTGGTCGTGCGGCCGCCGTCCGCGCCGGCGATCTGGGCGCGGACCTCGACGGAGATGTTCTGCTGGAGCGGGTTGGGAGCGAAGAGCTTCCAGTTCTGCTCGAACTCGGGGTACATCCAGTCGTCGACGGCCTCGCCGTGCTTCTTGGTCAGCGTGTTCGAGGGCGCGACGTGCAGGAAGACCATCGCGAGGTGGACGCAGGCGAAGACGCCGAGGACGGCGAGGGCGACGGCCGCGACCACCTGGTAGGGCATGGACAGCGCGGCGATCCCGGTCCTGGGCCGCTCCGTCACCCGTTCGGGCGAACCGCCCGGTTCCGACCCGTCCGGGCCCCCGTCGTCGTACGAGTCCATCGCGCCCCGCTCCCGCTCACACCTCAGCAGTTATCCACAGGGTTGACACCATACGGGCCGCCGAACGACCATTGAAGTCATTCAACCGAACGATCGGTCGGTAGGGGGTCCGATGACCGCAGGTACGGCAGAGACGACGACAGCGACAGCGGGGACGGAGGCGTCCCGAGCGGCCCTCGAAGCGGTGTTCGACGCCGCCGTCGCCGCCGACGAGCGCATCGAGCCCCGCGACTGGATGCCCGACGCCTATCGGGCGGGCCTGATCCGCCAGATCGCCCAGCACGCCCACTCCGAGATCATCGGCATGCAGCCCGAGGCCAACTGGATCACCCGCGCGCCCACCCTGCGGCGCAAGGCGATCCTCATGGCCAAGGTCCAGGACGAGGCCGGACACGGCCTGTATCTGTACAGCGCGGCCGAGACCCTCGGCGCCAGCCGCGACGAGCTCCTCGACAAGCTCCACTCCGGCCGCCAGAAGTACTCGTCGATCTTCAACTACCCCACGCTGACCTGGGCCGACGTCGGCGCCATCGGCTGGCTCGTCGACGGCGCCGCCATCACCAACCAGGTCCCCCTGTGCCGCTGCTCCTACGGGCCGTACGCCCGCGCGATGGTCCGCGTCTGCAAGGAGGAGTCCTTCCACCAGCGCCAGGGGTACGAGGCACTGCTCGCCCTCTCCCGCGGCACCGAGGCCCAGCACGCCATGGCCCAGGACGCGGTGAACCGCTGGTGGTGGCCCTCGCTGATGATGTTCGGCCCCCCGGACGACGAGTCGACCCACTCCGCCCAGGCCATGGCCTGGAAGATCAAGCGCCACTCCAACGACGAGCTGCGCCAGCGCTTCGTCGACATCGCCGTCCCGCAGGCCGAGAGCCTCGGCCTCACCCTCCCCGACCCCGACCTGAAGTGGAACGAGGAGCGCGGGCACTACGACTTCGGCCCGATCGACTGGGACGAGTTCTGGGACGTCCTCAAGGGCAACGGCCCCTGCAACGAGCAGCGGCTGAGCAAGCGCCGCCAGGCGCACGAGGACGGCGTCTGGGTCAGGGACGCCGCCGCGGCGTACGCGGAGAAGCACCAGAAGCACGAGAAGCACATGGGACACGACACCGGGCACCACTCCGGCCAGGACACCGGGCACGAAGCCGGCGACCGGGCCGGACAGCACACGGACGGGGAGGCACGCGCATGACCACCGACGGATGGCCGCTGTGGGAGGTGTTCGTGCGTTCGCGCCGCGGACTGTCCCACACCCACGCCGGCAGCCTGCACGCCCCGGACGCCGAGATGGCCCTGCGCAACGCCCGCGACCTCTACACCCGGCGCAACGAGGGCGTGTCGATCTGGGTCGTCCCCTCCACCGCGATCACCGCCTCCTCGCCCGACGAGAAGGACCCCTTCTTCGAGCCCTCCGCGGACAAGCCCTACCGCCACCCGACCTTCTACGAGATCCCGGACGGGGTGAAGCACCTGTGAACGGCCCCACCACCACCGTCCCGGCCGCGACGCTCGCCCTCGGCGACGACGCCCTCGTCCTCGCCCAGCGCCTGGGGGAGTGGGCCGGCAGCGCCCCCGTCCTCGAAGAGGAGGTCGCCCTCGCCAACATCGCGCTCGACCTCCTCGGCCAGGCCCGCATCCTGCTCTCCCTCGTCGGCGACGAGGACGAACTGGCCTACCTCCGCGAGGAACGCGCCTTCCGCAACTGCCAGCTCGTCGAACAGCCCAACGGCGATTTCGCCCACACCATCGCCCGCCAGTTGTACTTCTCCACCTACCAGCGGCTCCTGTACGGGCGGCTCGCCGCCGGCGAAAGCCCCCTCGCCGGACTCGCCGCCAAGGCGGTCAAGGAAGTCGCCTACCACCAGGACCACGCCGAGCACTGGACCCTGCGCCTCGGCGACGGCACCGACGAGAGCCACCGCCGGATGCAGCACGCCTGCGACGCCCTGTGGCGCTACACCGGCGAGCTGTTCCAGCCCCTCGACGGCCTGGACCTCGACACCGAGGCGATGGAGCGCGCCTGGCTCGACTCCGTCACCGCCGTCCTCGACAAGGCCACCCTCACCGTCCCCTCCGGGCCGCGCACCGGCGCCTGGAGCGCCGGCGCCGGCCGCCAGGGACTGCACACCGAGTCCTTCGGCCGCATGCTCGCCGAGATGCAGCACCTCCACCGCAGCCACCCGGGGGCGTCATGGTGACCGGCACGCCGACCACGGCCCCCACCCCGCTCGAAGAGGAACTGGCCCGGATCGCCGGCGCCGTCCCCGACCCCGAGCTGCCCGTCCTCACCCTCGCCGAGCTCGGCGTCGTCCGCGGCGTCCACGTCCACGGCCCCGGCCGGGTCGAGGTCGAGCTCACCCCCACCTACACCGGCTGCCCGGCCATCGAGGCCATGTCCTCCGACATCGAGCACGCCCTCCACGAGCACGGCGTCCCCGAGGTGTCCGTCGTCACCGTCCTCAGCCCCGCCTGGTCGACGGACGACATCACCGAGGAAGGCCGCCGGAAACTCGCCGAGTTCGGCATCGCCCCGCCCCGCCCCCAGGGCCCGGCCGGCGGTCCCGTCCCGCTCACCCTGGCGATCCGCTGCCCCCACTGCGGCTCCACCGACACCGAGCTCCTCAGCCGCTTCTCCTCCACCGCGTGCAAGGCACTGCGCCGCTGCACCGCCTGCCGCGAACCGTTCGACCACTTCAAGGAGTTGTAGATGCCGTCCCCCAGCGCCGCACGGGCCGGGTTCCATCCGCTCCGCGTGAGCGAGGTCGAGCAGCTCACCGACGACTCCGTGGCCGTCACCTTCGCCGTCCCGCCCGAGCTGCGCGAAGCCTTCCGCCACACCCCCGGCCAGCACCTCGCCCTGCGCCGCACCGCCCCGGACGGCACGGAGATCCGCCGCACGTACTCGATCTGCGCCCCCGCCGTTCCCGAAGGCGAGACGCCCGTCCTGCGCGTCGGCATCCGCCTCGTCGACGGCGGCGAGTTCTCCACCTACGCCCTCAAGGAACTCGCCGTGGGCGACACCGTCGAGGTCATGGAGCCGATGGGCCGCTTCCTCCTCGACCCGCGCCCCGGACACTTCGCGGCCGTCGTCGGCGGCAGCGGCATCACCCCGGTCCTGTCGATGGCCGCCACCCTGCTCGCCCGCGAACCCGAGGCCCGGTTCTGCCTCGTCCGCAGCGACCGCACCGCGGCCTCCACGATGTTCCTCGACGAGGTCGCCGACCTCAAGGACCGCTACCCCGACCGCTTCCAGTTGATCACCGCCCTCTCCCGCGAGGAACAGCAGGCCGGACTCCCCTCCGGGCGCCTCGACCGCGAACGGCTCACCACCCTGCTGCCCACGCTCCTCCCCGTCGGCGCGATCGACGGCTGGTTCCTGTGCGGCCCCTTCGGCCTCGTGCAGAACGCCGAACAGGCCCTGCGCGACCTCGGCGTCGACCGCGGCCGCATCCACCAGGAGATCTTCCACGTCGACGACGGCTCCGCCCCCGCGCCGGCCCCCTCGGCCGACGCCCCCGCGCACGCCACGCTGACCGCCACCCTGCACGGCCGGTCCGGCAACTGGCCCGTCCAGCAGGGCGAGACGCTCCTGGAGACCGTGCTGCGCGCCCGGGCGGACGCCCCGTACGCCTGCAAGGGCGGAGTGTGCGGCACCTGCCGCGCCTTCCTCGTCGCCGGCGAGGTGCGGATGGACCGCAACTTCGCCCTGGAGCCCGAAGAGACCGACGCCGGCTATGTGCTGGCCTGCCAGTCCCACCCCGCCACACCGGAGGTCGAGCTCGACTTCGACCGCTGACCGGCCACGCCCGCCCATTCCCTTCCGGTAGAACCTGTTCTATCTTGACGGTCCGTCAGGTCGGTCCGTCAGAACACGGCGTGCGCCACCGGAAGGGGCAGGACAGTGGACTTCACCTTCACCGAAGAACAGCAAGCGGCCGCCGAAACGGCCAAAGCCGTCTTCGCCGACGTCCCACCCGACGCCGTACCCAGCCCCGCCCTCACCCCGGGCGCGGTCGCCGACGACTTCGACCGCGCCCTCTGGGCCCGCCTCGCCGACACCGACCTGCTCGGCCTCGTCCTCGACCCCGCCCACGGCGGCTCCGGACTCGACGCCCTCGCACTCTGCCTCGTGCTGCGCGAAGCAGCCCGCGCCCTCGCCCGCGTCCCGCTCCTCGAAACCAGCGCGGTCGCCCTCACCCTCCGGCACCACGCCCCCGCCGCGACCGCCGACGCCCTGCTGCCCCGCGTCGCCCGCGGCGAACTCGTCCTCACCGCCGCCGCCCACGGCCGCACCGGCCACGACCCGGCCCCCCTCGCCGTCACCGCCCGCCGCGACACCACCCACTGGACCCTCGACGGCCACACCAGCGCCGTCCCCTGGGCCCACCAGGCCGACCGCATCGCCGTCCCCGCCCACACCCCCGACGGCCACACCGTCCTCGCCCTGCTGCCCCGCACCCAGCCCGGCCTCACCCTGGCCGAGCAGTACGCCACCCACGGCGAACTCCTCGCCGCACTCCACCTCGACGACGTCCGCCTCGACCCCGCCGACGTCATCGACACCGAAGGCGCCTGGGAAGAACTCCACGCACTCCTCACCACCGGAACCTGCGCCCTCGCCCTCGGCCTCGGCGAACAGGTCCTGGCCATGACAAGCCAGTACACCGGGCAGCGCGAACAGTTCGGCCACCCCGTGGCCACCTTCCAGGCCGTCGCCGTCCAGACGGCCGACCGCTACATCGACCTACGCGCCATGGAAGCCACCCTCTGGCAGGCCGCCTGGCGCCTCACCACCGACGCCGGCGGCCCACTCCCCGCCGCGGGAGACATCGCCGTCGCCAAGATATGGGCGGCCGAAGGCGTACGCCGCGTCGTCCAGACCGCCCAGCACCTCCACGGCGGGTTCGGCGCCGACACCGACTACCCGCTGCACCGCTACCACGCCTGGGCCAAGTACCTCGAACTGTCCCTCGGCCCCGCCGCCGCACACGAGGAGGAACTCGGCGACCTGCTCGCCGCCCACCCCCTCGCCTGACCCGCGCACCGACAGACCGTAAACCGCCGCGCCTCTGCCCTGTGGCCCTGTGGCCCGTCGGCTCAGAGCACGTACGCCGGGCTGCCGTCGTCCGTCACCATCGGCCGCCCGGCACCGTCCCAGGCCAGCATCCCGCCGTCCACGTTCACCGCGTCGATGCCCTGACCCACCAGATACTGCGTGACCTGCGCCGAACGGCCACCCACCCGGCACATCACAAACGCCCGCCGGCCCTCCGCCACGGCGTCGGTGACCTCACCGAACCGCGCCACGAACTGGCTCATCGGTACGTGCAGGGCACCCTCGACATGACCGGCCGCCCACTCGTCGTCCTCACGGACGTCCAGCACCAGGGCGTCGGCCGGCACCGAAGCCACGTCGACCGACGGCAGCGGGGCGAAATTCATGGACCAGGCCTTCTCTCTCGACAACTCCGCGCCCACGCGGACGCACCACCATCGAACCTACTGCACCCGGCCTACGCCGCGAGCGACGCGAGCTCCGCCTCACGCTCGGCGACCTGCGCGAGCAACTGCTCGGCGATCTCCTCCAGCAACCGGTCCGGATCCTCCGGCGCCATCCGCAGCATCGCACCGATCGCGCTCTCCTCCAGATCCCGCGCGACCACCGACAGCATCTCCTTGCGC
Organism: Streptomyces sp. NPDC006339; assembly: GCF_040612775.1. Lineage (NCBI taxonomy): Bacteria > Bacillati > Actinomycetota > Actinomycetes > Kitasatosporales > Streptomycetaceae > Streptomyces > Streptomyces sp. NPDC006339. The sequence continues at coordinate 84,416 of NZ_JBEXQW010000012.1, forward strand.
TGCGCCAACCACTCCAGACGCGCGTACAGCTCCTCGGCCTCACTCATCCGCGACTCGGCCACCGGCCCCGCCGCCCACTCCTCGGACAGCTCCCGCAGCAGCTTCTCGTCACCACGGGCGTAGGCCGCGTTCACCCGCGTGATGAACTCCTCGCGCCGCCGGCGCTCGTCCTCCTCCCGCGCGAGATCCGGATGCGCCTTGCGCGCCAGGTCCCGGTACAGCTTGCGAGCCTCGTCGGACGGCCGCACCCGCTTCGGCGGCTGCACCGGCCGGTCCGTCAACATCGCCGCCGCCTCCGCGGACAGCCCGTCGGAGTCGACCCAGTCGTGGAACAGCTCCTCCACCCCGGGCATCGGCATGACCGCGGCCCGCGCCTCCTGCGCCCGCCGCACATCCTCCGGATCCCCGGTACGCGCCGCCCTGGCCTCCGCGATCTGCGCGTCCAGCTCGTCCAGCCGGGCATACATCGGGCCGAGCTTCTGGTGGTGCAGCCGGGAGAAGTTCTCCACCTCGACCCGGAACGTCTCCACCGCGATCTCGAACTCGATCAGAGCCTGCTCGGCCACCCGCACAGCCTGATCCAACCGCGCCTCCGGCCGCTCACCCTCCGACTGCACGTCCTCGGACCGCGCCTCCGGTTGTGCGTTCCCGGACGGCACCCCCTCAGGCCGTACGCCCTCGGGTGCCATGTCCTCGGCCCGCCCGGGCACCGGCCGCTCACCGTCCGGCCGCTCAGCCTCGGGCCGCTCCTCGGACCCGCCACCCACGCCCTGGTCCACGCTCACGTCCACGCCCGTCCACGTCCTCGTTCCGGCTCGTCCCGTCCAGCCTACGGTCCCTCCCGGGGGGGGCTCCCCCTCCCTCCCCCCTCCCCCTCCCACCCCTCCCCCGAAGTCGGCGCCCCGTGACGGGCGACGGGCGTGCTTCAGCTCGGCGACTGCTCGCCGCCGCGCTGCTGCGCTGCCGCGCCACCACCGCGCCGCCGGCACCCTGTCCACTGCTCCTCGGGCCCTCGAACCCACGACTCCTCGGGCGCCCGCCTCCCCTCGGGCGCCCGCGTCCTCTCGCCCCCTCGGCTCAGACGCCGCGTTCCGCGGCTATGCGCCCCGTGCGGATCGCCGACAGCAGGTCGGCGTGGTCGGCGGTGGTGCGGTCCGCGTAGGCGACGGCGAAGGAGGCGATGGCCTCGTCGAGTTCCTCGGTCTTGCCGCAGTAGCCGGCGATCAGTCGCGGGTCCGCGCTGTGGGCGTGGGCGCGGGCGAGGAGGGCGCCGGTCATGCGGCCGTAGTCGTCGAACTGGTCGGCGCTGAGGGCGGCTGGGTCGACGCTGCCCTTGCGGTTGCGGAACTGACGGACCTGGAAGGGCCGCCCGTCGACCGTGGTCCAGCCGAGCAGGATGTCGCTGACCACCTGCATCCGCTTCTGGCCGAGCACCACGCGCCGCCCTTCGTGGCCGGTGTCGGTCTCGGTGAAGCCGACGGCCTTGAGGTGGGGCAGCAGCGCCGAGGGGCGGGCCTCCTTGACCTGGAGGACCAGGGGTTCGCCCCGGTGGTCGAGGAGCAGCACGACGTAGGAGCGGGTGCCGACGCTGCCGGTGCCGACGACGCGGAAGGCCACGTCGTGGATGGCGTACCGGGCGAGCAGCGGAAGCCGGTCCTCGGAGACGGTCTCCAGGTAGGGGCCGAGGGAGGCGGCGACGGCGGCCGCTTCCGCGTCGGGCACGCGGCGCAGGACCGGTGGTGCGTCGACGAAGCGTCTGCCGCCGCCTTCGGTGGCGGGTATGGCTTCGGTGGAGCGGGCGGCGAAGCGGGCGCTGGTGTTGTTGCGGGCCTTGGCGGAGACCCGTTCGAGGGTGCCTATGAGGTCGCGGGCGTCGGTGTGGGAGACGAGTTCCTCGTCGGCGATGGCGTTCCAGGCGTCGAGGGCGGGGAGCCGGGCGAGCAGGCGCATGGTGCGCCGGTAGGCGCCGGCGGTGTCGAAGGCGGCGGCCCGGCAGGTGTCCTCGTCGGCGCCGGCTTCGCGTCCGGCGAGGACGAGGGAGGTGGCGAGCCGTTTGAGGTCCCATTCCCAGGGGCCGACGACGGTCTCGTCGAAGTCGTTGAGGTCGATGACGAGCCCGCCGCGGGCGTCGCCGTAGAGGCCGAAGTTGGCGGCGTGGGCGTCGCCGCAGATCTGGGCGGCGATGCCGGTGACGGGGGAGCCGGTGAGGTCGTGGGCCATGAGGCCGGCGCTGCCGCGGAGGAAGGCGAAGGGGCCGGCGGCCATGCGGCCGATCCTGATGGGGGTGAGCTCGGGGACGCGGCCGCGGTTGGACTCCTCGACGGCGCCGGCGGCGTCGGGCCGGTCGGGGGCGGGGAGGAAGGTGGCGTGGGCGGAGCGGGGGAGGTCCTGTCGGAGTTCCTTGCCGCGCCGTTTGGCTGTGGCGGCCGCTCCGTCGGCGGTGCGCGGGGCGAAGCCGGGTACGTGCGGCAGGCGGGTGGTGCCGTGGGCCGCGGGCCCGCTGTCGGGCGCGTGTTCGCGTTGTGCCGGTAGCGCTGTGCTGGTCACGTCCATGGGACGTCCTCCCCCGCCGTTCGGTGTTCGGCCGACATCGATTGCGTCGACTGGGCCTGACGGTACCGCCGGGTCCACGAGGCCGTCTCCCCCTGTGGACAACGGCCTGTGGACAACTTCGGGCGGCGGATTCGGGGGCCGGTGCGGCCGTGGGGTCGGCCGGGTTCCGGCCGGTCAGACGGCGACCGCCTCCTCCATCTCCTCCTCGGCCTCCGCGGCCTCGTCGGCCTGCGTGTGGGTCTCGTTCGCCGCGGCCGGGGCGGCGTGGGCGGCGGCGGAGTGGCGGCGGGCTTCGGTGAGGCCGGCGAGGACGACGAGGGCGATGCCGGCGAGGAGCCAGAGGGCGAGCACGAGGATGTTGCCGCCGAGGGCGTGGCCGTCGAAGTAGACGTGCTCGCGGACGCCTTCGACGTATCCGGCGCCGTTCCAGAAGGCGTGCAGGGAGCCGAAGAAGCCGGGCTGGAGTTCGGGCCGGTAGATGCCGCCGGAGCTGGTGAAGTTGAGCATCACGAACAGCACCATCACGCCGAGGGTGGTCCAGCGCTTGAGGAAGGTGTGGAGTCCGACGCCGATCAGCAGGATGCCGGCGCTGTACAGCCATGACAGGGCCCAGAGGCCGCCGAGTCCGTGGTCGACGAGGTGGAAGAGGGGCCCGGCGAAGACGGTGCCGATGAGGCTGACGACGAGGGACATGCCGGCGGCGAGGAGGGCCCTGACGCGCATGGGCAGGACGGCTCCGGCGCCGCCGATGACGGCGACGGAGGCGTAGGAGCCGATGCTGAGGGCGACGAGGAGGAAGAAGATGCCCTGCCCTGTGGGGTCGCCGGGGGCGACGGGGGCGACGTCGGTGATCCGGAGCGGGTCGCCGTGGGTGGCGGCGACCTTGGTGAAGACCTTCTCGACGGCCATGGCGCTGGTGTCGGAGGAGGCGGAGGCGACGAGCAGTTCGGGGGTGTCGGTCGGTCCGCCGGGGATGTAGGCGCCGAAGCTGGACCGGTCGTGCAGGGCGGCGGTGGCGGTGGCGCGGTCGGGGACGGTGCGGACGTCGAGGGCGCCGGCGCCCTTGTCCTGGAGGGTCTGGGCGAGGACCTGGGCCTGGGGTCCCGAACCGACGATGTCGACGCGCAGGTCGTGTGGTTCCGGGGCGTGGAAGGCGCCCAGGTAGGCGAGGCCCATGCCGATGCACATCAGCAGGGGGGTGAGCAGGTGGCCGAGGACGTGGCGCAGTGCTCCCTGTGGGGTCGGTCCGGCGGACACCTGAACCTCCATGGTTGGCTTTTACAACTACCTGACCGTTGTACTATACAACTGAAAGCGAAGGTCCGGCCAGCCCACGAGGCCGGCCCGCGGCGACAAGGAGCGCACCATGAGCGACGGCGCGCGGGAGACGTCCCTCGACACCATCCAGCGGGAACTGACGGCCTTCGCCCGCCGGGCGCGGGCCGCCGCGGCCCGGCTCCACCCGGAGCTGTCGCTGGTCTCGTACACGCTCCTGGCCCACATCGACGACCGGCGGGGCTGCCGGGCCACGGATCTGGCGGCCCACTACCTGCTGGACAAGTCGACGGTCAGCCGTCAGATCGGGGCCCTGGAGAAGCTCGGCCTGGTCGAGCGGCGGCCCGACCCGGACGACCACCGGGTGCAGGTGCTGCACCCCACGGAGGCGGGCCGGCAGGTCCTCGCCGCCACCCAGGCCAGCCGGCTGGCCGCGTACGAGGAACGCCTCAAGGACTGGTCTGCCGACGACCTCGCCGCGTTCGCGGCCTATCTGCTCCGCTACAACGCGGCGGGCGACAGCGGTGTGCCGGCCACCCCCGCCGCCTCTGGCACCACCGACACCCCCGGCACCCCCGCCGCCCCCGACAGCATGCCCTGACGCCCGCTACAGCCGGGCGTCGCGGGCCAGCAGTGCCGCCTGGACCCGGTTCTCGCAGTTCAGCTTGGCGAGGATCCGGCTCACATACGTCTTCACCGTGGCCTCGCTCATGTGCAGCCGCCGGCCGGCGTCGGCGTTGGAGAGCCCCTCCCCGAGCAGCGCGAGCACCTCGCGCTCCCGCTCGCTGAGGGCGGTCAGCCGCCGCCGCGCCTCCTCGGCGCGCGCCGCCTCACGGCCCGAGGCGAGCTGCTCGACCACATGCCGGGTCGCGGCGGGGGAGAGATAGGCGTCGCCGGCCGCGGCGGCCCGCACGGCGCGGATCAGCTCGGCCGGCGCGGTGTCCTTCAGAAGGAACCCGGCTCCGCCGTGCTCCAGGGCGCGCAACACGTTCTCCCGCTCGCCGAAGGTCGTCAGGACGATCACCTTCGTCGACGGCGCGGCCCGGCGCAGCTCGGGCAGGGCGGAGAGTCCGTCGAGCACGGGCATCTGGATGTCGAGCAGCACCACGTCCGCCGCGTGGGCGCGCGCCAGGTCGACGGCCTCGCGGCCGTTCGTGGCCTCGGCGGCGACCTCGATCTGCGGGTCCGAGGTGAGGATCATCCGGATTCCGGCTCGGATCAGGGGCTCGTCGTCGGCGATCACGACTCTGATCGGCCGCGCCGCCCCGGCCGCGGCCACCGGGCCCTCGCCCGCGCCCGCCCGTGCCTCGACCCCTGCCCCGCCCCCTGCTCCGGCCCCTGACGCAGCCCCTGCTCCGGTCCCTGCCCCGACCCCTGTCACAGCCTCTCCCCAACGGCTCGCGGTACGCACCGGCCACGCCCCGGGTCGGGGCCCGCCCCCGGCGCCCTGGCGTGGACCGCCCTAGCGCACGACGTCGTACGACTTCTTCTCGATCAGCTTGCCGTCCTTGAAGCAGAACCGGAAAACGGGCTCGGACTCGAAGCTGTCCCCGACCTCCGAACTCATCAGCACCAGGCACTTCGAGCCCTCGGGCTCCGCGGGGCCCTTTCCGTGCAGACCGGTCGTGGTGATGGTGTCGCCCGAGGGGAGCCGGTCGCGGACCTCCTTCTCGCTCTGCCCGACCTTGACGGCGTCGTACTCGGCCGGCTCGATCATGCCCTTCGACATCGAGCCCATCAGGAAGTAGATGCCGAAGCCGCCCGCGACCAGCAGCAGCACCAGCGCCGCGAACGCGATCCCGCAGCCCAGGGCTATCCCGCCGCCCGTGCTCCTGCCCCTGCCCGCCTGCATCGCCATCGCCAACTCCCGCTCGGTCACGGTCCAGTCGGACGGTCCGACCGGTACCCGACCACGGTGGCCTCGCGGACCCTTCATCGACTGCTGCCGGAAGTCGTCGGCCGCATCGACGAAAGACGCGGCGTGCGGGACGGCATGCGAGAGGGCGTGCGGCACCGGGTACGCGAACGTGGGCGACGGCGCGCCCTGGGCAGCGGCCGCGTCCGCCGACGGATCGGCGTACGGGTCCACGTACGGCGCGGCCTCCACCGCCCCGTACGGCAGGACTCCGGCGACCCGGAAGCCGCCGCCGTCGGCGGGGCCTGCGTGGACGATGCCGCCGACCAGACGGGCCCGCTCGTGCAGTCCGGTCAGCCCCTGCCCGCCGCTGACGACCTCGGCGGGCCGGTCGGCCGGGTCCTCGTTGAGGACCTCGACGACGAACGCGTCCGGCTCGTAGCGCACCTCCACGGTGATGGGGGCACCCGGGGCGTGCTTGTAGGCGTTCGTGAGGCCCTCCTGGACGATCCGGTACGCGGCGTGGTCCACGGCCGGCGCGAGCGCCCGGGGCTCTCCGTGCCGGGTCAGGTCGATGGTGGTCCCGGCGGAGCGGGCGGCCAGGACGAGTCCCTCGATACCGGCGGCCCCCCGCGCCGCCCGTCCCGTCTCGTCGCCGGGCCGCGCCACCGGTGCACCCGGGCCCTCGTCCGGGGCCTCGACGCCGTCGCGCAGGATGCCGACAACCTCCCGCAGCTCGTGCATGGCGTCCACGGACGCGTTCCGCAACACCGCCACCACCTCACGCTGGCGGTCCGTCAGATGGGGGTCCACCTCCAGGGCGCCGGTGTGCACGGAGATCAGCGCAAGCTGATGGCCGAGGCTGTCGTGCATGTCCTGGGCGATCCGCTGGCGCTCCCGCATCCTGGCCTGACCGGCGATCATCGCCCGCTCCCGCAGCAACTGGACGTTGCGCTCCTGGAGCGCGTGCAGCAGCGTCCTGCGCTGGGCCCAGTAGCGGTGGGCGAGTCCGGGGGCGAGCGTCGTCGCCAGGAAGTACAGCGTCGAGATGAACGTGACCGTCAGGATCCGGTGGCCGTCCCACATCTCGAGGACGGTGCCGGCGATGTTCAGCACGTACGCGGCGGTGCCCGCGGCCAGCGCCCGGCCCGCGCCCGGGATGTAACGCCCCGCCGACCAGCCGACGAGGATCAGCAGTGCCAGGAAGCCCGGTACGAACGGGGCGAGGAACGACGTGACGAGCAGCGCGGTCACGGGCAGCCGGCGCCGCAGCAGCGACAGCACCGCCGAGGCCAGGGCGACCCCCGCGAGCGCCCAGACCTCCCCGCCGAGGAGGTCCTCGGTGCCGGCGGCCAGCAGTGCCATGACGACGGCGAGCACCACCTCGCCCGCGGTCCTGCGCCGCGACCACTGCCCCGGCACCGCGAACCAGCGCCACCCGGCGCCGAGCCAGGTCCTGACGGTCCGGATCTTCGTAGGAGCTTCCACGCTCGCACGATAGGCGCGGCCTCGGATCGCCCGCCGTCCTCTTTCGTCTCGGCCGCCACCGACGAAGGTCGCGCCGCCGCCGCGTGCCTGCCCCGCGCCCCGATCGTCCACACACGGAAGCCCGCATGAGCGGAGCCCGACATACGCGGAAGCCCCGTAGGTCATCGACCTACAGGGCTTCCGTCTTGTGCGCGAGGGGGGAGTTGAACCCCCACGCCCTTTCGGGCACTGGAACCTGAATCCAGCGCGTCTGCCTATTCCGCCACCCGCGCATTGGGTGGTCTCCGGGCTCCTTCACCTTTCGGTGCGCTCGCCTGGCGACATCTGAAGATTAGCACGTCGGCGACGGTGGATTCACATCCGTTGTTTCGACCCCTCGCCTGCGGAGGAGGAGAGAGAAGGGCACGACGGTCGGGCTCGGCGGTCGGCTCGGCAGTCGGCTCGGCGGTCGGTTCGGCGGTCGGTTCGGCAGTCGTACGACGAGGACACGGAGGAAGTGGGGGGAGTGAGGGGGAGAGGTGACGCACGAGGCACTGCTGCTCCGGTCCCCGGTGCGCGACACTGTCCACAGGCCGCCTCTACGATCCCTGGGGGAAGGTCCGCGGAGGGTCTGTGAGAGGTGACACTCGTCCACAGGGCAGAGAAGGGGAACCAGCCGATTTCCCGACGCGTGGATACGATCAGTAAGCAGTACCAGGACGACAACGACGGAGGAGGTGCCCCATGGGAGTCCTGAAGCGGTTCGAGCAGCGACTCGAAGGTCTCGTCAACGGCACCTTCGCCAAGGTTTTCAAGTCCGAGGTCCAGCCCGTCGAGATCGCCGGCGCGCTCCAGCGCGAGTGCGACAACAACGCGACGATCTGGAACCGTGAGCGGACCGTCGTCCCCAACGACTTCATCGTGGAGCTGAGCGCGCCGGACTACGAGCGCCTCAGCCCCTACTCGGGCCAGCTCGGCGACGAGCTCGCCGGCCTGGTCAGGGACTACGCCAAGCAGCAGCGGTACACCTTCATGGGCCCGATCAAGGTCCACCTGGAGAAGGCCGACGACCTCGACACCGGTCTGTACCGGGTGCGCAGCCGTACGCTCGCGTCGAGTACGTCACAGCCGCAGCCGCCCGCCGGCGGTCCCGCCCCGCATCCCGGCCAGGGTCACCAGCAGCCGCCCCGCGGCGGCTACGGCTACCCTCCGGCCGGCGCTCCGCCGATGCCCGCGACCCCGCCGCCGGGTGCCCCGGCCATGCCGGGACACCGTCCGACGGCTCCGGCCGCGGGCCGCCCCGGCGGCCCCGCGCCCGTGCCGGGAGCGGCCGGTGCGGGCGGGCAGGTCCGCCGCTGGATCGAGATCAACGGCACCCGTCACCAGATTTCCCGCCCGACCCTGGTCCTCGGCCGCAGCACCGACGCGGACGTGAGGATCGACGATCCCGGCGTCTCGCGCCGGCACTGCGAGATCCGGACCGGAACGCCCTCGACGATCACGGATCTCGGGTCCACCAACGGCATCGTGGTGGACGGGCAGCACACCACCCGCGCTACGCTCCGCGACGGCTCGCGGATCGTCGTGGGCAGCACCACCATCGTTTACCGGCAAGCCGAAGGGTGAAGCGGGGGCAATGTCAGAGCTGACCCTGACGGTCATGCGGCTGGGTTTCCTGGCCGTTCTGTGGCTGTTCGTCATCGTGGCCGTCCAGGTCATCCGGAGCGACCTGTTCGGCACGCGGGTCACCCAGCGCGGTTCGCGGCGCCAGGAAGCACGCCCGCAGCAGGGCGGGCGCCAGCCCGCCGCGCCTCCGCAGCAGCGGGGCGGCCAGCAGGCCGCGGGCGGCGGGCGGCAGCGCCGCGGCGCCCCGACCAAACTCGTCGTCTCCGAGGGCACCCTCACCGGCACGACGGTCGCCCTCCAGGGGCAGACCATCACGCTGGGCCGTGCCCACGACTCGACGATCGTGCTGGACGACGACTACGCCTCCAGCAGGCACGCCAGGATCTACCCGGACCGGGACGGTCAGTGGATCGTCGAGGACCTCGGGTCCACCAACGGCACGTATCTCGACCGGACCCGCCTCACCACGGCCACGCCGATTCCGCTGGGCGCGCCGATCCGCATCGGCAAGACCGTCATCGAGCTTCGGAAGTAGTGCTACATCATGAATGAGCGCGAGCGGAGCGAGCGCGCCGGGACGGTCCCGAGGACGGGCCGCCCCGAGGACCGTGCGGCGGCCCGGGCAGCGGGCCAGGGCGGGTACGGGCTCCCGACCGGAGGGTGGGCAGTGTGGCTCGAGACCGGCGGCACCCCGAGGCGGCGCCGACAGGGCAGGTGCGCATGAGCTTGTCACTGCGTTTCGCCGCGGGCTCGCACAAGGGCATGATCCGCGAGGGCAACGAGGACTCGGGCTACGCCGGTCCGCGGCTGCTCGCGATCGCGGACGGCATGGGCGGCCAGGCCGCCGGTGAGGTCGCCTCGTCCGAGGTGATCTCCACCCTGGTGACGCTCGACGACGACGTCCCCGGCTCCGACATCCTCACCTCGCTCGGTACGGCGGTGCAGCGCGCCAACGACCAGCTCAGGATGATGGTCGAGGAGGACCCGCAACTGGAGGGCATGGGCACGACGCTCACCGCCCTGCTGTGGACGGGCCAGCGCCTCGGGCTCGTGCACGTCGGCGACTCCCGCGCGTATCTGCTGCGCGACGGCGTCCTCACCCAGATCACCCAGGACCACACGTGGGTGCAGCGGCTCGTCGACGAGGGCCGGATCACCGAGGAGGAGGCCACCACCCACCCGCAGAGGTCGCTCCTCATGCGCGCGCTGGGCAGTGGCGACCACGTCGAGCCGGACCTGTCCATCCGCGAGGTGCGGGCCGGCGACCGCTATCTGGTCTGCTCCGACGGCCTGTCGGGCGTGGTGTCGCACCAGACCCTCGAGGAGACCCTCGCCAGCTACCAGGGTCCGCAGGAGACCGTGCAGGAGCTGATCCAGCTCGCGCTGCGCGGCGGCGGCCCGGACAACATCACGGTGATCGTCGCCGATGTCCTCGACGTCGACGGCGGTGACACCCTCGCCGGCCACCTCAGCGACACCCCGGTGATCGTGGGCGCGGTCGCCGAGAACCAGGCGCAGCCGCACGACGGCGGCGCGATGCACACGCCCGCGGGCCGCGCCTCCGGGCTCGGCCGGCCGGCGCCGCCCCAGCAGCACGCGATGGGCGGCCCCCCGGCGCAGCCCGGCGGAGGCTTCGGCCCGCCCGGCAGCGGCGACGACCACGGCTACGGCGGGATGCCGCCGCAGGGTTCCTTCGGCGCGTACGCGGAGGACGACTTCGACAAGCCGCGCTCCGGCCGCAAGTGGCTGAAGCGCTCCTTCCTCCTCCTGCTGGCGCTCGGTGTGATCGGCGGCGGCCTGTACGGCGGGCACCGCTGGACGCAGTCGCAGTACTACGTGGGGACGAAGGACGAGCACGTGGCGCTGTACCGGGGCATCAGCCAGGACCTCGCCTGGCTGAAGCTGTCGGAGGTCGAGTCGGACCACCCCGAGATCGAACTCAAGTACCTGCCGGCGTACCAGCGCAAGCAGGTCGAGGACACGATCGCGGGCGGCAGCCTCGCCAAGGCGAAGGCGAAGATCGCCGAGCTGGCGGTGCAGGCGTCGGCCTGCAAGAAGACCGAGCAGCGCCAGAAGGCCGCCGCGGACGCGGCGGACAAGGCGAGCACGCCGCCGCCGTCGGCGGACGGTGCCGCGGCGCCGAACTCCAAGCCCACCACAGCCGCGCCGTCCCCCGGGCCCACCCTGTCCTCGGAGGAGCAGAAGCTGGCCTCGAACTGCGGCAAGCAGTAAGCAGACCCGTAGGGGGCCTTTCACCACCATGAGCGTTGTCACCAACACGACCACCATCGGCGCCATCGAGGCGCCGAGCCGCCGGAACACCGAGCTGGCGCTGCTGGCGTTCGCCGTCGCCATCCCGGTGCTCGCGTACCTCAACGTCGGTCTGGCGATCGACGGCAAGGTGCCGCCGGGCATGGCGGGATACGGGCTGGGGCTCGGCCTGCTCGCGGGCGTCGCGCATCTCGTGGTGCGCAAGTGGGCGCCGTACGCGGACCCGCTGCTGCTGCCGCTGGCGACGCTGCTGAACGGGATGGGACTGGTGCTGATCTGGCGCCTGGACCAGTCGCCGCGCATCATCGCCCGGTACAAGACCTTCAGCCCCGACGCACCGAACCAGATGCTGTACTCGGCGATCGGCATCGCCATGTTCGTGGGGGTGCTGCTGCTCCTGAAGGACCACCGGGTCCTGCAGCGCTACACGTACATCTCCATGGCGGCGGCCCTCGTGCTGCTGCTGCTGCCGCTCGTCCCCGGCCTCGGTACGGATGTCTTCGGCGCCAAGATCTGGATCAACGTCGGTGGTTTCTCGATCCAGCCCGGTGAGTTCGCGAAGCTGGTCCTGGCCGTGTTCTTCTCCGGCTATCTGATGGTGAAACGGGACGCGCTCGCGCTGGCCAGCCGCCGCTTCATGGGGCTGTATCTGCCGCGTGGCCGTGACCTGGGCCCGATCCTGACGATCTGGGCGATCAGCCTGATGATCCTCGTCTTCGAGAACGACCTCGGAACGTCGCTGCTGTTCTTCGGCATGTTCGTGATCATGCTGTACGTGGCGACGGAGCGGACGAGCTGGGTCGTCATGGGTCTGCTGATGTCCACCGCGGGCGCCGTGGTCGTCGGCTCCACCGCCAGCCACGTCCAGTCCCGTGTGGCCGCGTGGCTCGACCCCTTCGAGTGCCTGAAGACGGCCCCGGAGCGGTCGAACATGGCGGCCGCCTGCGACCAGATGACGCAGGTGCTGATGTCCTTCGGCTCCGGCGGCATCCTCGGCACCGGCATGGGGCAGGGCAACTCCGACCTCATCGGCTTCGCCGCCAACTCCGACTTCATCTTTGCCACCGTCGGCGAGGAGCTCGGCCTCACCGGTGTGATGGTCTTCCTGCTCTTCTACGGGCTGATCATCGAACGCGGTGTGCGCACCGCCCTCGCGGCCCGCGACCCGTTCGGCAAGCTGCTCGCGATGGGCCTGTCGGGCGCGTTCGCGCTGCAGGTCTTCGTCGTCGCCGGCGGTGTGATGGGCCTCATCCCGCTGACCGGTATGACGATGCCGTTCCTCGCCTACGGTGGTTCGTCCGTGATCGCCAACTGGGCGTTGATCGGCGTGCTGATCCGTATCAGCGACACCGCGCGCCGCCCCGCGCCCTCCCCCGCCCCGAACCCCGACGCCGAGATGACGCAGGTGGTCCGTCCGTGAACAAGCCGCTGCGCCGCGTCGCGATCTTCTGCGGCCTGCTGATCCTCGCCCTGCTGGTGCGGGACAACTGGCTCCAGTACGTGCGCGCCGACGAGCTGAACGCCCACCCGAAGAACAAGCGGGTCACGATCGAGCGCTACGCCAGCGAGCGCGGCAACATCATCGTGGACGGCAAGCCGATCACGGGCTCGGTCGATTCCAAGGACAACTTCTACAAGTTCAAGCGGACGTACGTCGACGGCCCCATGTGGGCGCCGGTGACGGGCTACGCCTCGCAGGCTTTCGACGCCAGCCAGATCGAGAAGATCGAGGACGGCATCCTCACCGGCAACGACGACCGGCTGTTCTTCGACCGCACGCTCGCGATGTTCACCGGCGAGAAGAAGAAGGGCGGCGACGTCGTCACCACCCTGAGCGGGGCGGCGCAGAAGGCCGCGTACAAGGGTCTGGGGTCGAAGACGGGCGCGGTCGTGGCGATCGAGCCGTCGACGGGCAAGATCCTCGCGCTGGCCTCGACGCCGTCGTACGACCCGGCGTCCTTCGCGGGCTACCACAACGCGGACGCCAAGGCGTGGCAGGCGCTGGAGACGGACAAGAACAAGCCGAAGCTGAACCGGGCGCTGCGCGAGATCTACCCGCCCGGCTCGGTGTTCAAGGTGGTCACGGCCGCGGCGGCGCTGGAGAACGGCGCGGTCAAGGACATCAACGCGGCGACGGACACCCCTGAGGGCTGGAAGATCCCGCTCTCCACGGTGCCGATGAAGAACCACTCGGGCGGTTGTGCCAACGCCAGCCTGAACGAGGCGCTGCGGATCTCGTGCAACTCGGTGTTCGCCAAGCTCGGTGACGACGTCGGCCGGGACAAGATGGCGGAGATGGCGGAGAAGTTCGGTTTCAACGCCGAGCAGTTCACGCCGGTCCGCGCCGTCGCCTCCGTCTACGACAAGAAGGCCGACCGCGGTGGAAACGCGCTGTCGTCGATCGGCCAGTTCAACACGGCCACCACGCCGCTGCAGATGGCCATGGTGACGGCGGCGATCGCCAACGACGGCAAGCTGATGAAGCCGTACATGATCGACAAGCTGGTGGCGCCGAACCTCGACGTCATCAAGCAGAACGAGCCGGAGGAGCTGAGCCGCCCGGTCTCGCCGGAGAACGCGCAGTTGCTCCAGACGATGATGGAGAACGTCGTCGAGAACGGCACCGGCGGCAAGGCCGATCTGGGCATGGCCGGTGTGAAGGTCGGCGGCAAGACCGGTACGGCCCAGCACGGTGAGAAGAACGCCAAGCGTCCCTACGCGTGGTTCATCTCCTACGCCAAGACCGACCAGGGCTCCCCGGTCGCGGTGGCCGTGATCGTCGAGGACGCGGCGGGCACGGACCGTGAGGACATCAGCGGTGGCGGCCTGGCGGCGCCGATCGCGAAGGCTGTGATGAAGGCGGTACTGAAGAGCAGGAGCTGATCTTCCGGGCCGGGACCGCCGCCGGGACCGTTGCCGGATCGCTGCCGGATCGCGGCGGAACCGCCGCCGGATCGCGCTGGGGCTCCCACCAGGGATTCCCTCGCGATTTCTTCGGGATTCCCTCGGGATGCCCTCGCGATTGCACCGCGATCCCGCTCAGGATCCCGGCCGTGATCGCCGGGGGCCGGGCCGGATACCGGTCGGGTATCAGGTGACGGTCGGCGGGCGAAGTGCCTTCCCGCGGCCGGTAGCGTATGCGCGAACAGCACACACCGCCGGACCACACACGGGTGCGGTCGGGACAGACGGAGAGGGCTGGAGAAGCTATGGAAGAGCCGCGTCGCCTCGGCGGCCGGTACGAGCTGGGCTCGGTGCTCGGCCGTGGTGGCATGGCCGAGGTGTACCTCGCGCACGACACCCGGCTCGGCCGCACCGTCGCCGTGAAGACCTTGCGGGCCGACCTCGCCCGTGACCCGTCCTTCCAGGCCCGGTTCCGCCGTGAGGCCCAGTCCGCCGCCTCGCTCAACCACCCGGCGATCGTCGCGGTCTACGACACCGGTGAGGACTACGTCGACGGCGTGTCCATCCCGTACATCGTGATGGAGTACGTCGACGGCTCCACCCTGCGTGAGCTGCTGCACTCCGGGCGCAAGCTGCTGCCCGAGCGCACGCTGGAGATGACCGTCGGCATCCTGCAGGCGCTGGAGTACTCGCACCGCGCCGGCATCGTCCACCGCGACATCAAGCCGGCGAACGTCATGCTGACCCGCACCGGCCAGGTCAAGGTCATGGACTTCGGCATCGCGCGCGCCATGGGCGACGCGGGCATGACCATGACGCAGACCGCCGCGGTGATCGGCACGGCCCAGTACCTGTCTCCGGAGCAGGCCAAGGGCGAGCAGGTCGACGCCCGCTCCGACCTCTACTCCACCGGCTGTCTGCTGTACGAGCTGCTGACGGTCCGGCCGCCGTTCATCGGCGACTCGCCGGTCGCGGTCGCCTACCAGCACGTGCGGGAGGAGCCGCAGCCGCCGAGCGTCTTCGACCCCGAGATCACGCCGGAGATGGACGCGATCGTCCTGAAGGCGCTGGTCAAGGACCCCGACTACCGCTACCAGTCCGCCGACGAGATGCGCGCGGACATCGAGGCGTGCCTCGACGGGCAGCCGGTCGCGGCGACCGCCGCGATGGGCGCGGTGGGCTACGGCGGGGCGTACGGCGGTTACGCGCCGGAGGACCAGCCGACGACGGCGCTGCGCCAGGCCGACCCGGCGGGCGCGCACACGGCGATGCTGCCGCCGATGAACCCGGACGACGGCGGCTACGGCTACGACGACCGCCCCGATCGCCGCCGCCAGAAGAAGTCGAAGACCTCGACGATCCTGCTCGTCCTCGCGGGCATCCTCGTGCTGGTCGGCGCGATCCTCATCGGCCAGGCGGTGTTCAAGTCCAAGGACGGCGCCGACCAGGTGCCGGTGCCGCTGCTCGTCGGCAAGACGCTGAAGGAAGCGGAGGGCCTCGCGCAGAACGCGCAGGTCAAGGTGGTGCAGAGCGGCACCGAGCGGTGTGAGCAGCCGAAGGGCGCGATCTGCCGGCAGTCGCCGGAGTCGCTGCCGGAGGCGAAGATGGACGTCGGCGAGACGATCTCCGTCGTCGTGTCCGAGGGCGCCCCGCAGGTCGAGGTGCCGGACGTCACCGAGAAGCAGCAGGCGAGCGCCGAGGAGCAGCTCCGCGCCAAGGGCTTCAAGGTCACCGTGAAGTACGAGGAGTCCGACCAGGAGCCGGGCCGGGTGCTGAGCCAGAGCCCCGACGGCGGTTCGAAGGCGGAGAAGAACTCCGAGGTCACGATCACCGTGGCGAAGAAGGAGAAGTCGCGTCTGCCGGACGTCACGGGTCGTTCCTACGACCAGGCCGTCCAGGACCTGAAGCTGCTCGGCTTCGAGAACGTGGCCCGTCAGGACGTGGACTCCGACCAGCCCGCGGGCACGGTCATCGGCCAGACCCCCAACGGCAACACGGACCAGCCGAAGGACGTGCAGATCGCGCTGAAGGTCTCCAAGGGCCCGCAGCAGACGCAGCAGCCGGTGCCGTTCGTCATCGGCCAGACCCTCGACGAGGCGCGCGCGACGCTCGCCGCCAACGGCTACCAGCTCGGTAACGTCGACGGTTCCTCCGACGGTGACGCCCGCGTCCGGCAGCAGGACCCGCTGCCGGGGACGCCGGGCCAGCCGAACCAGGCGGTCAACGTGAAGACGGAGAAGAACGGCAACGGTGGCGGCGGCTGGTTCGACTAGAGCCTCCCGCTCTCCATGAGCAGGCCATGAGCAGGCCATGAGTACGGCCCGCGTACGGCATGGGTAAGCCCCGGCGTCCTGGACGCCGGGGCTTACCCATGTCGCCTACCGCAGTTCCGCCGGCGGGGTGCGGGCGGCGTCGACCTTCTCGGTGCGCACCAGTTCGCCCCACACGATGTAGCGGTAGTCGGAGGTGTACATCGGGGTGCAGGTCGTCAGGGTGATGTAGCGGCCCGGCTTGGTCCTGCCGGACTCCTCGGGGACGGGCTGGAGGACGTCCACGTTGTACTTCGTGGTCTGCGGGAGGGTCTTGTAGACCTTGTAGACGTACCAGGTGTCCTTGGACTCGAAGACGATCGGGTCACCGGTCTTGAGCTTGTGGATGTTGTGGAACTTCGCGCCGTGCCCGTCGCGGTGCGCGGCGAGCGTGAAGTTGCCCTTCTTGTCCTGGGGCAGGGCGGACTTCACGGGTTCGGTGTAGTAGCCGGCGACACCGTTGTTGAGGGTCTCGGGGTCGGTGCCCTTCTTCACCAGCACCTCGTCGCCGCCGAAGGCCGGCACGTGCAGGAAGCCGATGCCGTCCTTGGTGTCGAGCGCGCCGGGTCCGCTGTCGGCCCAGTGGTCGCGGACCTGGTCGCCGTCCTTGTCGGCGGCCCGGTCGGCGAGGACGTTGGTCCACCACAGGGAGTAGACGACGAAGAGGCCGAGGACCAGGCCGGCGGTGATGAGGAGTTCACCGAAGACGCTGATGATCCCGGCGATCCGGTTGCGCGCACGTGCCACTAGGTCGTCCCGTCGAGGTGTGGAGGAGCTCGGTCGTGGGGGTCAGCCTACGAGCGCGTCCGGCTTTCCCTTGCTGCGCGGGCGTTCCTCGACGAGCTTTCCCCACACGATCATGCGGTACGTGCTCGTGAACTCCGGCGTGCAGGTCGTCAGCGTGATGTAGCGGCCGGGCTTGGTGAAGCCGGAGCCCTTCGGTACGGGGTCGATGACGGCCACGTTGGACGGCGCGGTCTGCGGCAGGATGCTCGCCATCTCGTACGTGTAGTAGGCGTCCCGGGTCTCGACGACGATCGGGTCGCCGGGGACGAGGCGGTTGATGTACCGGAACGGCTCGCCGTGGGTGTTGCGGTGCCCGGCGACGGCGAAGTTGCCCTGCTTGTCGGCGGGCATGGCGGTCTTCAGCCTGCCCTCGGCGTAGTGGCCGACCATGCCCTTGTCGAGGACCTTGTTCTTGTCGATGCCCTCGGCGACGGGGACGACGACGTCCAGCTTCGGGATGTACATGAGGGCGAAGCCCTCGCCGGGCTCGAAGGCGCCGGGCTTGCGGTCCTCCTGGGACCAGGAGTTCTCGATCTTCTCCTTGGCCTTGTCGGTCTCGTGGCCGGCGCGGACGTTGGTCCACCACAACTGGTAGGTGACGAACAGCAGCATGACGACGCCGAAGGTGATGAACAGCTCGCCGACGACACGGCTGAGGACGACGCCGACGCTGTCCTTGGCGGCGCGGGCGGCGCGGCGGGCCTCCACGCGGGAGAGCGGCGCGGTGGCCTGCGCGGGCGCGGCCGGCTCGGGGGCGGCGCCGCGGCCCTTGCGCTTGGCGGCCCGGCGGCGCTCGGCCCGGCCGGGACCGGGTGGCGGCGCGGCGGCCGGTTCGACGGTGCGCAGCGCCATCGTCCCGTCGTCCGGCTCCTGCGGCTGCTCGTAGGGAGCGGGAGAAGGACCGGGGGGAGGAGCCGCGTACGTCTCCTGCGCGGGTACGTACGCGTCCGGCGGAGCCGCGTAGGCGTCCTGAGCGGCTGTGTACGCATCCTGAGGATCCGGGTACGTGTCCTGAGGGGCTGTGTAGGCCCCCTGAGGCTGCTGGACGGCCTGGACGCCCTGGTAGGCGTCCGGCCCCGGTATCGCCTCGTAGACGGCCGTCTCGGCCTCGTACAGCGGCTGCGCGGCGGGGTGTGCGGGCCCGGGTGCGGGTCCCGAGGCGGGGTCGGGGGAGGGTGTCGGCTGGGGCTCGGGCTCGTCCGGCAGGTTCGTCGCCCGGAACCACGGAGACCCGGCCGTCACGCGACGGCCTTGCCCACCACCGGCGCGAGTCCCGCCGACCGTGCGACCGCCCCCTTGTCGCCGCACTGCTCCAGCCAGTTGGCGAGCATCAGGTGGCCGTGCTCGGTGAGCACCGACTCGGGGTGGAACTGCACGCCCTCGACCGGCAGTTCGCGGTGGCGCAGCCCCATGATGATGCCGTCCTCGGTGCGCGCGGTGACCTCGAGCTCGGCCGGCAGGGCGGCGGGCTCGGCGGCCAGCGAGTGGTAGCGGGTCGCGGTGAACGGCGAGGGCAGGCCGGTGAAGACGCCCTTGCCCTCGTGGGTGACGAGGGAGGTCTTGCCGTGCAGCAGCTCGGGCGCGCGGTCGACGACTCCGCCGTAGGCGACGGCCATCGACTGCATGCCGAGGCAGACGCCGAAGACGGGTACGCCGGTGGCGGCGCAGTGGCGCACCATGTCGATGCAGACCCCGGCCTGTTCGGGCGCGCCGGGCCCGGGCGACAGGAGCACCCCGTCGAACCCGTCCTGCGCGTGGGAGAGCTCCACCTCGTCGTTGCGCAGGACTTCGCACTCGGCGCCGAGCTGGTAGAGGTACTGAACGAGGTTGAAGACGAAGCTGTCGTAGTTGTCGACGACGAGAATTCGCGCGCTCACTGGCCGTCCACCGTCACATCGTTGAACGGAAGCAGGGGCTCCGCCCAAGGGAACACGTACTGGAAGAGGACGTAGACGACCGCGAGGACCAGCACGACCGAGATCAGCGCCCGCACGAGGGCGTTGCCCGGCAGGTGCCGCCAGATCCATCCGTACATGACGTCCGCCGCCCCTTCCGTTCGTTACGGCACCAGAGTACGGGTCGCGGGGCGGTCGCGGGTCAGCCGTCCAAAGCCTGTGGACGACCGGCGGTCACGGGCCGGGTGGCGTCCAGGTGCGCCCAGGCGATCAGCCGGTGGCTGCTGCCCCACTCGGGGTCGCAGGTGGTGAGGGTGAGATAGCGGCCGGGGCCGGTGAAGCCGGACCCGCGCGGTACGGGATCGACGACGGCGGTGTCGGTCGGCACCGTGCGGTGGGGCGCGCGGACGATCCGGTACGTGTACCAGGTCGTGCCGTCGGTGAGGACGACGGCGTCGCCGCGGCGCAGGCGGGGGAAGTCCTTGAAGGGGTCCCCGTAGGTGCGGCGGTGTCCGGCGACGGCGAAGTTCCCGGTGGCGCCGAGGCGTGCGGTGCCGGCGTAGTGGCCGAGGCCCTTCTTCAGGGTGGCGGCCCGGGTGCCTTCCAGGACGGGCCACTCCCAGTCGCGGCCGAGGCGGGGGACGTACATGACGGCGAGGCCCTTGCCGTCGGCGTACGGGGCGGGGGCGGGCGCGGGCGCGGGCCCGGGCGGTCCGGAGGGTGGTGCGGGGGCGGCCGGCGCGACCGGGCGGTCCGCCCACTCCTTCTGGAGGCCGGCGAGCTGCCCGGCGGCGGCGCTGTCGGCCCGCACGCCCGTCCAGTACAGGACGTACCCGACGAAGAGGACGATCAGGGCGCCGACGGTGATGCACAGCTCGCTGAGGCTCCGTACGACCAGGCGCAGCGCCACCGGCCCCTCCCAGGCAGTCGGCCTCAGCTCACGGGCTTCGCGTAGTGGAGGTCCACTGTGCCCGAGTAGCCGGGAAGAGTCACCGCCCGGTGCTCGTCCACTTTCCAGCCGAGGCCGTATGCCTTCACGTAGAGCTGGTAGTTCTGGATGGCGGGGGAGTCGGCGAGGGCCCGGGTCAGCCGGTCGCGGTCACCGACGGCGGTGATTCTGTAGGGCGGCGAGTAGACGCGGCCCTGGAGGATCAGGGTGTTGCCGACGCAGCGCACGGCGCTGGTGGAGATGAGGCGCTGGTCCATGACCCGGATGCCCTGGGCGCCGCCCTGCCACAGGGCGTTGACGACGGCCTGGAGGTCCTGCTGGTGGATGACCAGGTCGTTGGCCTGCGGCTCGGGGTAGCCGGGGGCGGCCTGGGCGTTCGGCGGGGCGTCGTTGAGGGTGACGGTGAGGCCGGGGCCGCGGGCCTCGGTGGTGCCGGCGGCCGCCTCCAGGGCGCGCAGCCGCTCGTCCTGGGCCCGGGTGGAGCCGTCGTCGCGGGCGGCGAGGGCGTCGACCTGGCGGCGCAGGGCGGCGGTGGTCTCGTCGAGGCCGGCGTTCTTGTGGCTGCGCTCCTCGATCAGGTCGGAGAGCCTGAGCAGGGAGGCGTCGGTGCGCAGGTTGGTGCCCTTGGCGGTGTTGAAACTCGTGACGAAGATGAGTCCGGCGAGGGCGAACACGGCAGCGGTGAGGGCCCGGACCGGGCGCCACCCGAGGCGTCGGCCCGGCTGTGCGGGAGTGTCGGCGGAATTGCTCAACGTACCCTGATCCCCTTCGGTGCCGCGGAAGCACTACGCTAACGGACGCCCGGGGGACGCAGCGGTCCTCTACGTCACATCCCGGCGCCAGCCACAGTTCCCTGCGCGGTCACGCAGCGCATCGACAGGAGAGTCCCTCGTGCCGAAGTCACGGATCCGCAAGAAGGCCGACTACACGCCGCCGCCCGCCGCGAAGCAGGCCGCGTCCATCAAGCTGACGAACCGTAGCTGGGTGGCACCGGTGATGCTGGCGTTGTTCGCCATCGGGCTGGTGTGGATCGTGGTCTTCTACGTCACCGACGGCACGCTGCCGGTCAAGTCCCTCAGCAACTGGAACATCGTGGTGGGCTTCGGCTTCATCGCCGCCGGCTTCGGTGTCTCCACCCAGTGGAAGTGACCCGTCAAGCTCTGCCCTGAGTTATCCACAGTGTTGTGCACAGCACTGGATAACTTAAGAAGATCTGTGGATAACTCTCGCGAGGTTGACGCCGGTACGACCGCGAGTTCGCGGGGACAGCCCCGCACCGCCCTTCGCCCCTGACACGAAATGCCTGGTCAGAGGCGGAGGGCGTGGTCATGTCCCGACCAGCGTGGCCATCCCGCCACGCACTGTGGATAACTCTGGGGAAAGCTTCCCTCAGAGCTCGTCCACAGCACTCACCGCTCAGGTGAGCGCGGCGGTGCGGCCGAGCACCATCCCCAGGTCGACCAGGAGCAGCAGGCCGCCCACCCCGTACTGCACCAGCTCCCGCCGGGCCCGGGGCGCGTGCACCAGCCCGTACGTGAGGACGGCGCCGGCGACGAGGCCGCCGATGTGCGCCTCCCAGGAGACACCCGGCCGGGCGAAGGTGAACACCAGCGAGATCGCGACGAAGAGCATGACCGGCCGCATGTCGTAGCGCCGGCGCCTGGCGAGCACCACCCAGGAGCCGATCAGGCCGTAGACGATGCCCGAGGCACCGAGCGACGCCTGGTTCGGGGCGTCCAGGAGATAGACGAGCGCGGAGCCGGAGAGCCCGGACAGCAGGCACAGCGCGGCGTAGCGGACCCGGCCGAGCTCCGGCTCCACGATCCCGCCGATGAGCCACAGACCGAGCATGTTGAAGACGAAGTGCGCGACCTCCTGATGGAGGAAGGCCGAGGTGATCAGCCGGTACCACTCGCCGTCCGCGACGCCCACGACCTGGCCGAGCACCGGGTTGTAGGCGTACCCGATCATGACCAGCTCGCCCACGAAGCGCTCGCCGGCCACCTGGACCGCGATGAACAGGGCGAGGTTGACCGCGATGAGGATCTTGGTGACGAACCGCTCGTCCGCCGCCACCCGGCCGCCCGCGAGCGTCCTCGGCTGGTTGGCGTCCGGGGCGTGGCCGGTGCCGGAGCCGTTCCGCACGCAGTCCGGGCACTGGAAGCCGACGGACGCGGACACCATGCAGTCCGGGCAGATCGGCTTCTCGCAGCGGGTGCAGCGGATGCCGGTCTCGACGTCCGGGTGTCGGTAGCAGTGCATCAGGGTCCTTCCGAGGGCGGTCGTCGGGAACGGGTCAGCACGTCGCCCCGCCCTCCTGACGGACGGGCGGGGCGCGAAGGTTCCCGGAACCCCGCGGGTCAGCGGCTCTCGATGACGACGGTCTCGAGGACGATGTCCTCGACCGGGCGCGTGGTGCTCGGGTTGGTCTCGACGGCGGCGATGGCGTCCACGACCTTCTTGCTCGCCTCGCCGACGACCTCGCCGAAGATCGTGTGCTTGCGGTTGAGCCAGGTCGTCGCGCCGACCGTGATGAAGAACTGCGAGCCGTTGGTGCCGGGGCCGGCGTTGGCCATCGCGAGCAGATACGGCTTGTCGAAGAAGAGCTCGGGGTGGAACTCGTCGGCGAACTGGTAGCCCGGGCCGCCCGTGCCGTCCGCCAGCGGGTCGCCGCCCTGGATCATGAAGTCCTTGATCACCCGGTGGAAGACCGTGCCGTCGTAGAGCGGCGCCGTGGAGACCTCGCCGGTCGCCGGGTGGGTCCACTCGCGCTCGCCGCGGGCGAGTTCCACGAAGTTCCTGACCGTCTTGGGAGCGTGGAACGGCAGCAGCCGAATCTCGATGTCGCCCTGGCTGGTCTTCAGAGTCGCGTAAAGCTGCTCGGCCACGATCCGCCCTTCTCACACCTCGTACCGGCGCGCTCGCGCCCGTGGTCCGATCCTCGCATGCCCCGGATGCCCGCCCCACATGCCGGAGCACGGTCCGGCAGGCATGATTCCGAAAAGGATGGAAAGGCGAAAACCCGACATCGCCACCGAGGAGGAGGAATCCCGTGACCCGCATGGACAGCGTGCGCGCCGCGACAGGTTCGGCGAAGGAGAGCGTCCTGCACGCCGCGGAAGTGGTGGCGCCGTACGCCGGCACGGCCAAGGACCAGGCCGCCCTCTATGCGCACGAAGCGCGCGTCAAACTTGCTCCCACCGTATCGAAGGCCGCTCGGCAGGCCCGTGTTCAGGCCCGTCAGGCCCGTGTTCTGGCACGCATGCAGTACGACAGTCATGTCGCACCGCGCGTACCGCCGCGGGTCGACGAGGCCGCGCATCGTGCGGCGGCCGTGACCCGCAAGGCCGCCCGTCAGGCGACCGTCTACACCGTTCCGCGTGTCGAGCACGCGGTCGCCGCGACCGGTCCCGTCCTGGAGGAGGCCGGGTCGCGTTCGACTGCCGCCTGGGCCGCGCTGCGCGGTCAGGTGACGCCGAAGGACGTACGGAAGATCGTGAGGATGCACCGGCGTCGGGCCAGGGCCGGACGCCTCGCCAAGGGACTCGCGGTCCTCGGCCTGCTGGCCGGCGGCGCGTTCGCCGCCTGGAAGTGGTGGGACAAGCAGGCCAACCCCGACTGGCTGGTCGAGCCGCCCGCTCCCACCGAGGTGGACGACAGGACGGCGCATGCGTCGGTCGTCGACGACGGATCGTCTCTCGATCCCGAGGTGGCGGCCAAGGAGGCCGAGGCCGGGACGGAGGCGGAGGGCACGGACCGCGACGAAGAGCGTCGCTGATCACCGGCCGGTCGACGGACGGACTGCTCCGGGGTGACGGCGAGGGGCGCGGCGGAGAATCCGCCGCGCCCTACGCGGCGTGAGCGGCCGGAACGGCGGCCGGCGCGGCCTGAGCGGCCGCCGTGCCCGCGGGGGCCGGCGTGCCGGCGGTGGCGAGGGCGGCACCCGCCAGGTCGAAGGCGTCGGCCGGGACCGCCTCGGTCGAGGCGTCGGCGCGCAGGTGGCGGACGGAGGGGGAGGAGCCGTGCGCCTCGGCGCGGATGCGCTGCTTGATGGTGGGCGGCAGGGCACGGCCCCGCGCGGTGTGCCACGGTTGGGCCGCCCGTTGTGCCGGTACGGAGGCCAGGGCGCGCGCCTGCTTCGTCGTGGGGGCGGACGCGGGCGTGGCGGCCGGCTCCTCGCCCTGCTGGAGGGCGGTGCGCTGGGCGGCGGTGGCGGGGCTCGCCAGGCCGAGGGAGGCGAGCAGGGCGAAGAGGACGGAGACGAAGGCGGTCCAGAACTGCTTGACCTTGGCGGTGGCCATGACCCCTCACTTTCGTGATGTCGAGGTTCGAGACGAGTCGGGCGTTCTCGGATGGTTCATTTCGGATTGCGCGCTTTTCGTACCTTCCTCATGATGAGGAAGCGCGTCCGCGATCCGTGGAGCGACGCCGTCGCCGCGCAGTTCTTCCGATGAACACCACTCGTCCGGCTCAGTGCGCCCCGGCCGGTTCCGCGGCCCGCCCGCCCGGCTCGCCCGGCTCGCCCGCCGGTCCGTACGGGGCCCGGGAGCGCTCGGCCCAGCGCACCGCCGGTTTCGTGGCGAAGCCCGCCACCACGAAGATCCCGCCCAGGACCAGCCAGCCCGCCACGCCCCAGCCGATCAGCAGCGTGGTGACGAGAAGCGGTCCCAGCGTCCTGGCGATCGGCACGCCCGTGCCGTAGAAGCCCTGGTACTGGCCGATCCGGTCGGCCGGCGCGAGGGAGAAGCCGATCTGCCACGACCCGGCGGAGTGGCGCATCTCGGCGATCACCTGGAGGACGGCGCCGAGGACGAGCACCGCGACCGTCGGCCAGGGCCCGAAGCCGGCCGCCGTCACCGCGAACACCGCGCACGACGCCAGCATGACGAGGCTGGAGCGGCCCACCGCCCGGGTGGCCTCGCCGAGCCCGGTCACCGAGCGCGCGGCCCGCACCTGAAAGAGCATCACCGCGCCGGTGTTGAGGACGAAGAGCGCCGAGACCGTCCAGCCGGGTGCCGAGGTCCGCTCCACGATCCACAGCGGCAGGGCCAGGCTGAGCAGGGGCAGCCGGAGCAGCAGCAGCGCGTTGAGGAGGGTGAGCACCGCGTACGGGCGGTCCCGCAGCACCACGAGCCGCGGCTCGCCGCCGGCCCCGGCCGGGGTGCCCGGCAGCGCCGGGAGCCGGTGCAGCACCAGGGCGCAGACGAGGAAGCCGGCCGCGTCGAGGGCGAAGACCGCGAGGTAGGCGCCGCGGGTCCCGGCGCTCAGGGCGAGGCCGCCGAGCGCGGCGCCGACGGCGAGGCCGGCGTTGAGCGTGGCCTGGATCCGGGCCAGCATCCCGACCCGGGCGGCCGGCTCGACCAGACCCGCGAGGAGGGCCTGGCGGGCCGCGGCGAGGCCGCTCTGAGCCGTGGCGTACACGACGGCGGCCAGCAGGAAGGGCAGGAAGGAGCGGATCAGGAGGAAGGAGGCGACGGCCGCCGCGGTGGCCAGGGCGAGGAGCACGGCGCTGCCGCGCGGCCCGCGCCGGTCGGCCAGGTGCCCGAGCGGCACCCCGGCGAGCGAGCCGATCCCCCAGGCCACGGCGAGTCCGGCCCCGATCTGCGGGGCGGACAGGCCGACGATCCGGGAGAAGTAGAGCGCCGAGGTCACATAGAAGGCGCCGTCGCCGATCGCGTTGCTGAGCTGGGCCGCCAGCAGCGCTCGCTGGGTCCGTGTGGGGCCGCCGGTCTTCGTCGTCTTCGCCATGGACACGACGCTACGGCCGGGTGGCCCACTGATCCTGGTCCATTCCAGCCCCGTACGGCTGGGCCACTTCCCCACCCGTACGAAAAAGCTCCCCGCCCCGCGTTACCGCAGGTCAGGGAGCTTTTTTCCGGAGTGGAGCCTAGGGGAGTCGAACCCCTGACATCTGCCATGCAAAGACAGCGCTCTACCAACTGAGCTAAGGCCCCGGAACGACAACAGAGTACCGGGTCACCCCCCGTATTCCGCAAAAGGATTGGGACTCCCCGTGGGCGACCACGCTCCGTAAGATGCTGATCGGGGTTCGCAGTGGCGAACCCAAGGGATGGGGAGAAGTAGTAATGGATACAGCGCAGCAGGAAGCCACGGCCAGAGCCCGAGAGCTTCAGCGCAGTTGGTACGGGGAGCCGTTGGGGGCGCTCTTCCGCCGGCTGATCGACGATCTCGGACTGAATCAGGCCCGGCTCGCGGCCGTGCTCGGCCTGTCGGCGCCCATGCTGTCGCAGCTCATGAGCGGCCAGCGGGCCAAGATCGGCAATCCCGCTGTCGTCCAGCGTGTCCAGGCCCTGCAGGAGCTCGCCGGCCAGGTCGCCGACGGCAGCGTCAGCGCGGCCGAGGCAACCGACCGGATGGACGAGATCAAGAAGTCCCAGGGCGGCTCCGTCCTCACCTCCGGCAGCACGGCCACCGCCACCAGCGGCGCGCCCACCGTGCGCCGCGTGGTCCGGGAGATCCAGTCCCTGCTGCGCTCCGTGGCCGCGGCGGGCGACATCATCGAGGCGGCCGACTCGCTCGCGCCCGCGCACCCGGAACTGGCAGAGTTCCTCCGGGTGTACGGCGCGGGACGCACCGCGGACGCGGTGGCCCACTACGAGTCGCACCAGAACTGACGCCGGTACGGCATCATCCGAGACGGTACGGGGAGCGGGCGCAGCGCGATGGGTGAGGTCTTCGCTGGGCGGTACGAGCTGATCGATCCGATCGGCCGCGGTGGGGTCGGCGCGGTGTGGCGTGCCTGGGACCACCGGCGCCGCCGCTATGTGGCGGCGAAGGTGCTCCAGCAGAGCGACGCCCACACCCTGCTGCGCTTCGTCCGCGAGCAGGCGCTCAGGATCGACCACCCGCACGTCCTCGCCCCGGCCAGTTGGGCCGCGGACGACGACAAGGTCCTCTTCACCATGGACCTCGTGGCGGGCGGCTCGCTGGCGCACGTCATCGGGGACTACGGCGCGCTGCCGCCCCGCTTCGTGTGCACCCTGCTCGACCAACTGCTGTCCGGACTGACCGCGGTGCACGCGGAGGGGGTCGTGCACCGCGACATCAAGCCGGCCAACATCCTGCTCGAAGTGACCGGGACCGGACGGCCGCATCTGCGGCTGTCCGACTTCGGCATCTCGATGCGCAAGGGCGAGCCCCGGCTCACCGAGACCAACTACGTGGTGGGCACGCCCGGTTATTTCGCGCCCGAGCAACTGATGGGCGCCGAGCCGGACTTCACCGCGGACCTGTTCGCGGTCGGCCTGGTCGCGCTCTATCTGCTCCAGGGCCGCAGGCCGGACTCCCAGGCCCTCGTGGACCACTTCATGATGTACGGCACGCCGAGCGCCCCCCGGGGGATCTCCGAGCCTCTGTGGCAGGTGATCGCCGGGCTGCTGCAGCCCGACCCTCAGGCCCGCTTCAAGACGGCCACGGGCGCGCGAAAGGCGCTGAACGCGGCGGCGGAGCTGCTGCCCGAGCCCGGCCCCGCCGAGGAGCCGGTCGAGATCCGCGACCAGATCGGCCCGCTGCCGGCCGGCTTCGGCCCGAACGGCCCCGAGCCGGCGCAGCCCGGCCAGGCACCCCGGCAGGACCCTCAGCAGGACCGTCAGGACACGCCCCCGCACCTGCCGAACCCGTCCGAGACCGGCAGCTTCCATCTGCCGCCGCCGCCCCGGACGCCCACCCGGCCCGTGGCCGTCCCGCCGGCCCCGGCCTACGGCCCGGCCCCGTCGCCGCTCGCCTCGCCGGCCGGGCACGCTCAGCCCGGACCCGCTCAGCTCGGGACTCCCCCGGCCGGGGCCCCGGCCACGCCCCCCGTACAGCCGTCCGCGCACTCCCCCGCCTCCTTCGCCCAGGCCCCCACGGCCGCGGCGCCGTACGAGCAGGTCTCCACTCGTTCATACACCGCTCAGGCCGCATCGGTTCCCGCGCGCCGGCCGGGACCGCCCGCGAAGGTCGCGGTCCCGGTGCTGGTCGTGGCGCTCGTCTGCTACGCCGTGGGGATCTGGGCGCTCATCCAGGCGTAGGCCCGGCGCCCGCCGCCCGCCGGGCCAGCAGCCACCAGGCGCCCAGGCCCAGGACGAGGACCGTGCCGGCGCCGATCCCGGCCACGCCGACGACCCGCAGCGTGCCGCTCCTGGCCGCCTGCGGGCCGCTCTGGCCGGTGGCGGCCGCGTCCCGGTCGTCCTCGGTCACCGTGAAGGGCCCGGGATCGCCGTCGTACGGCGGTGCGGGCTTGGGCTGCCCGGTGACGTTCACCCGCAGGGTCAGCGGCAGGGGCTTGTCCCCGTACGCCTTGGCGATCTCGGGGCTGAGCGTGGCCGACAGGTAGTACCAGCCGGCGAACCGCAGGCCGTTGGTGGCGTCGTCCGAGGCGAAGCGGTTCTCGAAGGCCACGGGCCGCTCCGGGTCGAACGCCAGGGTCGACGGATCGCCGTCGTAGCTCAGGTCCCGGCTGGCGACGTAGCCGCGGGCCGGATTCATCAGGGACAGCGTGAGCGCGTTGCTGACGAAGGTGTCGGCGACGGGGCTGCTGCCCAGCTCGGCGGTGGCGAAGATCTGCTGGCCCCAGTCGACCGGGACCCGGTAGTACACCGTCTGGCCCGGCTTGATGTCGGTGCGCCACTCGCCCTGGCGCACCGAGGCCGCGTCGTGGAACCCGCCGCCTCCGTCCCGCCGTTGCGGCCCGCCCGTGGGCGGCTGGGGCGTGCCCGAGGCCCAGTTCTCCGGCAGCGCCGTCGGGCCCGTCTTCTTCACGCCCGGCTCGGTCAGGTAGCGGATCTCCAGCTCCCAGTCCGCGCTGTCGTCCTGGGAGGTGCGCTCCACGAGGACGTAGTACGCGCCGGCCTGCCGGCAGGTGGAGGAGTCCGGGTCGATCGTGCGGTGGGTGTACGCGGCGAGCGGCCGGGTGAAGCCGGAGCCGCCGAAGTTCACCGACTGGTAGCCGCAGTCGGTGCCGGAGCCGTCCTGCATGCTCACCTTGAGACCGTCGCTGTAGCCGGCCTTGGCAGCGGTCCTGGGGACGGCCACGACCGACACGTAGGCGTTCTGCTTCTCGTCGAGGTCGACGCGGTAGTAGAGCTTGCCGTTCTTCTGGATGGTGTCCCGGTAGCTCTGGCCGGCCTTCAGCCGCTCGGCGTCCAGATTGGAGACGGCGCCCTTCACCCGCTGGGCCGCGCCGTCGAAGGTGTAGCCGCCGCCCTCACCGGCCGCCCACGCGCCGCCCGGCAGCGCGAGCGCCGCGCACATCGCCGCGGCCAGCACCCCCGCCGTACGTCCGGTGGATCCCCGTTGCCTCTTCACGCGCTTCTCCTCGTCCCGTCCGTGCGCGCCCATCCTGCCCGCTCGCCCGACCGAGACCCTACAAATTTGCGACAGCAAGCAATTCATTGGCATTCGCGAACAGGCCGCAACAGAGTGAGGCCCCGGCCGCTCACCGCGGCCGGGGCCTCACTCACTGACGCTCTTCGTCTCACACACCCGAACCTGCGGGCACGGAGTCGGTCGCCTCCGTCCACAGATCCTGCTCGGCGCGATCCGCCTGGATCTGGCGGTACACGAGGAGCCCGCCGATGGCGGCCAGTGCGACCAGGAGAAGCTTCTTCACCGCGCGACCTCGTCTTTCGTTGACGTAGGAGACTTCTGACGCCCACTCTACACACCGGCCGATACCGATCGGTGACCTAGGCCGCCAACGCGTCCCGCAAAGCAATCGGCCCGGACGGGTGAACCGTCCGGGCCGATCTTCGATGTGGGGCTAACAGGATTTGAACCTGTGGCCTCATCCTTATCAGGGATGCGCTCTAACCAACTGAGCTATAGCCCCGCCGCGCTTTGCGGTGTGTGTCCCGCGCGCTGACTCCTGAAGATTAGCGCACGTGGGGGCCAGTCCCAAAATCGGTTCCGGGACGGCCCCCGGGCAGGTCGCCTCGCAGGTCACTCGTCCTCGGCGAGGGTGAGCTCCACACCGCCCACGAAGCCGGCCGACAGGTTGTAGATGAACGCGCCCAGCGTGGCCAGGGCGGTCATCAGGACCACGTCGATCACCGCGATGACCGAGGTGAACATCAGCACCCGCGGCAGCGACAGGAAGGACTGCAGGTCGAAGCCGTTGGACTCGTTGGAGCCGGTGGCCTCGCTGATCGTGCCGCCGACGGTCGAGAAGACACCCATGGCGTCCATGACCATCCACAGCACCGCCGCGGCCACCACGGTGCAGATGCCGAGCGCGATGGAGAGCAGGAAGCTCATCTTCATCACCGACCACGGATCGGCCTTGGCGACCCGCAGCCGTGCCTTGCGCGTGCGCGGGGTGGTGCGTGCTCCCGTGCGCGGCTTGCGCGAGGCCGCGGTGGCCGGGCCGCCCGTGGGCACGCCCTGGGCCGGAGTGCCCTGCGCCGGCGTGCCGTATGCCTGCGGCGGGCGGTAGGGCCCGCTCTGCGGCTGCGTCCCCGCGCGCTCTCCGGGCAGCGGCCCGTTGTACGCCTCGTACGAGGGCCCCTGCCCCCGAGTGTCCGTCACCGTAACCCCCTGGGAGTCCGTGGCGGAGCCACGGGCACCGCTCGATCCTGCGGACCGGCCGTCGGCCGAACCGGCGCCCGTGGCTCCACTCACGCTCTACTCCTCGTGCTCCCCGGTCGCGGGCTCCGTGCCCTCGACCGCCTCGGCCGTCTCCACAACCTCACCCGCGTCGGCCGCGTCCTCGACGTCATCGTCCTCGGCGCCGGCCTCGGCGTTGCGGGCGATGCCGACGACGGCGTCACGCTTGCCCAGGTTGATCAGCTGGACGCCCATGGTGTCACGGCCGGTCTCCCTGACTTCGTTGACTCGCGTACGAATCACACCACCGGACAGCGTGATGGCGAGGATCTCGTCGGTCTCCTCGACCACCAGCGCGCCCACGAGCGAGCCGCGGTCCTCCACGATCTTGGCGGCCTTGATGCCGAGGCCGCCACGACCCTGGACGCGGTACTCGTCGACCGGGGTGCGCTTGGCGTAGCCACCGTCGGTCGCGGTGAAGACGAACGTACCCGGCCGGACGACATTCATCGAGAGCAGCTCGTCGTCCTCGCGGAAACTCATCCCCTTGACGCCGGAGGTCGCGCGGCCCATGGGGCGCAGCGCGTCGTCCGAGGCGGTGAAGCGGATCGACTGCGCCTTGCGGCTGATGAGCAGCAGGTCGTCGTCGGCGGAGACCAGCTCCGCGCCGATCAGCTCGTCGTCGCTGCCGTCCTCCCGCTCGCGCAGGTTGATGGCGATGACACCGCCCGAGCGCGGGGAGTCGTAGTCCTTCAGGGCGGTCTTCTTCACCAGACCGGCCTTGGTGGCGAGCACCAGGTACGGCGCGGCCTCGTAGTCGCGGATCGCGAGGATCTCGGCGATCTGCTCGTCCGGCTGGAAGGCCAGCAGGTTGGCCACGTGCTGGCCGCGGGCGTCCCGGCCGGCGTCCGGCAGCTCGTACGCCTTGGCCCGGTAGACCCGGCCCTTGTTGGTGAAGAAGAGCAGCCAGTTGTGGGTGGTGGTCACGAAGAAGTGGTCGACGATGTCGTCCTGCTTCAGCTTCGTGCCGCGCACGCCCTTGCCGCCGCGCTTCTGGGAGCGGTAGTCCTCGGTCTTCGTGCGCTTCACATAGCCGCCACGCGTGATGGTGACGACGATGTCCTCCTCGGCGATCAGGTCCTCGATGGACATGTCGCCGTCGAAGGGCACGAGCTGGCTGCGGCGGTCGTCGCCGTACTTGTCGACCAACGCCGTGAGCTCGTCGCTGACGATCCCCCGCTGCTTCTCGGGCGAGGCCAGGATCGCGTTGTACTCGTTGATCTTCGCCTGGAGCTCGTCGTGCTCCGCGACGATCTTCTGGCGCTCCAGGGCGGCGAGCCGGCGGAGCTGCATCTCGAGGATGGCGTTGGCCTGGATCTCGTCGATCTGGAGCAGGCCCATCAGGCCCTCGCGGGCGACGTCGACCGTGTCGCTGCGCCGGATGAGGGCGATGACCTCGTCGATCGCGTCGAGCGCCTTGAGCAGACCGCGCAGGATGTGGGCGCGCTCCTCGGCCTTGCGCAGCCGGAACTTCGTCCGGCGCACGATGACCTCGATCTGGTGCGTCACCCAGTGGCGGATGAACGCGTCGATCGAGAGGGTGCGCGGCACGCCGTCGACGAGCGCCAGCATGTTGGCGCCGAAGTTCGTCTGCAGGTCGGTGTGCTTGTACAGGTTGTTGAGGACGACCTTGGCGACCGCGTCCCGCTTGAGCACGATGACCAGGCGCTGGCCGGTGCGCGAGGAGGTCTCGTCGCGGACGTCGGCGATGCCGCCGATCTTGCCGTCCTTCACCAGGTCGGCGATCTTCTGCGCGAGGTTGTCCGGGTTGACCTGGTAGGGCAGCTCGGTGACCACCAGGCACTGGCGGTTCTGGATCTCCTCGACCTCGACGACCGCGCGCATGGTGATGGAGCCGCGGCCGGTGCGGTACGCCTCCTCGATGCCCTTGCGGCCGACGACGAGCGCGCCGGTGGGGAAGTCGGGGCCCTTGATGCGCTCGATGAGCGCGTCGAGGAGCTCCTCGTGGGTGGCCTCGGGGTGCTCCAGGTACCACTGGGCGCCGGCGGCGACCTCGCGCAGGTTGTGCGGCGGGATGTTGGTCGCCATGCCGACCGCGATGCCGGCGGAGCCGTTGATCAGCAGGTTCGGGAAGCGGGACGGCAGGACGGTCGGCTCCTGGGAGCGGCCGTCGTAGTTGTCCGTGAAGTCGACGGTCTCCTCGTCGATGTCGCGGACCATCTCCATCGACAGCGGCGCCATCTTGCACTCGGTGTAGCGCATGGCGGCCGCCGGGTCGTTGCCCGGGGAGCCGAAGTTGCCGTTGGAGTCGACCAGCGGCATCCGCATGGCCCAGGGCTGGGCGAGGCGGACGAGCGCGTCGTAGATCGAGGTGTCGCCGTGCGGGTGGTAGTTGCCCATGACGTCGCCGACGACGCGGGCGCACTTGTAGAAGCCCTTCTCGGGCCGGTAGCCGCCGTCGTACATCGCGTACAGCACGCGGCGGTGCACCGGCTTGAGGCCGTCACGGACGTCGGGCAGAGCGCGCGACACGATGACGGACATCGCGTAGTCGAGGTACGAGCGCTGCATCTCGGTCTCGAGCCCCACGGGCTCGACGCGCATGCCCACGCCGGGAACCGTCGGCTCCTCTTCGGGCATCACAGGGGTGTTCTCGTCGGCCATTGCCGGTCTTCAGTCCTTTCGTACGGTCAGATGAGGCCGACTCAGATGTCGAGGAAGCGGACGTCCTTGGCGTTGCGCTGGATGAACGAGCGCCGAGCCTCGACGTCCTCACCCATCAGCACCGAGAACAGATCGTCGGCCTGTGCCGCGTCGTCGAGGGTGACCTGGCCGAGCACGCGGTGGTCCTGGTCCATGGTGGTGATGCGCAGCTCTTCGGCGTTCATCTCGCCGAGACCCTTGAAGCGCTGGATCGAGTCTTCCTTGATCCGCTTGCCGTTCTGCTTGCCCAGCTCGACCAGCGCGTCGCGCTCGCGGTCCGAGTAGGCGTACTCGAAGTCGTCCCGGCCCCACTTGATCTTGTACAGCGGGGGGCGGGAGAGGTAGACGTGCCCGGCCTCGACCAGCGGCCGCATGAAGCGGAAGAGGAAGGTCAGCAGCAGGGTGTTGATGTGCTGGCCGTCGACGTCGGCGTCCGCCATCAGGATGATCTTGTGATAGCGGAGCTTCTCGATGTCGAAGTCCTCGTGGACACCGGTGCCGAAGGCGGAGATCAGCGCCTGGACCTCGGTGTTCTGGAGGATCTTGTCGATCCGCGCCTTCTCGACGTTCAGGATCTTGCCGCGGATCGGCAGGATGGCCTGGTACATCGGGTTGCGGCCGGACTTGGCCGAGCCGCCGGCGGAGTCACCCTCGACGATGAAGATCTCGCACTTGGTGGGGTCGTTCGACTGGCAGTCGGAGAGCTTGCCCGGCAGGGACGCCGACTCCAGGAGACCCTTGCGGCGGGTCAGGTCGCGGGCCTTGCGGGCGGCCACGCGCGCGGTGGCGGCGGTGATGCCCTTGCGGATGATGTCCGCGGCCTCGTTGGGGTTGCGGTCGAACCAGTCGGTCAGGTTCTCGAAGACGACCTTCTGGACGAAGGTCTTCGCCTCGGTGTTGCCGAGCTTGGTCTTGGTCTGGCCCTCGAACTGCGGCTCGCCGATCTTGACCGAGATGATCGCGGTCAGACCCTCGCGGATGTCGTCGCCCGTGAGGTTGTCGTCCTTCTCGCGGAGCAGCTTCTTCTCGCGCGCGTACTTGTTGACGAGCGTCGTCAGCGCGGCGCGGAAGCCCTCCTCGTGGGTGCCGCCCTCGTGGGTGTGGATCGTGTTCGCGAACGAGTACACGCCCTCGCTGTACGAGGAGTTCCACTGCATCGCGATCTCGACCGAGAGCAGGCGCTCCTTGTCCTCGGCCTCGATGTCGATGACCGTGGGGTGGATCAGGTCGCCCTTGCGCGAGTTGAGGTACTTCACGAAGTCGACGATGCCGCCCTCGTAGTGGTACTTCACGGTGCGCGCGGACGGCTCGGCGGCGGCCTCGGCGTCCGGGTCGTCGGCGCCGACGGTGGCCTTCGCGGACTCCCGCTCGTCGGTGAGCGTGATCGTCAGGCCCTTGTTGAGGAAGGCCATCTCCTGGAAGCGGCGCGAGAGCGTCTCGAAGGAGTACTCGGTCGTCTCGAAGATGTCCGGGTCGGCCCAGAACGTCACCGAGGTGCCGGTCTCGTCGGTCGCCTCGTGCTTCGCGAGGGGCGCGGTGGGGGCGCCCATCTTGTAGTCCTGCGTCCAGCGGTGGCCGTCGGTCTTGATCTCCACCGAGACCTTGGTGGAGAGCGCGTTGACGACGGAGACGCCCACGCCGTGCAGACCGCCGGAGACCGCGTAGCCGCCGCCGCCGAACTTGCCGCCCGCGTGGAGGACCGTCAGCACGACCTCGACGGCCGGCTTGCCCTCGGACTCGACGATGCCGACGGGGATGCCGCGGCCGTTGTCGACGACGCGGACGCCGCCGTCGGCCAGGATCGTCACGTCGATGGTGTCCGCGTGACCGGCCAGGGCCTCGTCGACCGAGTTGTCGACGACCTCCTGCACCATGTGGTGCAGACCGCGCTCTCCGGTCGAGCCGATGTACATGCCAGGGCGCTTACGCACCGCATCCAGACCCTCGAGGACCTGGATGTTGCTGGCGGTGTACTGGTTGTTCTCGTTGGGGTTGCCGGAATCGGCCACGAAGCGCCCTTTCTGGCACAGCACAAGCCGTTCTCCGGGCATACGGGAGCGGCTGCGTCGTTCGACATGTTCCGCAGGGTGGCGGGATTGTCTCCCAGTCTACCGGTACCACTGACACTCATGGGGGTTTGCCGGTACCTGAATGCTCATGTGCCGCCCTCGACGGGCGCGAGACGACTCCCCATATCCGGGGAGGGGCTCCAGACGCCCCTGACGGCCACCTAGCGCTTCGGGCGGTGACCCGTAGTGGGCACGCGCCCCGCGCGGGGGTCCCGCGCCCGTCCCGTACCGCTACCCGTAGGTATCTCCGGGGCCCACGGACCCCGGCGCCCGCAGTGGCCCGTACCCCCGCCGGGGCCCGCCGGGACCGAGGACCTTGATCATCCGGACCGTGCCGTGGCCCAGGTCCTCGTTGAGGCGCGCGACCAGGCGGGGCGCGAGCAGCCGGAGCTGGGTCGCCCACGCCGTGGAGTCGCACTGCACGGTGAGCACCCGCTCCTCCGGGTCCTCGTCGTACTTCAGCGGGACGCAGTGCTTGGCGAGGTCCTCGCCCACGATCTGCGGCCAGCGCCCCATGACCCCGCCGACCGCCGCGGGCGTCTCCCAGCCCCGCTCGGTGATCAGCCGGTTGATCGCGGCGCCGAGCGCCATCG
This sequence comes from Streptomyces sp. NPDC006339, assembly GCF_040612775.1. NCBI lineage: Bacteria > Bacillati > Actinomycetota > Actinomycetes > Kitasatosporales > Streptomycetaceae > Streptomyces > Streptomyces sp. NPDC006339. Next base: position 120,234 of record NZ_JBEXQW010000012.1, read on the forward strand.
GGTCGCGCCCGTCGGCGCGCGCGCCGGAGCGCAGGCCGCCGCCGCGCCGGGCCTGCTTCTTCTGCTGGGCCGCCGCGCCCCGCGCCTTCGCCTGCTCCTTGGCGGCGCGCAGCGCGACGCGGGCCAGGTCGACGCCGGAGGGCTCGGGGGCCGTCGGCGCCGCGGACTTGTCCACAGGCTGTGGGGAAGTTTCGCCGTTCCTCGCCGTCATGCCTGCACCGGCCTTTCCACCGTGCCGCCGCCCACCAGGTACCGCGCGCCCGCGAGCACGCCCGGGACGTCGTCGTCGACCGCCGCCGTGACCAGGACCTGCTCGCCCGGCGCCACCAGTTCCGCGAGCCGCTCGCGCCGGCGCGCGTCCAGCTCGGCGAAGACGTCGTCGAGGATCAGGACCGGCTCGTTGCCCTCGGCGCGCAGCAGGTCGTACGAGGCGAGCCGCAGCGCCAGGGCGTAGGACCAGGACTCGCCATGGCTCGCGTAGCCCTTGGCCGGCAGGTCGCCGAGCTTGAGGAGCAGGTCGTCGCGGTGCGGTCCGACCAGCGTGACGCCCCGCTCGATCTCCTGCTTGCGTACGTCGGCGAGCGCGGCGATCAACTGCCCGTACAGCTCCTCGCGGGTGTGCCCGGAGCCGGGTGCGGAGGGCTTGTACTCCAGCAGGACCGGTCCGCCGGCGGGGGCCAGTTGCTCGTACGCCTTGTCGGCGAGCGGGCGGAGCGTGTCGATGAGGTCCAGCCGCTGGGCGAGGAGCTCGGCACCGGCCCGGGCCAGGTGCTGGTCCCACACGTCCAGGGTGGACAGGTCCAGGGAACGGCCGCCGTGCCGCCGGGCCATGGCCGCGGACTTCAGGAGCGTGTTGCGCTGCTTGAGCACCCGCTCGTAGTCCGAGCGCACGCCCGCCATGCGCGGCGCGCGCGCCGTGATCAGCTCGTCGAGGAAGCGCCGGCGCTCGCCGGGGTCGCCCTTGATGAGCGCCAGGTCCTCGGGCGCGAACAGCACGGTGCGTACGATCCCCAGCACATCACGCGGCCTGACCTGCGAGGACCTGTTGATACGGGCCCGGTTGGCGCGGCCCGGGTTGAGTTCGAGCTCGACCAACTGGGAGCGCTCGCCCTGGGTGACGGCGGCCCGGATGATCGCCCGCTCCGCGCCCATGCGCACCAGCGGGGCGTCGGAGGCGACGCGGTGGCTGCCGAGGGTGGCGAGATAGCCGACCGCCTCGACGAGATTGGTCTTGCCCTGGCCGTTCGGCCCCACGAACGCGGTGACGCCCGGATCGAGCGGGACCTCGACCCGGGCGTAGGAGCGGAAGTCGGCCAGCGACAGATGCGTGACGTGCATGGTGGGCGCCGACCTTCCCCCGGCGGGCTGTGCACCGCCGGGTGCACAGCCTGTGGATTACTTCTTCGTCTCGACCGCGTGACCGCCGAACTGGTTGCGCAGCGCGGCGATCATCTTCATCTGCGGCGAGTCGTCCTGACGCGACGCGAACCGCGCGAACAGCGACGCGGTGATCGCCGGCAGCGGTACGGCGTTGTCGATGGCGGCCTCGACGGTCCACCGGCCCTCGCCGGAGTCCGACGCGTAGCCGCGCAGCTTCTCCAGGTGCTCGTCCTCGTCGAGGGCGTTGACCGCGAGGTCGAGCAGCCACGAGCGGATGACGGTGCCCTCCTGCCAGGAGCGGAAGACCTCTCGGACGTCGGTGACGGAGTCGACCTTCTCCAGGAGCTCCCAGCCCTCGGCGTATGCCTGCATCATCGCGTACTCAATGCCGTTGTGGACCATCTTCGCGAAGTGGCCCGCGCCGACCTTGCCCGCGTGGACGGAGCCGTAGGGGCCCTCGGGCTTGAGCGCGTCGAAGATCGGCTGGACGCGGGCCACGTTCTCGGCGTCGCCGCCGTACATCAGCGCGTAGCCGTTCTCCAGGCCCCAGACGCCGCCGGAGACGCCGCAGTCGACGAAGCCGATGCCCTTGGCGGCGAGCTCCTCGGCGTGCTTCTCGTCGTCGGTCCAGCGGGAGTTGCCGCCGTCCACCACGATGTCGCCGGGGGAGAGCAGGTTCGCCAGCTCGTCGATGGTGGACTGGGTCGCGGCACCGGCCGGGACCATGACCCACACGACGCGCGGACCCTTGAGCTTGCCCACAAGCTCTTCGAGGCTGTGGACATCGGCGAGGTCCGGGTTGCGGTCGTATCCGATGACGGTGTGGCCTGCGCGGCGGATGCGCTCACGCATGTTGCCGCCCATCTTGCCGAGACCGACGAGACCGAGCTCCATCAGAGATTCCTTAAGCGTCGTGTGCGGTTTACCCGGGTCCGAGCCTACGCCCGGCCCCGGGTGCACACCTGTGGGGTCAGCCGCTCAGGCGTACCGGCATGATCAGGTACTTGTAAGCCTCGTCGGCCTCCGCGTCGACCGCCGGCCTGCCGCTCAGGAGGGCGGGCTTGGTGGAGGTCGTGAAGGACAACTGGGCGACCGGGGAGTCGATCGCGCTCAGGCCGTCCAGGAGGAAGGTCGGGTTGAAGGCGATCGAGATGTCGTCGCCGTCGAGCTGCGCGTCGACCCGCTCCACAGCCTGTGCGTCGTCGCTGGAGCCGGCCTCCAGGATGAGCACGCCCTGCTCGAAGCTGAGCCGGACCGGGGTGTTGCGCTCGGCCACGAGGGCCACGCGCTTGACGGCCTCCACGAAGGGGGCGGTCTCGATCACCGCGATCGAGTTGAACTCGGTCGGGAAGAGCGTCCGGTACTTCGGCAGGTCGCCCTCGAGCAGGCGGGTGGTGGTGCGGCGGCCCGCGCCCTCGAAGCCGATCAGGCCCTCGCCCTTGCCGGAGCCGGAGAGCGCCAGGGTCACGGTGTCGCCGCTGGTCAGGGCCTTGGCCGTGTCCAGGAGCGTCTTGGCGGGCACCAGGGCGACGGCGGAGGCGTCCGGAGACTCCGGCTTCCACAGGAACTCGCGGACGGCGAAGCGGTAGCGGTCGGTGGAGGCCAGGGTGACCGTGTCGCCCTCGATCTCGATGCGCACACCGGTGAGGACGGGCAGCGTGTCGTCACGGCCGGCGGCGATGGCCACCTGGGCGGCGGCGGCCGCGAAGACCTCACCGGGGACGGTGCCGGTCGCGGTGGGCATCTCCGGCAGCGCCGGGTACTCCTCCACGGGCAGCGTGTGGAGGGTGAAGCGGGAGGAGCCGCAGACCACGGTCGCCCGTACACCGTCGGTGGAGATCTCCACCGGGCGGTTGGGCAGGGCGCGGCAGATGTCGGCGAGCAGGCGGCCGGAGACCAGGACCGTGCCGTCCTCCTCGACCTCCGCCTCGACGGAGACCCGCGCCGAGACCTCGTAGTCGAAGCTGGAGAAGCTCAGCGCGCCGTCCTCGGCCTTCAGCAGAAGGCCCGCGAGTACGGGCGCCGGCGGACGGGCCGGAAGGCTGCGGGCCACCCACGCCACCGCCTCCGCGAGTACATCGCGCTCCACCCGGATCTTCACCGGAACCGCCTCCTGCTTGTTGCTGGCTCTTCGTCGACTGCGGGAACCAGTCTGACGTACGCCACCGACACTCGGTGCGGCTCGGGGTCAAGTCGGGTCGAGAGCTCGACGAAGCTCCGGCGCCGAGTTGTGCACAGGTCCCACTTCGAAGCAGATTCCGGGCTAACTATGAGTGGGAGTAGTAGTAGGGCCTGTGGAAACCGTGGATAACGCCATCCACGCAGGTCAGACCCAGTTTTTTGTCCACCGACCCTGTGCACGGCACCGGTGGACAACCGGGGTGTTCTGTGGACACGCGAAAGTTCTGCACACCCGATTCACAGGCCATGGGGAGTTCTCCCCAGTGCTGTCCCCAGCTTTCCCCCGGTTCCCCACAGCCCAAACGTCTCCCTTGGTGTGACGGCTTTCACTCGGGCCAGTGAGCGGGGGTGTTTCGTTGCCGAACAGTGGACAGCGCTGTGGAGAAGCTGTGGGCAACCGACCCCTGCCTGTGGGTTGCCGGTGGACAACCGAGCGGAGCTCCTGTGGACGGAATTTTTGTCCACAGGCTGTGGAGATCGGTTGCCAACAATTCCACACCCCTCTGAGCTGGAGCGATGGGCTGTCACCCGCCCTGCCTGTGGATGCGATCCGGATAACTCCGCAGTCCCCACCCTGTGGACGGGAGATCATCCCCCAATCTGTGGAGAACCCGCCACCGGAACGGAGTAATCGAACAGCGGCCGCGAGGGGCCGGTGGCCCGGGAACGCCGAAGGGCGCCCCGGAAGGTCTCCCGGAGCGCCCTCGGAGGGTCGCGGACGGCGTTCTCAGCCGTTCTTGATGCGGTTGGTCAGCTCGGTGACCTGGTTGTAGATGGAGCGCCGCTCGGCCATCAGGGCGCGGATCTTGCGGTCCGCGTGCATGACCGTGGTGTGGTCGCGGCCGCCGAACTGCGCGCCGATCTTCGGCAGCGACAGATCCGTGAGCTCCCGGCACAGGTACATGGCGATCTGGCGGGCCGTGACCAGGACCCGGCTGCGCGAGGAGCCGCACAGGTCCTCCACCGTCAGACCGAAGTAATCGGCCGTCGACGCCATGATCGCGCCGGCGGTGATCTCCGGAGCCGCGTCCTCGCCGCCCGGGATCAGGTCCTTGAGGACGATCTCGGTGAGCCCGAGGTCCACCGGCTGCCGGTTGAGGCTCGCGAAGGCGGTCACCCGGATCAGGGCGCCCTCCAGCTCGCGGATGTTCCGCGAGATGCGGGAGGCGATGAACTCCAGCACCTCCGGCGGGGCGTTGAGCTGCTCCTGGACCGCCTTCTTGCGGAGGATCGCGATGCGCGTCTCCAGCTCGGGCGGCTGCACATCGGTGGTCAGGCCCCACTCGAAGCGGTTGCGGAGCCGGTCCTCCAGGGTCACGAGCTGCCGGGGCGGCCGGTCCGAGGAGAGCACGATCTGCTTGTTGGCGTTGTGGAGCGTGTTGAAGGTGTGGAAGAACTCCTCCTGCGTCGACTCCTTGCTCGCGAGGAACTGGATGTCGTCGACGAGCAGGATGTCCACATCGCGGTAGCGCTTGCGGAAGGCGTCGCCCTTGCCGTCGCGGATCGAGTTGATGAACTCGTTGGTGAACTCCTCCGAGCTCACGTACCGCACCCGGGTGCCGGGGTAGAGGCTCCGCGCGTAGTGCCCGATGGCGTGCAGCAGGTGGGTCTTGCCGAGCCCCGACTCCCCGTAGATGAAGAGCGGGTTGTACGCCTTCGCCGGCGCCTCGGCGACCGCGACGGCGGCCGCGTGCGCGAAGCGGTTCGAGGAACCGATGACGAAGGTGTCGAATAGGTAGCGGGGGTTCAGCCGCGCGTGCTGCTCGCCGGGTGCGCCGGACCCGGCGCCCTGTCCGGACGAGGAACCGCCCATGCCCGGGCCGCCGCCGACGCCCGGCCGCGGCCCATGGCCGGCGCCCGGCCCTCCGTGACCCGGGCCGCCATGGGCGGGTCCACCGTGACCCGGACCGCCGGAGCCCTCCGGCTCGGACCGGTCGGCACGCTCGGGGCGCTGCTGCTCGTACGGGGAGCGGTCGTCGTACCGCGGCTGCTGGGGCTGCTGCGGGCGGGCCGTCGCGTACGGATCACGCTCCTGGAAGCCGCCGAGCCGCTGCTGCTGCCAGGTGATCTCCTCCTGGGCGCGCGGCCAGACGCCCGGGTCGGGGCGCTGCTGCTGGTACTCGGGGTAGGCGGGCCGGGCGGTCGGCAGACCGTCGTCCGGCAGCGGACGCCCGTAGTCGTCGTACTTCTCGTACGGCTTCTCGTATCCGTCGTACTTCCCGTACGGCTGCTGCGCGGGCCGGGCCTGCGGCGCGGGCGGGGAGGGCTCGCCGACGGAGTCGTCCACGGTGATCGCGATCCGGATCGGCCGGCCGCAGGCGCGGGTGAGGGCCTCGCTGATCAGAGGGGCGAGGCGGCCTTCGAGGACCTGCTTGCCGTACTCGTTGGGGACCGCGAGCAGCGCGGTGTCGGCCACCAGTGCGAGTGGCTGGCAGCGCTCGATCCACTGCTTGTCCTTGGGCTCGATGCCCTGGCCTTCGCCGAGGAGCTGTTCCAGCACGCGCGGCCACACTGCGGCAAGATCGGCAGGTACGTCAGCCACGGGGCACGCTTCCTCGCAGGTCCCACGAATGTGTGGTTCTCGGGACGGTGGGTCGAAGTCCGTAAGGACAGGTAAGGACAGAACGGAAAAAGATTGCGGAGTCCAGCCACGGTAGTCGGGGCGGCTGACGTGGTTCAAGTTGTTGTCCACAGCCTGTGCACAATGGGGGGTGACGACAGGTCGGTTTGACCGGATGGCGTAGCCGCGCGTACCGTAACCAGGTCGAGTTGTCGATGGCTGCTGCCGCCTGCCTCCGATGGGCAAAGATCACCATAGGTGATCACGAAGCGGTGCACTCGGGCGTATTGCGAGCTACTCGTGGGCGCACGGTGACAGCCAGGCGATGTCCCGCCACCACCCGAATCATTTCTGGAGCCCCCGAGTGAGCAAGCGCACCTTCCAGCCGAACAACCGTCGTCGCGCGAAGACCCACGGCTTCCGCCTGCGCATGCGTACCCGTGCCGGCCGAGCCATCCTGGCCGCCCGTCGTGGCAAGGGTCGCGCCCGCCTGTCCGCCTGATCCGCGTACAGGTCATGACGTGCTGCCTACCGAGAATCGGCTGAGGCGGCGCGAGGACTTCGCGACCGCGGTACGCAGAGGACGCCGGGCCGGACGCCCGCTCCTCGTCGTCCATCTACGCAGCGGTGCAACGGACCCGCACGCGCCTGGGGAGAGCGCTCCCCCGACGCGTGCGGGTTTCGTCGTGAGCAAGGCCGTAGGCGGCGCGGTCGTCCGCAACCAGGTGAAGCGTCGTCTGCGCCATCTCATGCGCGAGCGGCTCACCGAGCTGCCCCCCGGTAGCCTGGTGGTCGTACGGGCGTTGCCCGGAGCCGGTGACGCCGACCACGCCCACCTGGCCCGAGACCTGGACGCCGCTCTCCAGCGGTTGCTGGGAGGGGGCACGCGATGAAGTACCCGCTGCTGGCTCTCATCAAGTTGTACCAGTGGACGATCAGCCCTCTCCTGGGCCCTGTCTGCCGGTACTACCCGTCGTGTTCCCACTACGGATTCACGGCCATCGACCGGCATGGCGCGATCAAGGGCACGGCCCTCACCGCCTGGCGCATCCTGCGGTGCAATCCGTGGTCGCCCGGAGGCGTGGACCATGTGCCCGCGCGCAAGCGGCCGCGCTGGCACGAGATGCTCAGGAACGCGCTGCGCGGCGACAAGGGCGGGATCTCCGTCGAGACGAGCCCGGCCGCAGAGACCTCGCCCAATGCTCAAGGAGCCTGATTAGTGGACACGATTGCCAGTCTGTTCGCATTCATCACCACGCCCGTCTCATGGGTGATCGTCCAGTTCCACAAGCTGTACGGGGCGATCTTCGGCCCTGACACGGGCTGGGCCTGGGGCCTGTCGATCGTGTCCCTCGTGGTGCTGATCCGCATCTGCCTGATCCCGCTCTTCGTGAAGCAGATCAAGGCGACCCGGAACATGCAGGCGCTCCAGCCGAAGATGAAGGCGATCCAGGAGCGCTACAAGAGCGACAAGCAGCGTCAGTCCGAAGAGATGATGAAGCTGTACAAGGAGACGGGCACCAACCCGCTCTCCTCGTGCCTTCCCATCCTGGCCCAGTCGCCGTTCTTCTTCGCGCTGTACCACGTGCTGAGCAAGATCGCCGAGGGCGAGCGGATCGGCGCCCTGAACCAGCAGCTCGTCGACAGCGCGCGTGAGGCGCACATCTTCGGCGCCCCGATCGCGGCGAAGTTCATGGACTCGCCGGACAAGGTCGAGGCCCTCAACGCCTCGCTGACGGATGTGCGCATCGTCACCGCCGTCATGATCATCCTGATGTCGGCCTCGCAGTTCTTCACCCAGCGCCAACTGATGATGAAGAACGTCGACCTCACGGTGAAGACCCCGTACATGCAGCAGCAGAAGATGCTCATGTACATCTTCCCGGTGATCTTCGCCGTCATGGGCATCAACTTCCCCGTCGGTGTCCTCGTCTACTGGCTGACCACCAACGTGTGGACCATGGGCCAGCAGATGTACGTGATCAACCAGAACCCGACGCCGGGCAGCAAGGCCCAGGACGCCTACCTGCAGCGCCTGCTCAAGAGCGTCACCCACCACGGTGAGGTCCGCGGCCGCGGCCGCAAGCGGGTCGTCAAGGCCATCGTCGCCAAGGGCTCGGACCGCAACGAGAACGAGCGCCGCTTCTTCGCGGGCCTGGCCAAGGCCGGTTTCGCCGCCCAGGCCGACGGCACCGTGGTCAAGAGCGACACCGTCTCCGTCGAGGCGGAGGGCGGTGCCGGCACCCGGCGCCAGCAGCCCAAGCGCCAGACCAAGGCACAGCGCCAGGCCGCCGCGGCCCAGCAGGCGGCGCAGGCGAAGGAGGCCGAGGACTCGGCTTCGTCCGCCGAGGACCGGACCGAGGACAAGGCCGCCGCTCCGTCGCTGGAGAAGGAGCCGAAGCCGCCGGCCAAGGGCAGCACCAAGGCCAGTGCCCAGGAAGCGGCCGACAAGCCGGCGCGGCCGAGCCGGGCCAACTCCGGCGGCGGCCGCCAGGGCAAGACCGGCCAGCGCAAGGGTCAGCAGCGGCCCAAGCACCCCTCCTCCAAGAAGTAAGCCTCCACGAAGCAAGAAGGAGTCCATCCGTGACGGAAGGCACCACCTCCGCCGCCGAGGGTGGCGACACCCTGACCCGCCTGGAGCAGGAGGGTGAGATCGCGGCCGACTACCTCGAGGGCCTGCTCGACATCGCCGATCTCGACGGTGACATCGACATGGACGTCGAGGCGGACCGGGCGTCGGTCTCGATCATCAGCGACTCCAGCAGCCGCGACCTGCAGAAGCTCGTCGGCCGCGACGGTGAGGTGCTGGAGGCCCTTCAGGAGCTGACCCGGCTCGCCGTGCACCGCGAGACCGGCGACCGCAGCCGGCTGATGCTCGACATCGCGGGCTTCCGGGCGAAGAAGCGCTCCGAGCTCGCCCAGTTGGGTGCCCAGGCCGCGGACGAGGTCAAGACCTCCGGCAAGCCGGTCAAGCTGGACCCGATGACGCCGTTCGAGCGGAAGGTCGTGCACGACGCGGTCGCCGCCGCCGGTCTGCGCAGCGAGTCCGAGGGCGAGGAGCCGCAGCGCTTCGTCGTCGTGCTTCCCGCCTGAGCCCTCTCGTAGAGTCGGCCCCGTCTGTTCGCAGGCGGGGCCGAACTTTGTCAGCCTGATAGTCAGCCACCACAGTGCGCTCGCGCGGTACGCGTGCGGTACGGAAGGACGGTTCCCCGTGACGGAGGCAGCGGAGCTTCCCCAGGCGCCGGAGCAGGCGCAGACAGTCTTCGGCGAGTACTTCCCCGAGGCGGTCCGGTACGCGGAGCTCCTGGCGGACGCCGGGGTCAAGCGGGGTCTCATCGGCCCGCGAGAGGTCCCCCGGCTGTGGGAGCGCCATCTCCTGAACTGCGCCGTGCTCTCCGAGGTTGTCCCGGAGGGCGTCACCGTCTGCGATGTCGGCTCCGGCGCCGGCCTGCCCGGAATCCCCCTGGCCCTGGTCCGCCGCGATCTGAAGATCACGCTCCTGGAGCCCCTGCTCCGCCGTACGACCTTCCTCCAGGAGGCCGTCGAGCTGCTCGGACTCGACCATGTGACCGTGGTGCGCGGTCGCGCCGAGGAGATGCTGGGCAAGCTGCCCTCCGTGCACGTCGTCACCGCGCGGGCCGTGGCGCCGCTCGACCGGCTGGCCGGCTGGGGCGTCCCGCTGCTCCGTCCCTACGGCGAGATGCTCGCGCTGAAGGGCGACACGGCGGAGGAGGAGATCAGCGGTGCCCGTGCCGCGCTCTCCAAGCTGGGTGTGGTGGAGGCATCCGTGCTGCACGTGGGCGAGGGGATCGTCGATCCGCTGACCACCGTGGTCCGGGTCGAGGTCGGCGAGAGCCCCGGTGGTGTGAGGTTCGCCGCCAAGCGCGCCAAGGCGGCCCGGCCCAGCCGGCCCCGACGCCGCCGCTGAGGCGTCCTGTTTCGTCCCCGCTGATCCGTACAAGCTGCGATACGTACATATTTCGGAGTGTCGAGCGGTCCCGGCCCTGCGGCGCGTGCATCGTGTTTCACGTGAAACGTCGCTCACTGCTGCAGGGGATCATCAGCCGCGGCCGCGCGGCCGCCACGCCCCGTGACCGCAAGCCTCTGGCGAAACCCCCCGTGAGGGTTAAGGGGTTGTCCACAGAGGTGGATTCATCCACAGAACCACGGGCCTCGCTGGTTCACGACCCCGAAAGCATGGCAGGCTCTGTTCATCGCGAGCCTGAAGCCGAGGAGAGTGAATCCTTGCGGTCCGACGCCAACATCGCGGGACCGATGACCGATCCGGTCCCCGGTCCCCGAACCGAATCGGTAGGGGCGGATGTTTCACGTGAAACACCGCCTCCGATGGACGACACCCCCATCGGTCGTGCAGCCCAGCTCGCCGTAGAGGCCCTGGGCCGCGCCGGCGAGGGGCTTCCCCGGCCCGCGCAGACCCGGGTCATGGTGGTCGCGAACCAGAAGGGCGGCGTGGGCAAGACCACCACGACGGTCAATCTGGCCGCCTCGCTCGCGCTCCACGGCGCCCGTGTCCTGGTCATCGACCTCGACCCGCAGGGCAACGCCTCCACGGCGCTGGGCATCGACCACCACGCCGAGGTCCCCTCGATCTACGACGTTCTGGTGGAGAGCCGCCCGCTGTCCGAGGTCGTCCAGCCCGTCCGGGATGTCGAGGGCCTCTTCTGCGCCCCCGCCACGATCGATCTCGCCGGTGCGGAGATCGAGCTGGTGTCCCTGGTGGCGCGGGAGAGCCGACTGCAGCGAGCGATCCAGGCGTACGAGCAGCCGCTCGACTACATCCTGATCGACTGCCCGCCCTCCCTCGGTCTGCTGACCGTCAACGCCCTGGTGGCGGGAGCCGAGGTGCTGATCCCCATCCAGTGCGAGTACTACGCGCTGGAGGGTCTCGGTCAGCTCCTGCGGAACGTCGACCTGGTGCGGGGGCACCTCAACCCCGCGCTGCACGTCTCCACGATCCTTCTCACCATGTACGACGGCCGGACGAGGCTCGCCTCGCAGGTCGCCGACGAGGTGCGCAGTCACTTCGGCGAGGAGGTCCTGAGGACCAGCATTCCTCGGTCGGTGCGTATCTCGGAGGCCCCGAGTTACGGACAGACCGTGCTCACCTATGACCCGGGTTCCAGCGGTGCCCTGTCGTATCTCGAAGCGGCGCGCGAGATCGCCCTGCGCGGTGTCGATCTGCACTATGACGCCACCCAGGCCCACGGGGGACACTCCCCGCTGGGTCACCAGAACAGCCAGCGAATGTCGGAGGGGATCCAGTGAGCGAGCGACGTAGGGGGCTGGGGCGTGGGCTCGGTGCGCTGATCCCCGCTGCTCCCCAGGAACGACAGGTGCCGGCCGTCGGGGTGGGCTCCGCCCCGGCCGCGACGTCTCCCAGTGCCCTTCCGGCGCTCGGCTCGGACCGGGGGGTGGCCGCGGCGAAGCTGGCGACCCTTCCGGCGAGCCCGCAGTCCCCTGACTCGGTGGTGCCGGTGGCCGAGGCCGAGCCGCTGCCCGAGTCCCCCGCCGGGGCCCACTTCGCCGAGCTGCCGCTGGACTCCATCACCCCGAACCCGCGTCAGCCCCGCGAGGTGTTCGACGAGGACGCTCTGGCCGAGCTGATCACCTCCATCAAGGAGGTCGGTCTGCTCCAGCCGGTCGTGGTCCGGCAGGTGGGTGCCGAGCGCTATGAGCTCATCATGGGTGAGCGTCGCTGGCGGGCCTGTCGTGAGGCGGGCCTGGAGCGGATCCCGGCCATCGTCCGGGACACCGAGGACGAGAAGCTGCTGCTGGACGCCCTCCTGGAGAACCTGCACCGGGCGCAATTGAACCCGCTGGAAGAGGCCGCCGCCTACGACCAGCTACTCAAGGACTTCAACTGCACGCATGACCAACTGGCCGACCGGATCGGACGCTCGCGTCCCCAGGTCTCCAACACGCTGCGCCTGCTGCGGCTCTCCCCGCCGGTGCAGCGCAGGGTCGCCGCCGGTGTCCTCTCGGCCGGTCACGCTCGTGCGCTGCTGTCCGTGGAGGACGCGGAGACCCAGGACAAGCTGGCCTACCGGATCGTCGCCGAGGGCCTTTCGGTGCGGGCCGTGGAGGAGATCGTCGCGGTGATGGGCTCGGAGCCCTCGTCGCCGGTCAAGCCCAAGGGCCCGCGCGCGGGCACCCGGGTCTCTCCGGCTCTCCGGGACCTGGCGACCCGGCTGTCGGACCGCTTCGAGACTCGGGTGAAGGTCGACCTGGGCCAGAAGAAGGGCAAGATCACCGTCGAGTTCGCCTCGATGGAGGACCTGGAGCGCATCCTGGCCACGCTCGCCCCCGGCGAGGGCCGTGTCCTGGACCAGGGAGCGTCCGACGAGCATCCGGAGCAGGGCTCCGAGGGCTGAGCCGGCTTTTCGAGGCCCAAGGGCGGGGCGTGTTCCGGTGCCCACCGGAACACGCCCCGCCCTTTGCCTGTCTGCGGTATCGCCTCGTTCGGGTCGTCGTTACGATTCTGGGAGGCGTATTCGTACAGCGATGGCCGAGGGAAGCGAGGAGCAGCCGTGGGGCGTCGGCTCGTACCGCTCACGCTGGACAACCTTCCGGATCTCCCCAAGCGATGTCGTTCCTGTGTCTTCTGGGAACTCGACCCGGTGAGCGGCGAGGCCGCGGTGAAGGCCGGTCGCCCGGAGCTGGAGAAGGAGGCATGGATCTCCGCCGTGCTGCTCGAATGGGGATCCTGCGGCCGGGTGGTCTATGTCGACGAGGTGCCCGTCGGCTATGTGCTCTACGCGCCGCCGGCGTATGTGCCCCGCTCCACCGCCTTTCCCACGAGCCCGGTCGCTGCGGATGCCGCGCAACTCATGACGGCGTGGATCATGCCGGGGTACCAGGGGCAGGGACTGGGACGGACGATGGTGCAGACCGTGGCGAAGGATCTGCTGAGGCGAGGGTTCAAGGCGATCGAAGCCTTCGGCGATGCCCGCTGGAAGGAGCCGGCCTGTGTGCTCCCCGTCGACCATCTCCTGGCCGTGGGTTTCAAGACGGTCCGGCACCACCCCACCTTTCCGCGGCTGAGGCTGGAACTGAGGACGACGCTCTCCTGGAAGGAGGATGTCGAGATGGCCCTCGACCGGCTCCTCGGTGCGGTGCAGAAGGAGCCGGTGCTCCGGCCTCTCTGACCGATCTCGGCAGCAGCCCGGCAGACGACAGCGGCCCGCCCCCTCGGAAGGGGGCGGGCCGTCGCTGTTTCACGTGAAACAGGGAGAAGGTCAGGCCTTCTCCTCGACGAAGTCCGCGAGGTCGCGCAGGATGGCGGCCTTCGGCTTGGCGCCGACGATGGTCTTCACGACCTCGCCGTCCTTGTAGACGTTCAGCGTCGGGATGGACATGACGCCGTACTTGGCGGCAGTGGCCGGGTTCTCGTCGATGTTGAGCTTCACGATCGTGATCTCGTCGTGCTCGGCGGCGATGGCCTCGAGCGACGGAGCGATCATGCGGCACGGGCCGCACCACTCGGCCCAGAAGTCCACGAGGACGGGCTTCTCGCTCTTGAGGACCTTCTCCTCGAAGTCAGCGTCGGTAACGGTGATAGTGGCGCCGGCCACGGCGGCCTCCTTCATTCGCGGGGTGTGGGGCAGGGGAGCTGGGGGTCAGACCGCAGGGGTCTCGGCGAGCTTCTCGCTGTCGACGAGAGCGGCCAGGAAGCGCTCGGCGTCGAGCGCGGCCGAGCAGCCGGTGCCGGCGGCGGTGATCGCCTGACGGTAGGTGTGGTCGACGACATCACCGGCGGCGAAGACGCCCGGGATGTTCGTGCGCGTCGACGGGGCGTCGACCTTCAGGTAGCCCTCCTCGTCCAGCTCGAGCTGGCCCTTGAAGAGCTCGGTCCGCGGGTCGTGGCCCACGGCGATGAAGAGACCGGTCACCGGGAGCTCGCTGGTCTCGCCCGTCTTGGTGTTGCGCAGGGTCAGACCGGCGAGCTTCTGCTCGCCGTGGATCTCGGCCACCTCGCTGTCCCAGGCGAACTTGATCTTCGGGTCGGCGAAGGCGCGCTCCTGCATCGCCTTGGAGGCGCGCAGCGAGTCACGGCGGTGGACGATCGTGACCGACTTGGCGAAGCGGGAGAGGAAGGTGGCCTCCTCCATCGCGGTGTCACCACCGCCGACGACGGCGATGTCGTGCTCCTTGAAGAAGAAGCCGTCGCAGGTGGCGCACCAGGAGACACCGCGGCCGGAGAGGGCGTCCTCGTTCGGCAGGCCGAGCTTGCGGTGCTGGGAGCCCGTGGTGACGATGACGGCCTTGGCGCGGTGCACGGTGCCGGCGGTGTCCGTGACGGTCTTGATCTCGCCGGTGAGGTCGACGGCGACGATGTCGTCCGGAACGAGCTCGGCGCCGAAGCGCTCCGCCTGGGCACGCATGTTGTCCATCAGGTCCGGGCCCATGATGCCGTCACGGAAGCCGGGGAAGTTCTCCACCTCGGTCGTGTTCATCAGGGCGCCACCGGCGGTGACGGCACCCTCGAACACGAGCGGCTTCAGCGACGCACGGGCCGTGTAGAGCGCAGCGGTGTAACCCGCGGGCCCGGAGCCAATGATGATCACGTTACGGACGTCGCTCACGGGTTTCTTCCTCGTCTCTGCAGACTGCCTACTGCCTACGGGGGGCGGTCGGATCGGTCACTGTCACCCCACCCAACCGATCCTACGGGGCGGGCATTCCCGAACCCGCCGCCCGGCACGGAGGAGACGTCAGGAGCGGGGAACGGATTCCTGCGTCAGCACCTCGGCCGTGCCGTTCCCGCCGCCCGAGGCGCAGGACGCGTCGAGCACATAGGCCAGCACCCGGGACCCGTCCCTGGTGTCGGGCAGCACGACGAGATAGGCGGCCGTTCCCTGGTAGTCGCCCTGCCGGAAGGCGAGGACGGTGTCGGTGCGTCCCGTCCCGGCCTTGACGCACTCGGGCAGGGTCGCCGCCAGGGTCCGCTGGTCCCCGGCACCGCCGTCCTCGGCGGAGAGCGACTCGTGTGGCGCCCCGCGGTCCTCGGGTGCCTGGAAGGTGCCGTTCTGCCGCAGCAGGGCCTGCACCGTGGAGGCGACCGGCGCTCCGTCGAACCGGGCCGAGCCCGCGGCGGTGACGTCGGACCTCCGGTCGGCGGCCGGGTCTCCACCACCGAGGTTCAGGGCACCGGACTGGACGAAGAACAGACTCAGACCGAGGGCCGCGGCGCCGAAGGCCGCGCCGACGGCGGCGACCCGGCGACGGGACCTGCGGGGGCGGCCCGGGCCGGTGGAGGCCGCAGGGCGGCCCGCCGGCCGTCCGGCGGTCGCCGCGGGGGCCGGCACGGGGGGCCGGACGCGCGATGTTTCACGTGAAACATGGGTGTCGGCGGCCGGTGCCGGTGCCGTGGCGTTCAGGAGTGCTTCGGCGGCGAGGGCGGCATCGATGCGTCCGGCGATCTCGGCAGGCATCCGGGGCGGCCCCGGGAGGGTACCGAGGAGACCTCGGATCTCCTCCAGAGAGGCCCGTACGTCCGCACAGAGCGGGCAGCCGTCGAGGTGCTGCCGCACGGCCGCGCTGCGGGAGGGCGAGAGCAGCCCTTCGGTGAGGTCGGAGATCTCCGAGACGTCCGGGTGCTGAGTCGTGTCGGCCGTGGAAGTCACGCGCGCCCACCTCCGCCCTTCACAGCCGCTGGATTGCTCGGTCCGGTATCCGTCGGTCCCGGCACCGGTGGGACGGATGCCCCCGGCGTCCGGTTCCTTCCCCGGTCGAGCCCGTCGTTACCCACCGCGTCGCCGCGCAGATGAGTGAGCAGCGGCAGCAGCTTGGCCCGTCCCCGCGCACAGCGGCTCTTCACGGTCCCGGTGGGGACATCGAGGATACGAGCGGCTTCCGCCACCGGGTATCCCTGCATGTCGACGAGGACGAGTGCCGCCCGTTGCTCGGTGGGGAGCGTCGCCAGGGCGGCGAGGAGCTGGCGGTGGAGGTCCTCGCGCTCTGCCGGGGCCTCGGCGGACTCGTGCGGTTCGAGGAGCTGCTCGAACCGGGCGGTGTCGTCCACGGGCGAGGTCCGGCGCGAGGCGGTCTTGCGGGCCCGGTCGAGACAGGCGTTCACCGTGATGCGGTGCAGCCAGGTCGTGACGGCCGACTGGCCCCGGAAGGTGTGGGCGGCCCGGAAGGCCGACACGAGGGCGTCCTGGACGGCGTCAGCGGCTTCCTCGCGGTCGCCGAGCGTCCGCAGGGCCACCGCCCACAGCCGGTCCCGGTGGCGGCGTACGAGCTCACCGAAGGCGTGCGGATCGCCGGCCACATGGCAGGCCAGCAGTTCCTGGTCGCTGCGCTCGTCGCGTATGGCGTCGTCCAACGGTGAGCCCCTCCCCTCGGGTGCGGCGTCAGCTAGTGATCTTGATGTCCGAGATCTCGCCCCGGAACCCGCCACCGCCGCTCGGCAGGTCGGTCAGCCAGACGAGGACGTAGCGCGTCTTCACGGGCTGGGTGGGCTGGAGGGCCACCTGTGTGCCGTTCCCGGAAGCCTGGGTGGCGTAGCCGCCGGGCTCCCCGGGGTGCGAGGACGCGTTCTCGGGTGCGGTGCGCAACTGGACCGACGTCGGCCCCTGGAAGGTGACCTCCACCTTGGCGACCTGCTGGACACTGCCGAGATCGAGGACGATGCCCACGCCGCTCTTGAGGTTGCCGAACTTCGAGTACCCGTCGTACCGCATGGTCTTCCATGTGGTGCCCGGGTCGCCGTCGTAGGCGTTCTTTATCTGACCGGGGTTCTCCGCGCCGTCACCGAGCGGGTCGAAGTCGTGGGCGTCGACGATCGCGACCGGCTTGCCGGTGGCCGCCGGCACCTTCGGGTCGTCGTTCTTCGGTTCCTGCGTGGTCTGCTGCGGCTCGGCTCCCGTGCTCTGGTCCAGGAGCCGGTCCGCGATCTGCCAGCTACCCAGGCCCAGGGCGGCGATGAGAAGGGCCGACACGGCCCACTTCAGCGCCTTGCCGGTACGGCTCTGCAGCGGGGGCGGCGGGACCGCCACGGGCTGCGTCACCGCCGGGCGGGGCTGGGGGCGTCCGTAGGTGCCCTGCTGGTAGGTGGTGCGCTGGTACTCGGGCGGGGTGGGGAGGGGGAACTCCGGCTCCGGCGGGCGGATGCGGGGCATCGCCGCGACGGCCTTGGCCAGCTCGTCCGGGGTGGTGCAGGGCGGCTCCTGGCGCGAGGCGGTGGCCCCGTCGTTCGCCAGGGCCCGCATGGCGATCTCGGACAGGCCGCGGTGGACGCCCGCCCGCACCTGGTCCGGGGCGAGCAGTCCGACGCCCTTGGGGAGGCCGGAGAGGCCGTACGCGTCGTTCTCGTACGGCCAGCGCTGGGTGAGTGCCGCGTAGAGCAGGGCACCGATCGCCTCGGTGTCCGTGCGCTGGGGGCGCTCGACGCTGATGCCGCGCAGGGCGGCGTTCACGGCGAGGCCGCGGATGCGGTACTGGCCGGTGGAGCTGCGCAGGACGGCGCTGGGGGTGAGCCGGAGGTGGGAGAGGCCCTCACGGTGGGCGGCGGCCATCGCCTGGGAGACCTGGCTGACGAGCTGGTAGGCGTCGTGCGGTTCCATCGGGCCGGCCGCGAGCAGCGCGGTCAGCTCGGTGGAGTCGGGCAGCCACTCGTGGACGACGTAGACGAGGTCGTTCTCCTCGACCGCGTCGAGGACCTGGACGAACCGCGGGTCGCCCAGGAGGGCCGCGGAGCGCGCGGCGGCCAGCACGGAGCGGGCCCGGCTGTGGTCGGCGGGCAGGATGTGCACACCCACGGCCCGGCGCAGTTTCTCGTCGACGGCGCGCCAGCTACTGAATCCGTCCAGACGGGTGACGCACTCCTCCAGCCGGTACCGCCTCGCCAGCTTGTGGCCGCTGTGCAGCTCCGGTGCCGTGAGGGAGGACTGTTCGCCGCTCTTTCGTTCGACCGCCTTGTTGTCCGTGGCCTCGGCGGACGTGACCGCCTTCTTCTGCGCTTCCGCCACCCCGTCGGTCGCGGCCTTGTCCGCCTTGGCGGTCAGCGGATCTTCTCCGCTGTTGTCGGCCACGTCGACGGCAGCCGTGCTACGTTCCGCCACCGTCGTTCCTGCCTCCCCATCCGTTGCGCCACATCCAACAGCCAAGCCAATTGTGCCCACAGTCCGGCGCTCTGCACGACACGCGTCGGCGGGCGAAGGTTGTGCGAACCCCGCCCGCCCGTCTCGCGGCTAGCGTCCGAGCCGCCCGCGGACCATGCCGACCATGGAGTTGAGCTCCGCGATCCGCATGCGCTTGGCCGCGAGGAAGAAGACGCCGAGGAGGACCGCGCCGCCGGCGAACAGGGCGACGAGCGAGCCGAGGGCGCCTTCGCCGAGCAGCTTCAGCAGGCCGAAGCCGGCCGCTCCGGCGACGAACGCGGCCGGCAGCGACGCCAGGCACAGGCGGGCGTAGGTACGCATCACATGGGCGCCGTCCAGGTCGCCGCCGAGCCGGTTGCGCAGACGGCGCCAGGCGACGCCGACACCGACCGCGTAGGCGAGGCCGTAGGAGGCCGCCATGCCGACGACGGCCCACTGGGCGGGCAGCAGGACGTAACAGAGGGCCGAGGCGGCCGCGTTGACGGCGGCGACGATGACCGTGTTGTAGAAGGGCGTCCGGGTGTCCTCGTAGGCGTAGAAGCCGCGCAGGACGACGTACTGGACGGAGTACGGGATCAGGCCGAGGCCGAAGGCCATGAGGATGAAGCCCATGCCGCGGGCGGCCTCGACGCCGCTGGAGGCGTAGAGCAGGGTGCACATCGGGACGCCGAGGGCCAGGAAGGCGAACGAGACCGGGACGATGGCGACCGCCGAGTTGCGCAGGCCCTGCGAGATGTCGTCGCGGACGGCGCCCGGGTCGTCGTCGTGCGCGGCGCGGGAGATGCGCGGCAGGAGCGCGGCCATGACCGAGACGGTGATGATGGCCTGGGGCATGCCCCAGATCAACTGGGCGTTGGAGTACGCGAGGAAGCCGGCGCCGTTCTTGCCGGACTCCTCACCGGCCGCCGTGGCGAGCTGGGTGACGACCAGGACGCCGGCCTGGTTGGCCAGGACGAAGAGCACCGTCCACTTGGCCAACTTGACCGTCTTGCCGAGGCCGTGGCCCTTCCAGTCGAAGCGGGGACGGAAGCGGAAACCGGTCTCGCGCAGGTACGGGATCATCGCCAGGGCCTGGACGGCGAGGCCGAGCAGGGTGCCGATGCCGAGCAGGCGGATGCCCTCGTCGGGGATGGTCCGGACGCCCATGTGGGACTCGGCGGAGGTGCCGTAGACCCAGATGAACAGGCCGAACGTGGCGATCATGACGATGTTGTTGAGGACCGGGGTCCACATCATCGCGCCGAACTTGCCGCGCGCGTTGAGGATCTGACCCATCACCACGTGCACACCCATGAAGAAGATCGTGGGCAGGCAGTAGCGGGCGAAGGTGACGGCGACGCTGTTGGCCGCCGCGTCGTCGGCGATGGTGTTCGACATCAGCCGGATCAGCAGCGGGGCCGCGAACACGGCGAGCGCGACGATCACGCCGAGCGCGACCATGACGAGGGTGAGCAGGCGGTTGGCGTATGCCTCGCCGCCGTCCTCGTCGTTCTTCATCGAGCGGACGAGCTGCGGGACGAACACCGAGTTGAGGCCGCCGCCGACGGTGAGGATGTAGATCATCGTCGGCAGGGTGTAGGCGATGGTGAAGGTGTCACCGAGCAGGGCGGCGCCGAGTGCACCGGTGATGACCAGGCTGCGGACGAAGCCGGTCAGGCGGGAGACGAGGGTGCCGGCCGCCATCAGGGCGCTCGACTTGAGCAGCCCGGAGGCGCGGCCGGCCTTCTTCGGGGCGGGCGCGGGCATGGGCTGCGGCTCCGGGGACGGCGGAGGCACCTGGCCGGGCGTCTGCTGGTCCCGGTACAGGTGGGCGAAGGCGTCCGGCTCCGGGTCGTCCTCCCCCGCCCGGGTCACCAGGTCGTCGACACCGGTGAACTGGACCGTGCGGGCGTCGTCGCCGTACGGCAGGTGACGCGACGGCCCGTCGGGCTCGGGGGCGGGAGTCTGGGCCCAGACGCGCGGGTCCGGCGCGTGCTGGGGCACGGCGGGCTGCTGGTAGAGCGGCTGCGGGTCGGCGTAGGTGCCCGGTGGGGGCGGCGGGTGCGCGGCGCGGTCGTAGAGCGCCTCGGTGACCGGGTCCTGCGCGGACAGGTCCCGCGCCTGGTAGGGGTCGTGGCTGTAGGCGTCCTGGACATAGGGGTCCTGGGCGTACGGGTTCTGCTGGTCCGGTGCGTACGGAGCCGGGGCGCCCTGCTGAGGCGGCGGCACCGGCGCGTGGCCGGGTGCCGGGGCCGGGGGCGTGCCACCGGTCGGCGCGGTGCCGTCCGCGCCTTGGCCGCGGTCACCGTCGTACGGCGCGTTCATGGTTACCCCACCTCATCGTCCCCGGCCGACCGGCCACGACATCGCTCAACGGTCCACTTTCTCACCCGGGCCCGACGGGTCGCCGCTTTCGGGCCCGGTGTCCGGTGTCGGGTCACTCGGCTGCTCGGGTTCGGCCCCGTCCGAGGCCGCCTCGGCCGCCTCCGCCCCGGGCCTGTGCTCCGGTCCGGCGTCGGCATCGGCTTCGGTATCCGTCCCCGCTTCGGCTTCGGCTTCGGCTTCCGCTTCGGCGTCGGCTTCGGCGTTCCGGGCGGCGGCGCGCTTGCGCTGGCTGTACATCCGGACGCCGGCGAGCACGAGCAGCAGCACACCGCCGGCGATCACGAGCATGACCGTGGGGGTGATCTCGGAGACCTTCACGGTGAACGTCATCGGCTTGCCGTAGGGCGTGCCGTCCGCGGTGTAGAGCTGCGCCGTCATCGGGACCTGGCCGTTGGCGTTGGCCGTGGCGGTGAACTTCACCGACTGGCTGTGGCCGCCGTCGATCTTCACGGGCAGCTCGGAGACGGCCTCGCCGCCGTTCAGCTTCAGACGGGTCTTGTTGCCGGAGGTCAGCCGCAGCACCAGGCCGTCCACACCCTGGAGCAGCTTGTTCTGCACGGTCACCGGAATGGTCGCGCTGCGTCCGGAGAGCAGGAGGTCCGACTTGTCGATCAACTGCACTTCCGCCGTGAGGCTCCGCAGGTAGGTGAGGACCTCGTTGCGGTAGAGGGCGGCCGACGGGGCCTGGCCCCGCCAGGAGGCCGACATCTCGCGGCTGATCGCGTTGGTGAACGGCGGCACCACGCGGTCCGGGGCGGTCAGGATGACCTTGAAGTCGTCCAGCTCGTCGCGGGTCGTCTTCATCTGGTCGAAGGCGTCGGTGCCGAGCTCCTGGGCGCGCAGCTTCTTCGGGTACGAGCGGCTGCTCGGCACCCGCTTCGACGCGTCCGGGTCGGCCTTGACGGTGGTGGCGGCCATCAGGTCCAGCGGCTCGGTCCAGCGCTGGGCGGAGAGGCCGTGCAGCGCCGCCGCCATGCTCTGCGCCTGCGAGGTGGTCGGCATGCGCTGCGGGGCGACGACGACACTGCGCTGGTCCTCGGGCAGCTCCAGGGTGATCGCCAGGGACTGGGCGAGGAACTCCTGGACGGCCAGGGTCGAGCTCTCGGCCCGGATCATGTCGCCCTGGAACGCCTTCGACAGGCTGGCGTCGGTCACGACCGCGGTCGTGCCGCCGCCGATGGGGCGGGCCGAGGTCGGCGTGTACGACAGGTCGTCCCGGAAGCTGTCACTGCGGGCGATCACGTGGCGGGCGCCCGCGGAGGTCGCGACGGCCATGATCGACGGGTCGACGGCGCCGTCGACGGGCCAGGAGAAGTCGGTGGACGGCTTCACGTGGAGGATCGTCTCCACCGTGGTGGAGGCCAGGGCGGTCGCCTGCTGGAGGTGGCTGAGGGAGCCGGGCACCTCCTTGCCGTGGTGGGCGAGGGAGGCCAGGTCGGGGTCGGCGAAGGGCAGCGCGACCACCTTGCGGCCCTGCACGGCCTTCTCCAGGGCGTTCAGCCACTGCTCGGCGACGGCCTGGTTCCGGCCCGGGACCTCGGTCGTCCCGCTCTTGACCGTGTAGGGCTCGGTCATGGCGTTGACGCTGGCCAGCAGATCGGGGTCGATCACCCAGGTGACCGGCAGGTCCTTGCCGAGCGCGACCATCTCGTGGAGCCGGCCGCCCGGGGCGAGCTCGGCGGCGAGATCGTCGTTCTCGAAGACCGGGGTCTGCTGGACGTTCGCGCCCGTCTCGGCGGAGACATGGGCGGTGGAGATCAGCGGCCAGAGGTAGGTGAGCTGGGTCTTCTTCTCGGCGGCCTCCGGCTGGTACGGCAGGAAGGTCCGCTCGATGCCGAGGACGCGGTCGTAGGACTGGCCCGCGGTCCGGCCCGTGAGGGAGACGCCGAGCTGGTAGACGCCGGCGTCGTCCAGGTCGAGCTTGGACACCGGTACGGAGAGCGTGAAGTCCTTGCTGAGCCCGGCTCCCAGCGAGGGGATCCTGACGCTGTAGGAGCCGCCGAGCGGCGCGGGGTCCCGGCCGTCGCGGTAGCCGCCGCGGTCGGAGACGTCGTCGATCTCGCTGCGGCTGGTCATCCGGGGACCGACCCGGAGATCGACCGTGGCATCGGTCACGGCCTGCTTGCTCTCGTTGGTGACCGTGCCGGTGATGGTGAGGGTGTCGCTCTCCACAGGGGCGGTCGGCGCCAGTGTGTCGACCGACACGTCGACGGGCCCCGAGCTGTCGGAGGTCTCGGCGGCCGCCGCCGTGGGGGCGGGAACGCCCTGGAGGAGCCCGGCCAGCAGCGGGGCCGCGACGGCGAGGGAGGCCGTGCGCCGCAGCCAGCGGCGGGCAGGTGAGGGAACGGTCCCCTGGATAGCTGCCGCCTCGGCCACGCGTCGCCCGTCCTCGTCGTTGTCTGTGGTGTCAGTGGTGTCGGTGGTTCCCGGTTGCTGTGTCCACGCATGGTAACGAGGCACGCGGTGGCCAAGTGCCGGGGACTGCGCCAGCCGATGTGACGGGGACGGCGCGGAGGGGCGGCGCGTGTGCGGCCTCGTGGCGGTCGGCCCCGCGAGGGCCCACCGGAAATCGAGGACGTCACGGTGAGCCGGGGCACGTACCCTTTTCTGTTGTGCCGAACGCCAACGAAGACACCCCGACTGCACTGAGCCAGGTGCAACGCCGCGCGGTCAGCGAACTGCTGCGTGTGTCCCCTGTCGCCGACGACCTCGCCCGCCGATTCCAGGAGGCCGGGTTCAGCCTCGCGCTGGTCGGCGGCTCGGTACGCGACGCCCTCCTCGGCCGTCTCGGCAACGACCTGGACTTCACGACCGACGCCCGGCCCGAGGACGTGCTGAAGATCGTCCGCCCCTGGGCCGACGCCGTCTGGGAGGTCGGGATCGCCTTCGGCACCGTCGGCTGCCAGAAGGAGGCCCGCGTCGGCGACGCCGTGCAGCACTTCCAGGTCGAGGTCACCACCTACCGCTCCGAGGCGTACGACCGCACCTCCCGCAAGCCCGAGGTGTCCTACGGCGACTCCATCGAGGAGGACCTGGTCCGGCGCGACTTCACTGTCAACGCCATGGCCGTGGCGCTCCCGGAGAAGGAGTTCATCGACCCCCACGGCGGTCTCGAGGACCTGGCCGAGCGAGTGCTGCGGACGCCGGGCACACCCGAGGAGTCCTTCTCCGACGACCCGCTGCGCATGATGCGCGCCGCGCGCTTCGCCGCGCAGTTGGACTTCGAGGTGGCCCCCGAGGTGGTCGCCGCCATGAAGGAGATGGCCGGCCGGCTGGAGATCGTCTCGGCCGAGCGCATCCGTGAGGAGCTCAACAAGCTGCTCCTCTCGGCGAACCCCCGCAAGGGCCTCGGGCTGCTCGTCGACACGGGCCTCGCCGACCATGTGCTCCCCGAGCTGCCGGCCCTGCGCCTGGAGAGCGACGAGCACCACCGGCACAAGGATGTCTACGAGCACTCGCTCACGGTGCTCGACCAGGCCATCGCCCTGGAGGAGGACGGCCCGGACCTCGTGCTGCGCCTCGCGGCCCTGCTGCACGACATCGGCAAGCCGCGCACCCGCCGCTTCGAGAAGGACGGACGGGTCTCCTTCCACCACCACGAGGTGGTAGGCGCCAAGATGACCAAGAAGCGCATGACCGCGCTCAAGTACTCCAACGAGATGATCAAGGACGTCTCGCGTCTCGTGGAGCTCCACCTGCGCTTCCACGGCTACGGCGCGGGTGAGTGGACCGACTCGGCCGTCCGTCGCTACGTCCGGGACGCGGGGCCGCTGCTCACCCGTCTGCACAAGCTCACCCGATCCGACTGCACCACCCGCAACAAGCGCAAGGCCGCCGCCCTCTCGCGGACCTACGACAGCCTGGAGGAGCGCATCGCGCAGCTCCAGGAGCAGGAGGAGCTGGACGCGATCCGTCCCGACCTCGACGGCAACCAGATCCAGGAGATCCTGGGCATCCGTCCCGGGCCGGCCGTGGGGCGCGCGTACAAGTTCCTGCTGGAGCTGCGCCTGGAGAACGGGCCGATGGGGCACGAGGCCGCGGTGGCCGCGCTCAAGGAGTGGTGGGCGACCCAGAGCGACTGACGAGGGGCCGCTTCACAGGTCCGGTCCCCGGTCGACGTTTCACGTGAAACATCGACCGTGGAAACGGCGCAGGGGTGATGTTTCACGTGAAACATCACCCCTTTCCGCGTGCGCGGAGGAGGCCGAGCGCGACGACGGCGTAGAGCCCTCCCACCAGCGCCACGATGGCCGGGGAACGGCCGTCCGGCGGAAGCATCAGGGCGGCGACCCCGGCCGCCCCGACGAAGGCGACGTTGAACAGCACGTCGTAGAGCGAGAAGACCCGGCCGCGGTAGGAGTCGTCCACCGAGGTCTGGACGACGGTGTCCGTGGAGATCTTCGCGCCCTGGGTGGTCATGCCGAGCACGAAGGCGGCGACGAGGAAGGGCGTGCGGGCGAAGGTCAGCCCCAGGGCGGGGGCCAGCACGGCGGCGGCACCGGCGCAGACGGTCATCCAGCCGAACGGGCCCAGTCTGCCGATCACCCACGGGGAGAGCACCGCCGAGGCGAAGAAGCCGGCGCCCGACGCGGCGACGGCCATCCCGAGCACGGTGAGGCCCTCCGATTCGGTGGTGCTCCAGGCGTACCGGCTGAGCATCAGCACCGTGACGAACAGGGCGCCGTAGCAGAAGCGCATGACGGTCATCGCGGCGAGCGCGCGGGCGGCGGGTCGCCGCTCGGACAGGTGCCGCAGTCCGCCCGCCAGCCCCCGTGCGGTGGAGGCCAGGGCGGCGAGGATCCCGGGCTGGACGACGTCCGGGTCCGGTCCGAGGAGCTCACGGGACATCCGGAGCGAGGCCAGGCCGGAGCAGAGATAGAGGACGGCGCCCAAGAGGACGACGACGGCATCGGAGTCCCCGGCGAGGAGGCGCGCCCCGAAGGCGAGCCCGCCGCCCGCCGTCGCGGCGAGGGTGCCCGCGGTCGGCGAGAGGGAGTTGGCCACGACCAGGCGTTCGTCGTCCACTACGCGCGGCAGTGCGGCCGAGAGTCCCGCCAGTACGAAGCGGTTGACGGCCGTGACCGAGAGGGCGGAGACGTAGAAGAGCCAGTCGGGTACGGCGGCCAGGATGAGCACGGCGGTGCCGGCCGCCAGGAGGGCGCGCAGAAGGTTGCCGTAGAAGAAGACCTGGCGTCGCCGCCAGCGGTCGAGCAGGACGCCGGCGAACGGCCCCACGAGGGAGTAGGGGAGCAGCAGGACCGCCATGGCCGCCGCGATGGCCGCCGCGCTGGTCTCCTTCTCGGGGGAGAAGACGACGTACGTGGCGAGGGCGATCTGGTAGACGCCGTCGGCGCACTGGGAGAGCAGGCGCACGGCGAGCAGGCGGCGGAAGTTGCGCAGGCGCAGGAGGACGCGCAGATCACGCACGACGGGCATGGCAGCAAGACTCACATATGACGAGGGTCCCCGGGCAGTGCCGCCCGGGGACCCTCCTCATCGATCCGCTCGACCCTCAGGTCAGCGCTCGACCTCGCCCTTGATGAACTTCTCGACGTTCTCGCGGGCCTCGTCGTCGAAGTACTGGACCGGCGGGGACTTCATGAAGTAGAACGTCAATTGCTACCCGGAGATTAGGAGTTCCAGCAGCTCAGAGGCCACTTTCTTCCGCTCTCCCTCTGGGAGAGAAGTCAGAATGGGAGAAATTTGGGAGATGATCTTGGGCTGGGGGTTGGCGAGGTGCTCCGTGAGCAGCTCATCAAGGGCCCGCACAGGAGACCAGGGGGACAGTGCCGCCCGCGCTGCGAGGGCCTGCCGCCACACGTCGGTCAGACCCTGCTTGAGACGCAGCCGCATGCCGGCGGTGACGTGGGAGTAGATGGCCGGGGTCGAGCTGTCGATGTGCCCCATGCGCTCGTCGATGAGGACCTTGGGCGTGCCGAGATCCTCCATGATCGCCTTGCCGCTGTGGCGGAGCCCGTGGGGAGTCAGCCCCTGCTTGATCGGTACCCAGCACGCGTCGGACTGGGTGGCCGAGTACCGTCCGCGCACGACCTGCCCGGGCCAGGGCTCGGCGCGGACGCACACCGGCCTCGGAGGGTCCTCGCTGCCTCGTGACGGGTACCACCCGCTGGCCGCTGGGGTGAAGACGCTGTGCCGGAACTCGTTCCGGCCCCAGTGGGGCGTGTAGTCCGACCACGTCGGGCCTGCCCCGCGCAGTCTCGCCAGAGCCTCCTGTACGCGCCTCCGGGACTCTTCCGAGACCTGCCCCTGTCCAAGTGCCCGGCTCACCGTTGCCGGGCCCACACCGGCTTCTGTGGCGATCTGCGACCGTGTGATCCGGCGCTCAGGCAGCAGGGACGCCGCCCGGAATATGAACTTCAACCCGTGACAGGAACAGGGAGCGGGACGTGTCCGCGCGATGTGGTCCCGCACCAGCTTCGTGAGCCAGGGCATCGAGTCGATCGTCCGGTAGCTGTCGTCCTTGGGGGGACACCATACGAACGACCCGTCCAGCAGCTCGTAGAGCTGCGCCTCGACCCGGAACACCTCGTCGCGAACGTACTTCTCTTCCAGACCGGTGATCTCACCCCAGCGCATTTGTGTGTAGGTCGCGAGGATCACCATCACGAACTCGTCGTCTCGGCCGGTCATGATCGCCGCGCGTTCCGCGACCAGGAGCGCCCCGAGAGCGTCCGTGATGACCTTCTCGGCCGTACGCGTCTTCGAACGGCCAGCCCGCCGGCCGCGGCCCCGGCGGGGACGGGCGGGATTCCGCCCCTCCAGCTCGCCTTCGTCGATCGCATCGTCGAGGATGAGCGCCAGGAGCCGGCGGTAGGTGGCTACTGATGACACCTCGTAGAGCTGTTTCTCGGAGAGCTCCCAGGCGTCCACCACCGCACGCGTGATCTCCGGCAACCGCATGTGCCCGAAGGCCGGGAGCAGATGCGCCTCGATGTGGTTCCGATAGTTCTCCATCGTGGAAGCGGCGAGCTCTTGGCGTGCATACCAGCGGGCCACGTACTCGCCAAACGTCGGTGCGAGGACGGGGCCCGCCGCGGGCAATTGGCCGGCCCGAACCTTGGCTTCCTCGTCGTTCGCGGCCTGCCGCGCCTCACGTGCGGTCCGGTACTTGATTACCTGGCCGTTCGCGTCCTTGACGCTCGGGTACTTTCCGTTCGCGTCCTTGTACCGGGCGCGGTAGTAGTCGCCACGCTTCTCGGGAAAGCCCATGTCCCCCTCCTATGTCCCGGCCCCCGGCGCTCGGTATCAGCGCTGCGAAGTTGCCTGCTGCACGAGCTGGGCCAGGCCGAGAGTGAAGATCTCGCCGTTGTGCAACTGCACCAGGCCGCCTTCGGCGAGCTGCTCCCGTACGGCCGCATTCATCGCGGCGATCACCTCGGGCAGCGTGAGGGACGGGTCAATGTAGAACGTGATCCGACCTGCCCTCTCGACGATCGTGACCGGGAACAGCGCCGGCACGGGAGCCTCGCGAAATCTGATCATCAGTCGTCCTCATCTGCTTCGGTCCGCTCGGCGGCCTCGATCATGGCCAGCCACCTCTTGCGCTCCTTCGGCTCCATGCCAGCGAGATGGGCCACGATGACCCGGACGTCATCGCCGTAGCCGGACAGCTCGGTTGCCTCGTAGTCGAGGTACTGGATCGCCGCAGCCCGCTTCACGACGGACACCGGCCTGCCGATCGCAGCAGCGATAGCCTCCAGCCTCTCCGGCCCTGGTGTCTTGACTGCGGTATTCGTGGCGATCTTCTGCAAGTAGGGCTTGGAGACACTGTGGCCGGCGGCCCGCGCCCTGTCCTCCATCTCCTTGTAGGAGACGCCACGGTCGTTGACGTCGCGCACCATGCGACTCAGCTCGTCACGGTCCATCTCTCGTGTCAGCCGATCCGGGATCTCGGTGGGGTGGTCGTGCGATCCGCGCGTGCGTTCCGCTGCCATCGTTACCTCTCTGGTGCCAGTCGGCCCCACGTGTCTCACGAGGCGTTCCCCGTGTCTCTCGAATTGCCTGCTCAGGC
Organism: Streptomyces sp. NPDC006339; assembly: GCF_040612775.1. Classification (NCBI taxonomy): domain Bacteria; kingdom Bacillati; phylum Actinomycetota; class Actinomycetes; order Kitasatosporales; family Streptomycetaceae; genus Streptomyces; species Streptomyces sp. NPDC006339. Next base: position 148,873 of record NZ_JBEXQW010000012.1, read on the forward strand.
GACCTGATCGTCCCAAGTCTGAGACGAATCGTCTACAGCTCACCGTATCCGGTGGTGCCGTTTTTGCTGAAGCTTCACATCCGGTCGTTCTGATTCGTAGACGATTCGTTCCCGACTGTGCTTCACTGTTCTCGTTCGTAGCCGGAACGGTCCGATTGGGAGACGTTGAACACCCTCTATCGACTCCGCGACCTTGGCGTACTCAAGTTCGTCATGGAGCACCCCGGGCGCGGGGCGCCGTACACCATAAGAAGCCTGGCCAGCGAGGCCGGAGTACCTGCTTCGACGGTGGGGCACCTCGTCTCGGGCAGGAGCGCGGCGTGCAACGTCCTGGCTGCACACGAGATCGCAAAGGCGTTGGGCGTCGGCGTGCTGGTCCTTTTCGCGCCTCCATCGTCTCCAGAACAGAACGATTCGTTTCACGAAGACATCCACGAGAGAGGAAGTGACCAGGAATGGCCCGTTCGAGCCCGCCGCCCGGACTGATCTACATCGAAGACACGGCGGCCGGTCCCGGTATCGCGACGCGGCTGGGAATCGCCCCCGGGACGGTCCGCCGGTGGCGCTCCCTCGGCCAGGGCCCCGCCACCTTCCGCATCGGCAAGAAGGTCGTCGCCCGCATCAGCGCCGTCGAGGACTTCCTCGCCCAGCGCGAGCGTGAGGGCCGCCGGCCCCGCACGAGGGCCGCGTGATGAGCCGTCTCCCGCGCCTGCACAAGCCCGAGGAGATCGCAGAGTCGCTCGGTTGCTCCACGTGGTGGCTGAAGGAGCAGGCCCGCAAGAAGAACATCCCGGCAGTCAAGATCGCCGGGGCCTGGCGCTTCACCGACCAGCACCACGCGGAGATCCTCCGGCAATTCGAAATCGCCGCGTCTCCCACCCCTCAGACCTCGACGTCTACCCGATCGACGGCTACCGAGCGCTACGCCGCCGACCCGGCTCCCGTCGCCGTTCTGACCCCTCGCACCCCTCGCCGCCGCAAGTCCGCGGCCTGAAGGTACGGGGCCCGAGGCCGGGCCTGGCCTCGGGCCCCAACGGCCCTCACCCACGAATCGAGGAACCGTGACTCACCCTACCCATCTCCCGCCCGAATCCTCCGCACTTGTCCGCGCAGCGGACGGCTCCCGCTGGCGTCCGGCCGGCCGCACGCCGACCGGCGAGCAGATGTACGTGCTCGACGGCGTCGACCCCGAGACCTGCGCCCGCTGGGTGCGTGCCCGCGAGTCCGAGCTCGTCGAGCTCGTCGGCGAGCTCACGCCTGTGGTCGACCTGACCAAGGCGGGTGCCCAGTGATCCCCGCCGCCTGCGCCCTCATCTGGGTCCTCGGAGTCCTCGCCGTTCGCTACGCCCTCACGCGCTCCGACCGGCGAACGGCGGGTGATCGCCGATGACTGGGCGACTCACCGAGCGGCGCCTCGCGGAGATCCGCGCGGGCCAGACCGAGTACCGCACCACCGAACAGCTCGACCAGGACGTTCGTGACCTCCTGGCCGAGCGGGACGTACTGCTGGCCGAGGTCGGGCAGGGGAAGGGCACCGCGCCGTGCGGCGAGCTCACCCCCGCGCCGGCGCCCGGTCTGGCCCGCCGTGCCGAGGTTCAGTTCGCCGTGCACGGTCCGGTGCAGCTCCTCGACGCGACGCTCCGCGACCTGGAACCCGACTACTACGGCACCAGCTACCGGCAGCTCGGCGGCTGGCTGCCCGACATGGTCCACGTCCCGCTCCCGCGCGGCACCGAGCGCATGGAGTACGCGCACTTCCCCGGCCACGTCATGCCGTGCGAGATCAACGTGCAGGTCGACACGACCAGGACACGCGACGGGTCGCGCTACATGGCCATCGAGTGGCGGCGGGAGCGTCCCTGATGGCTACCGACCCGAGCGACTTCTGCACCAACGCCCTGTGCGGCGGCGCTCGCGACGCCTGCGGCTGCCCGCACGACATCAACACCCAGGCACTCATGGCCTGTCCGTCCTGCGGCGGCGAGTGGTGGCGGGAGCACGGCGGTACGTCGACTCGCTGCCTGCACCGCGCCTGCGGCAAGGAGGGGTCCGTCGTGCGGCGCGCGCCGCTCTACGCCCCGGCCGTCGACGAGGCCGGCGCGCCCCTCGACATCCCCGACGCCGACCCCGACGACTGCTTCGCCGAGCTGATCGATGGCTCCTGGACGAACTGCGGGTGCCCCGACTGCGAGCAGCGAGAGACCGAAGACGACGAGACGGAGATGTACGGATGACCCCGCACGAGCACCACGCCCGCGCCGAGGAGCTGCTCGCCAGGGCCGACACGTGGATGGACGCCGACACCGGGTGGAAGGCTCGGCTCAGCACTGACGAGCGGCTCGCCCACCGGAGCGCGGACCTGACCGCCGCTCAGGTGCACGCGACCCTCGCCACGCTCCTGCCGATCCTCACCCCCCGGTCGGACGCCGAGCTCACCGTGTACCGGGCGCAGCACGACGCCATCCCGCTCGGCCTCTACACCAACCGCGCCGCCGCCCGGGCGCACTGCGAGGAGCTGCTCCGCCGGGACATCTCCGGCGGCTCGCTCGGCTGGGTCCCGGACCACGGCGGGCCCGACTCCCCCGAGGACCTGGTCGTGGTCGGCCCGGGCGGCGACGAGGACGGCCCAGACGAGACCGTCACCGGCTACGTCGTCACCCCGCTGTCCGTCGCTACGGCGTACGACGCCGAGGCGGACGAGTGAGCGCCCCGGCCGTCGTCGAGGACGGCATCGCGCACGGCGAGCCCCGCGGCTACGTCCAGCACAGGAAGCTCGGCGTCCCGTACTGCCAGCAGTGTCGTGACGCACACGCCGCTCAGGCCCGCAAGGCGGCCGAGGCACGTCGACGCTGGAACCGTGGCGAGACCGGCACGCCGACGGCGCCCCGCACGGTGCCGACCGGCCGGGACTGCACGGTGAGCGGCTGCGGCGACCTCGCGGCCGTGCCGCAGCCGGCCGCCCGCATGGTCCGCGTCGAGTGGCCCGGATCGCGGGAGCCCGCCCGCTGGTACTGCCCCGGCCCGTGCCAGGCGTACGGCCGGGCCCTCGCCGAGGTCCGGGCGATCGGAGACAGCCGTGCGTGACTTTCTCGGCCTGGCCGTCCTCGTCCTGCTGCTCGCCGGGGCCGCCACCACGACCCTCGCCGCCGTGTGCGCGACGATCGCCGCCGGGCGGGCCCTGCGCCGCCTCATCGCGCCTCGGCCGCGCCCCGTTCCTCACGTCCCGCCCCCGCGCCGCTACGTGTGGCTGGCCTGCCACACCCCGCGCTGCGGCCACCTCCAGACGCCGCACTACCCGGCCGGTCCCGGCCGCGTCGAGTGCAACCACTGCGGCACCGTCCGCCCGCGCCCGTGAGGCGCCGGCCTCCGCCGTGCGGTCGCCTCGGGCCCCACGGACTCAAGCGCGCCCGCCTCTACGTCACCGGCTGGTGCTGCGACCGCCACACCCCAGCCGCCCTCGCCGGCCGCCCCGAGGTCCCCCCCGGCCCCGGCTGGCCGCCCGGCGCCTACCTCTTCGCCACCACCCCCGACCCGCACCCGACCGACCTGGAGTAGCCGTGAGCACCATCCCCACCCCCGCCGACGTCTTTCGCCGCCAGGCCCACCCCCTCATCGCCCCCGGCCCGCACGACCCCGAGAACGACGCCCCGTTCCGCTCCCTCTACGAGCGTGGCATCACCGGGGCCCGGCTCATCCGCACCACGAAGCTGGTCGCCCTCACGCTCGCCTCACACGCGGACTGGGCCACCGGCCGCATCCCGGACGAGGCGCAGCCCCGCCTCGGCGGCCTCGTCGAGGAGACCGCGCTGCACCCCGGGCAGGTCGTCGTCTCGCTCAACATCCTGGAGCAGCGCGGCTGGATCCGCCGTGACGCCCGCAGCCGCCGCTGGAACGTCGCCACCGTCCAGCTCGCGATCCCCGGCCCGATCCTGCGCCGCCTCCGTGAGGACCACCCGGCCTGACCGGCCCCGGCCGGGGCCCTGCCCCCCGGCCCGCCCGGTCCCACCCGTACCAACCGAGAGGCACCCCGTGGACGTCGAGCAGCCCCCCAGGACGGGCAGCGTCGCGCACGCGTTCGGCAACGCTCTCGCCCGCCAGTGGGCGAGCGTGTTGCCCCGGCCGCTCACCGGCGGCTTCCTTACGACGCTGTACGCCCTGCGCGCCCTCGCGTCCGCCGATGGCCGCCTGCGCTACGAGCGCGACGGAGCGGCCATCACGATCCAGCAGATCGCCAAGGCGTGCCGCAGCGACCAGAAGGACGTCCGCACCTACCTGACCGCTGCGGTCGCTGCGGGAGTCGTCGCCATCGTCGAGGACGGTCACGGGAAGGGCCGGACCCGGGGGCGCGCCGTCATGTACGCCCTGCTGCTGTGCCCCAACCCGGACTGGGAGCGCGCCGCCGGCATCGTGTGGATCGCGCAGCAGAAGAAGAAGGAGCAGCGCGCCGCCGCCGCTGCCCGCAAGGCCGCCGCTGCCGCCCGAGGGTCGGGGGACAGTGCCCCGACCCCTGACGATGACACCTCGGGGGACAGTGCCCCGACCTCCGATCGGTCCACCTCGGGGGACAGTGCCCCGAGGTCGGACGGAGACGGGTCGGGGGACAGTGCCCCTACCCAGGTCGGGGGACAGTGCCCCGAGGGGGTCGGGGGACAGTGCCCCGACCACCCAGGAAGTACCCATGAACTACCCCATGAGGTGGCTGAGGTAGTACCTCAGCCACAGGACGGGCGCGGGCGCGCGAGAGAGGAAGCGCGCTTCGAGCAGTCGGAGAAGCACCGCCGCTGCGCCGCCGGCTGCGGCCAGCCGGTCATCCGGCTCGACCGCATCCTGTGCACCGGCTGCGAGCGCCGCGCCCAGAAGCCCAGTACCCCCGGGCCGGTACAGGGCGCGTTCATGATCTCGCTGCCCCCGGCCTCCGGGGCCCTTCCCAGCCCCCGCGACGCCGCACGGCCCCCTCAGGCCGAGCCGGACCCGTTCGCGCCGCAGCGGACCTGTGACTGCGGTCGCAAGTACCGGGCCGCTGCCCCCGGCCGCTGCCGCGACTGCATCGAGGCCGCCGCCCGCGACCGCGCCACCGGCTGACCCACCACACCCAGACCTCGGAGACCTGATGACCACGCCTCACGGCTCGACGCCCTGCCCGTCGTGCGGCCAGCCCATCCGCTGGGCCGTCACCGCCGCAGGCCGCAGGCAGGCCCTCGACGCCGCCCCCGACGACACCGGCAACCTCGGTGCCTACACCGACGGCACCGGCCGCCTCCGCGTCCGCGTCCTCACCGCCGAGCGCCCCACCCTGGAGCACGCCGAGTGGCGCGCGATGCCCCACGCCGCCACCTGCACGCGGCCCCGGCCGCTGCGCCGGACCGGCACCCGGCACCGCAGCGGCGTGCGGCCGGCCCCGTGGCGGGGGCAGCAGCGATGAGCACGACCGACACCCCCGCAGCCGCGGTGACCGTCCCGCCCGAAGAAGGCGGCGGGTGGCGCGAGTTCGGTCTCTGCCGCCAGGTCGACCCCGAGCTCTTCTGGCCCGAGCCGGGTACCTCGACCGCCGCCGCCCGGCGGATCTGCACCGCCTGCGAGGTCCGCAAGCCCTGCCTGGAGTGGGCCATCGAGCACGGCGAGCCGGGCGTGTGGGGCGGCACCACCCCGAACCAGCGCACGGCCATCCGCCGCACCCGCGCCGCCCTCCGGCAGACCGCCGGCGGGAGCCGTACCACCGCACGCCCCGACCGACCCTGACCACCAGGAGCGCCCCCTTGCCCGAGACCAGCCCCGGGGACGTTGAGCGCCTCGCCGGGTACCTCGCCGCCGCCCGCCGCGCCTGCGGTGCGCCGACCTGGCCCGACGTCCCCGAAGCGGTCCGCCGCCTCGTCGCCGAGCGCGACCGCGCCAAGGCCGCCGTCGACGCCGTCCTCGCCTGGTGCGACGACCTCGACGGCGCAGCCCGCATCCGCCACGGCGACCCGTACGCCGAAGACACCCACGCGATCGCCCTCCGGGCCCTCCTCAGCTCGCACCTGGAGCACGCATGAGCCTTTGCCTGATCTGCACCCACCCCTCCGACGCCCCCCGCACCGCCTGCGCCCGCTGCGGCGACCGGCTGCGCGGCTGGCTGGCCGAGATTCCCCGCCAGCTCGTGCTGCTCGCCGCGTCCCTGGAGCTCGGCGCACGCCCCGCGCAGGGGTACGGCGGCGCCGGCCGCGCCCACTCCCCGCTCCCCGTCCGCGGCGACGTCCTCACCCTGCTCGGGCCCGCCGCGCCCGGCCCCGTACGGGACAGCGCCCGCGACCAGACCGGCCCTGCGCCCGTGCACGCGATCCTGTACGCCTGGGCCGACCAGCTCGCCGAGGACCTCGGGCACGACCTCCCGCCCATGACCCCCCGCGCCCCCTACGCCGACTACCTCGCCCGCCACCTCGACCACATCGTCCGCTCCGCCTGGGTCGCTCTCCTCCACGCCGAGCTCGCCGACGTCGTCCGCCGCATCCGGGCCATCACGAGCACCGAGCCCCGCCGCCGCGCCCTGGACGCCCCCTGCCCGTCCTGCGCCGCCTTCGGTCTCGGGCACACCGACTGGCAGGCGTACGTGGACTGCGAGACGTGCGGGCTGCTCCTGACCCCGACCGAGTACGACGAGCACCGTGCCGCCGTCATGCCCGCCCTCGTCCGCATCGGCATCCTCATGACGGCCCGCGAGCTCACCCAGGAGGCATCGTGAGCACCGTCCCGGCCCCGACCGACCGGATCGCCCGCCGCCGTCTCCAGGTGGCCCAACTGCGGCGGGACAAGAAGTCGATCCGGGACATCGCCCGAGAGCTCGGCGTCGGCCGCAGCACCGTGCAGCGGGACATAGACGCCATCGAAGGGGACACGCCGCCCGCCCCTGACCACATCGAAGGGACACCGAACATGCCCGTCCCACGGGACACCGAGACAGCCGCCACCCCGCCCACACCGGCCGCCGGGACACCGTCCCAGCGTCCCAAGACGATGGCGCCCATGTCCCTCATCCTGGCCGCCGACGCCCAACTCATCGACGACCTCGCCGTCCTCACCCGCACCGGGGACCGCCCCGAGGTGGCCGCGAGGTTCGCCATCGGCTTCCTGGCGTCCGTCTACCGTCGAGCCTGGCAGGACGGCGTCTACCCGCCGGACGCCACGCCCCGCATCGGGCAGTACACCCTGGAGCCCCACCGCCCCGCCTCGGACGACCGCAGCAAGTAAGCGGCTGGACATGATCGCCACTTAGCGCAACACTGGTGCCAGCAGCACACGTGTGCCCATAGTCCCCTTCGGCCCCGCCTCGGCGGGGCCGTCGCGTTTCCGGAGGTGATCGTGGGCGCCCTGTACACCGCTGCCGAGGCCGCTGAGCACGCCACCCGGTGGCGCCGCATCATGTCGGCCGGCGCCGCCGCCGTCACCCCGGCCACCATCCGCTCATGGGCCAGCCGCGGCCACCTCACCCCCACCGGTCTCGACGAGCGCGGCCACCCCCTGTACGCACACGCCGACGTCGCCCGCGCCGAGGCCGCCACTCGCGCCCGCGCGCTGCGCCTCGTCGGCATCACCCAGTCCAGCTAGGTCACAGGACGATCAACCGCCTCCGCGCCGTCGCTCCGTTCGGCGACGCTGGGCCAATGCGCAGGAACATCACCAGCCTCACGGCCGTCGCCGCACTCGCCCTTGCCCTCACCGCGTGCGGTAGCAGCGACGAGCCGGCCCCCGAGAAGCCCACCGCCCCGACCACCCAGCCCGCCCCCTCCACCACCGCGAGCAAGAACCCCGGCGGCCTGCCAGCCAAGCCCGAGGGTGCCGAGCGCACCGCGCTCCTGGCCGCCCTCAAGGCCGTGCATCCCGCACTCGTCGCCGACGAGGACAAGGCCATCTCCAACGCCCGGAACCAGTGCTCCACCATCACCGGCGGAGGCGACGCCCAGTCGACCGCCAAGCAGCGGTTCTCCACCAGCGAGCACCAGGTGAGCGACACCGAGGCCCTCGCGATCAACGCCGCGCTCCAGGCGACCCTCTGCGCCTGACCCTCCGGCCCGGCCCGTCCGTTCCCCCATAGCGGACGGGCCTTCCTCGTCCCTGGAGGTGGGCCATGGCCAAGCGGACCGACCTCACCGAGTACGGCTACCGCAAGGCCCGCGCCCGCTTCCTCGCCGACAACGACGTGTGCCACATCTGCGGGCACGCCGCCGCCGACACCGTCGACCACGTCGTCCCTGTCTCGGCCGGCGCCGACCCCACCGACCGGGACAACTGGCTGCCCGCGCACGGCGTGAACGGCTGCCCGACCTGCGGGCGGAAGTGCAACGGCGAGAAGGGCGACCGCGCCATGAGCCCGGCCTCGACCTTCCGCACGTCACGCGACTGGTACGCGGGCCCGTGACCTACGGCGCCTGAACTTTTAGCCAACGCCGCTCCCCAGCCCCGCGCCCAGCTTTTATTTTTCTCCCCCCGGCCCTGACCAGCCCATATGCGATTGCTGAGCCCCAGCGTCGGGAGGTGTCCCATGGCTGCGCGCCCCCTGGAGATCGGACCCGCCGGGGTCCACCTGGGCCAGGCCGTGACCCGGCTCCGCGAGGCCCGCGGGTGGGATCAGGAGACCCTCGGCGCCCGTCTGGCCGCCGAGGGCCGGCCGATGTCTCAGCCGGTCCTGTCCCGTGTCGAGGCCGCGACGAGGCGGGTCGACGCCGACGACCTCGTCGCGCTCGCCGCCGCGCTCGGCGTCGCCCCGGCCGCGCTCCTGCCCGCGACTGAGACCGCCCCGGCCGCCGTCCCCTCGCCCGCGCCCACCGCGCTCGCCGACGAGGCGGGTCCCGTGAGCTCGGCGCTCGCCGACGACATCGAGCAGCTCGGTGACCTCATCGGCATGGAGCCGACGCTGGCCGCGACCGCGATGCGGCTGGCCCGACAGATCGACGGTCACGCGCCAGTCGAGTGCGACGAGTGCGGCACACCGGTCCAGGTCCCTGCCGACCCGCGGCTCCTGCCGCAGTTGGCACGCGAACTCCGGGCGACCGTCGCCGTGCTGCTGGAGGGACGGGCGACGGATGAGGACGATGACGACGGCCTCGATGACCTCGGAGTCGTCTGAGACTTGGGCGCCGCCGGCCTCCTTCGCCGAGGACCTGCTCGATCGGTACGGCCTGACCTGCCCGCCGCGCTGGGGCACCCCGCGCAACCCGAACTTCCCCAGCCTCGGCCCGAAGCTGTGGAAGGTCATGACGGCGCTCGGCGCCCCGCCGATGCCCTGGCAGAAGTACGTCACCGACGTCGCCCTCGAAATCGACCCGGCCACGGGCGTGTTCGTGCACCGCGAGGTCGGCCTCAGCGTCTCCCGGCAGCAGGGCAAGACCGAGCTCACCCTCGGTGCCCAGGTCCACCGCGCCCTCGCGTTCCCGCGACAGAACATCATCTACGCGGCCCAGACCCGAGGTATGGCGAGGCAGAGGTGGGAGGATGAGTTCTGGGAGAAGATTTCCGGCTCACCGCTGGCCAGGCGCGCCCGGATCCGGAAGTCCAACGGCAACGAGGCCATCCTCTGGACGCCGACCCGCAGCCGTATGGGCATCACCGCCAACACGGAGAAGGCTGGCCACGGCCCGCCGCTCGACCTCGGATTCATCGACGAAGCTTTCGCCCACGAGGACGACCGCCTGGAGCAGGCGTTCAGCCCGGCCATGCTCACCCGGGCCATGGCTCAGCTTTGGTGGGCGAGCGCGGGCGGCACAGAGAAGTCCGTGTGGCTGAACAAGAAGCGAGCCAAGGGCCGCGAGCTCATCGAGGCCCTGTGGGAAGCGCTCGCCGAGGACCCGGCCGCTCCCCGGCCGCGCGCGGCGTACTTCGAGTGGTTCGCCCCCGACGACATGCCCCGGGACGACCCGGCCACCTGGTACGCAACGCTGCCCGCGCTCGGGCACACGGTCACCGAGGACACGATCCGGGCCGAGCTGGAGAAGCTCGACCCGGCCGAGTTCGACCGCGCGTACCTGAACCGGACGAGGAAGTCGACACCGCCGGCCGACCCCAACGTCCCGAAGGACGCGTGGCCGCAGCTCGCCGACGAGCAGTCCCGGCCGGCCGCCGACGAGGTGGCGCTCGCGCTCGACGTCTCGAAGGACCGGCGCTACGCCAGCATCGGCGCGGCGATCCGGCGCCCGGACGGCACCGTGCACCTGGAGCTGCTCGACCGCCGGGCCGGTACGGACTGGGTCGTCGCCGCGGTCGCCCGCCTCGCCGCCCTGTGGCGCCCGCTCGTCGTTGCGGTCGCCTCGACCGGCGCGCCCGCGGCCTCGCTCATCGACGACCTGGTCGCCGCCGGCATCACCGCGCCCGAGGACAAGGAGCACCCGCACCGCGGGCACCTCGTCGTGATGCGCTCGGGCGACATGGTCGAGGCGTGCGGGCAGCTCGCCGACGCGATGAGGCAGGGCACCGTCCGGCACATCGAGCAGGCCCCGCTCACCGCCGCTGTCAACGGCGCCCGCACGCGCCGCGTCGGCGACGCGTGGGTCCTCGACCGCACCGCATCCCTCGTCGACGTCGCCCCACTCGTCGCCGTCACCGAGGCCCGATGGGCACTACTGGCCCGCGGGCCGGCCGTCCTTGACGACTACGACATCGCCGACAGCTTTGGGTGAGGAGGTCCACATGGGCGTATGGCAGCGGATGCGCGGCCTCTTCGCGACGAGGGACGCGCAGTTGACCAGTCCCGAGGAGCTGCTCGCCGCGGCCCGGCATGCCCGCGGCGGCAGTACGGTGCCGGTCACCAACGAGTCGGCCATGCGGCACTCCGCCGTGTGGGCCTGCCTTCGGCTCCGGGCCGACCTCGTGTCGTCCTTCCCCGTGGACGTCTACCGGCGCGTGGGCGGGATTCAGGTCGAGGTCGCGAAGCCCCCGGTGCTCGTCGCCCCGGGCGGGCCCCAGGTCCGCATCCGTGAGTGGCTGTACTCGACCCAGGTCGACCTCGACCGCGCGGGCAACGCGTTCGGGATCATCTCCGAGCGGTCCGGGGTGATCGGGCCGGACGGCCGCGGCCTGCCCGCGCGCATCGATCTCGTCCCCCTGGCCGACGTCACCGTCCGCGTGCGCGGCTCGGAGATCACGAAGTACGTGATCGGCGGCCAGGAGTACGAGCCGTGGGAGGTCTGGCACGAGAAGCAGTACACCGTGGCCGGTGTCCCCCTCGGCCTCTCGCCCGTGGCGTACGCGGCGTGGACGCTCGAAGAGTCCCTGACCGCCCAGCGCTTCGCCCGCGATTGGTTCGCCGGCGGCGCCGTCCCCCTGGCCACACTGAAGAACACCGCCAAGACGATCAACCCCGAGCAGGCCCGCGTGGCCAAGGAGTCGTTCAACGCCAGCGTCAGCAACGGCGACTTGTTCGTGCACGGCATGGACTGGGAGTACAAGCCCATCCAGGCCGTCGCCAGCCAGTCCGCGTTCCTGGAGGCGCGCGAGTTCGGGAACGTGGAGGTCGCCCGGTTCTTCGGCTGCCCCGGCGACATGATCGACGCCGCCGTCTCCGGCAGCAGCATCACCTACGCCAGCATCACGCAGCGCAACCTCCAGTTCCTGATCATGAATCTCGGGCCGGCCGTAGCGCGTAGAGAAGAAGCGTTCACCTACGGCCTCGTCTCTGGGCCCCGGTTCGTCAAGCTCAACTCCGACGCGATGCTCCGCATGGACCCCGAGGCCCGCGCCCGCACGATCCGCTCGGAGATCGACGCCCGCACGCTCACGCCCGACGAGGCCCGCGCGCTCCAGGACCGGCCGCCGCTCACGCCCAGCGATTACGAGCAGTTCGACCGGCTGTTCGGCAGCCGCGCCGCCGTCCCTCCGACTCCAGCCCCGGGAGCTACGCCATGACCGACACCACGCTCGCCGAAGCTGCGGCGGCCCGAGCCCAGCACGTACGGCAGCGCGCCGACCGCCCGTCCCAGCGCCGCAGCGCCGCTCAGCCCGGCACCCGCGCCACCGTCCGCGCGGCGCTGTCCGGCCTCGAGGTCCGGGCGGCCGACGACGGCGCCGGCCTGCTCGACTTCCGGGGACACGCCTCCGTGTACGAGCAGGCATACGAGATGTGGGACTACTACGGCCCGTACACCGAGATCGTCTCGGCCGGGGCCGGCGCCGAGTCCCTCGCCCGCGCCGACCTCGACGTGCCGCTCGTCCTCGGCCACGACCAACTGCGCCGCCTCGCCCGCACGACGAACGGCAGCCTCATCCTCACCGAGGACGAGCGCGGCCTGTCCGTCCACGCCCCGGCCCTCGACCCCGCCGACTACGACGTCGCGTACATCGCGCCCAAGCTCAGGTCCGGCTTGATCGACGAGATGTCGTTCGCGTTCCGCATCGAATCGGGCCAGTGGTCCCCGGACTACACCGAGTACCGGATCAACCGCTTCGACATCCACCGCGGCGACGTCGCCATCGTCGGCTACGGCGCCAACCCTCACACCGTCGGCGCCGGCCTCGCCCGCGAGGCCGCACCGACGAGCAGCAGGGCCCGCGCGCTCCTGGAGCTCGCCCTCGCCCGCTGACCCACGAACTTCCCGCCGCCCGGCGGGAGCACAAGCCCTGCGCTCACGCGCACGAGCCCACCCGGCGCCGTCGCCTCGGGTGGCCGTCTGTCTGGACCGGGGCGTCTGGAATCCCACGACCAAGGAGACGAGCATGACGCTCGACGACCTGATCGCCCAGGCGCGCACCGCGCTTTCGACGGCGATCACCGCCCGCCAGCAGGAGCAGGACGCCCTCATGGCACTGCGCTCCGATCCGACCCTGACCGAGGAGGCAGTCACCGCACGGGTCGCCACCCGCGACGCCGCCGACGCCGAGGTCACCCGCCGCCAGGAGGCCCTCGACAAGCTGCTCGCCGAGCAGGCCCGCGAGGCAGAGATCGCCGCCCTGGCCGCCCGCTCCGCGCCAGCAGCCACCCGGGCGCCCGCTTACGACCAGGTCCACCGCGTGGGCCAGGAAGAGCGGACGTACCGGCCGGACCAGGACCGCCGCGGCGCCGGATTCCAGGGCGACGTCCTGGGCGCCTTCATGGGCGACTACGAGGCCCAGGCCCGCCTCGCCCGCCACATGCAGGAGGAGCGCACCGAGCGCGGCAACCGGATCCGCGAGACCCGGGCGGTCGGTACCGGCGCCTTCGCCGGCCTGGTCATCCCGCAGTACCTGACCGACATGTACGCGCCGCTGGCCCGAGCCAACCGGCCGTTCGCCGACGCGTGCCGCCCGCACACGCTGCCGGCGCAGGGCATGACCGTGGAGATCTCCCGCGTCACGACCGGCTCGTCCGTGGACAATCAGTCGGCGGAGAACGGCGCCGTCGCCGAGCAGGACATGGACGACACCGCCCTGTCCGTCCCGGTCCGCACCGCGGCCGGCCAGCAGACCGCCTCACGGCAGTCCATCGAGCGCGGCGCCGGCGTCGAGAACGTCATCCTCGACGACCTCTTCCGCGCCTACGGCAGCCGCCTGGACAACACCCTGCTGAACGCCGCCACCGTGGGCCTGACCAACGTCGCGACGGCCGTCTCCTACACCGATGCCAGCCCGACCACCGCCGAGCTGTACCCGAAGGTCATCGAAGGGCTGTCCGGCGTGGAGGCGGCGCTGCTCGACCAGGCGTCCGGCGACAACCTCGCGATCATGCACAGCCGTAGGTGGTACTGGATGCAGAACGCGATGGGCACCTCGTACCCGCTGATCACTCAGCCGGGCGTCGTCGCCCAGACCCTCGGCGCCAACTACGCCGAGGCGTACGGGCGCGGCGTGCGCGGCATCCTCCCCAACGGCACCCCGGTCATCGTCGACAACAACATCGCGACCAACCTGGGAGCGGGCACCAACGAGGACGAGATCTACCTCGTGGACCGGCAGGAATGCCACCTGTGGGAGGACCCCGACGCCCCGGTCTACATCCGTGCCGAGCAGGCCAAGGCCGCCAACCTTGGCGTCCTGCTCGTGGTCTACGGCTACTACGCGTTCACCTTCCAGCGGCAGCCGCACGCCCGGAAGATCGCGGGCACCGGCCTCATCACGCCGACCTTCACCGGCGCCTGATCAACCCCCATCTCCACCACGGCCCGCCTCCACGCCGAGGCGGGCCGTGGTGCTTCACCCCCACCTCACGGAGGACCCCATGAGCGACGAGCCGCTGACCGAAGACACGATGATCGCCGCGCTCCTGCGCGAGCGCGAGGGCTTGGCCCAGCGCGGCCTCGACGAGCGCGTCGCCCAGGTCGACGAGCAGCTCAAGCTCCGCGGCTACAAGCCCCCGGCCCGCGGCAAGAGCGGCCAGCAGAAGCCCGCCGCGACGTCCGGCGAGCAGGCCCAGGGCGACGGCAAGCCCCAGGGCCGCCAGCAGCCGGCCGCTGACCAGACCTGATGGCCGAGGTCTATGGCACCGTCGCCGCCCTGAAACGGCGGCTCAACATCGCCGCCGCCGACACCACCGCCGACGACCTCCTCCAGGCCGCGCTCGCCGCCGCCTCCCGAGGCATCGAGCGGGCGACCGGGCGGCGGTTCTGGCTCGACACCGAGCCCACCACCCGCACCTACTCCACCGCCGGCCGCGTCGCCCGCCGTGACGACGGAGCTCTCCTCCTCGTCGACGACATCGGCAGCGCCACCGGCCTGCTCGTCGAGACAGGCTCGGGCGGCACCTACGCCCCGGTCACCGGCTACGAGACCAGTCCCGACAACGCGATCGCCGACGGCCGCCCCATCACCGGCCTCCTGCGCGCAGTCGGCGGCTGGGGCACGGCCACCATCCGCGTGCGGGTCACCGCCCGCCACGGCTGGCCGGCCGTCCCCGACGACATCACCGAGGCCGCGTTGATCCAGGCCACCCGCCTCTACCGCCGCAAGGACTCCCCCGAGGGAGTCACCGGCTCCGCGGAGTGGGGCGTCGTCCGGCTGTCCCGCCGCGACCCCGACGTCTGGAACCTCATCGAACCCTTTGTCCTGCCCGGCTTCGGCTGACGCGGGAGAGGAGGAACACCATGCGAATCCGTATGCGGGTCACGCTGCCCGGCTCCCGCCACGGAGCCCCCTGGCCCGACAAGGGCACCACCCTCGACGTCCCCGACGACGAGGCCGAGCAGCTCATCCGGTACGGCGCCGCCGACCCGGCCGAGCCCACGCTCGCCGACCCGCCCCCGGCCCCGCCCGCCAGTAAGCGGCGCAAGACCGAGGAGTAGGAGGCCCGCATGCGCATGTCCGCCATCCGGGCCGCCGTCGCCGACGCCGCCCGCGCCGTCACCATGCCGGCCGGGACGCTTGCGCTCACGTGCACCGCGTATGTGCCGGACGCCGTCAGCGCCCCGCACTTCTTCTGCGCGGAGTACGACATGGAGTTCGACAAGGCCATGAGGCGCGCCCTCGACGAGGCGACCCTCACGTGCCGCGTCCTCGTCGGCCGTGCCGACGACCGCGCCGCCCAGGAGCTCCTTGACGCCCTGCTCGAAGGGTCCGGTCCCACCTCCCTGAAGGAGGCCATCGAGGCGGCCCGCGGCGCCCCGGGCGAGTACGCCCTCGGCGGCCTGGCCGACGACCTGCGCGTGACCCGGATCCAGGGCTACCGCTGGTACGAGCACCAAGGCACGCAGTACGTCGGGGCCGAGCTCATGATCCGCATCATCGGGAAGGGGGCCCCGTGAGCAAGCAAGTCCTCACCGACTGCCGCCTCTTCGCCGTCGCCGCCGACCTTTCCGGCCACTCCAACAAGATCGAAGTCTCTGCCGGGCATGAGGTGAAGGAGACCACCAACTACCGGTCGCAGGGGTGGAAAGAGGTCATCGGCGGCCTCGGGTCGGCGGAGATCTCCGGTGAGGGTCAGTGGGAGGCCGGCGACCCGTCCAAGGTCGACGACGCCTCATGGGCCCAGCTCGGCGGCGTCGGCCCGTGGACCGTCTGCCCCGGCGACTCCACCGTCGGCGCCCTCGCCTACCTCACCAACGCCCTGCGCGCCGACTACAAACTCCTGGACGCCGTCGGCGAGGTGGCGCCCTGGAGCGGCACAGCCAAGAGCTCCTGGCCGCTGGTACGCGGGCAGATCGCCCACCCGCCCGGCACCGCCCGCACCGCTTCCGGCTCCGGCACCGCCGTGCAGCTCGGCGCCGTTCCCGCCGGGGCCCGGCTCTACGCCGCGCTGCACGTGCTGTCCGCGGCCGGGACGACCCCGTCCCTCACGGTCTCTGTCCAGTCGGACGACGCCGCCGGCATGGCCTCGCCCACGTCGCGCCTCACGTTCGCCGCCGCGACCGCGGCCGGGGGGCAGATCCTGCGCACGGACGGCACGGCCATCACGGACACCTACTACCGGGCCACCTGGACCGTCTCCGGGACGTCGCCCTCTTTCCTGTTCGCTCTCTCCCTGGGAATCAGGTGATCGCCCATGCCCATGATGGTCCTGACCTCCGAGTACGTCGCTCTCGCCGGCGTCGACCTGTCCGAGTACGCCCGCAAGGCCGAACTCGCGGTCGAGGTCGAGGAGAAGGACGTCACGACCTATGCCGCGGCCGGGTGGAAGGTGCTGCTCGGCGGACTCAAGTCCGGTGAGCTCGGCTGCGAGTTCCTCCAGGACTACGCCGCCACCCGCATCGATTCCATCATCTGGCCCCTGCTCGGCACGGTCGTCCCCTTCGAGGTCCGCCCGACCAACGCCGTCGTCTCCGCCTCCAACCCGAAGTACACCGGCTCCGTCCTGGTGAAGGAGTGGAAGCCCATCGAGGGCAGCGTCGGCGACGAGGCCACCTCGGGTGTCAGCTTCCCCACCTCCGGCGCCGTCCTGCGCGCCACGGCCTGATGCCCGCCGGCGGCCTGCCGTTCGAGCTCGGCGTCGATGCGCGCGAGGGCCTGGACGCGCTCACCCGCGCGATCCGCGCCGAGGAGGACGGCAAGGAGCTCCGCCGCGAGCTCGCCAAGAACATGCGCACCTCCCTGCTACCGGCCGCCGCGATGGCCAAGAGCGGGATCATGTCCATGGCCTCCGCCGGCCCCGGCACCTCGCCTGCGCTGCGCTCCTCCATCGCCCGCAAGATCCGGCCCGAGGTCAAGCTCGGCGGCAGTTGGAGCGGTGCCCGGATCAAGGCGTTCAAGACCAAGAACGTCCGCGGCTTCCCCAACGCCCCCAAGCGCACCAACCGCGCTCGCGGCTGGCGCCACCTCGTCTACGGCCGGCCCGACACCTGGGTCACCCAGCACGGCAAGGTCCGCTGGTTCGACCACGCCATGGAAGGCGTCGAGCCCAACGCCCGCGAGGCCGTCGAGCGCGCCATGGAGGACATGGCGCGCCGCCTCGCCACCCGCACCCGATAGGAGCCCCCGACGTGTTTCTGATCTACCACCCCGAAGGCCAGGACGAGCCGACCCGCTGGCGCTACAACCCCAGGCGCGGCCTGCTCGCGCCCGAACGCGAGGACATCGAGCGCAGAACCGGAATGCCCTACGCCGAGTTCACCCAGGCTGTACTCAAGGGCTCGTCGCTGTGCCGCCGGGCGCTGCTGTATGTCTTCCTGCGCCGCGACCACCCCAAGCTGCGCTGGGAGGACGTCGGCTTCGAGTGGGACGAGCTCCGCCTGGAGTACTCGAAGCAGGAGTGGCAGACCATGCGGGACGGCGCTGTCGAGCGCCTCCACGGCGAGGAGCTCGCCGCCGCGCTGGAGGAGTTTGACCGGCTCATCGAGCAGGCCGAGGACGACCCCGAGGAGTCGGGAAAAGCCCGGCCGCCGATCGCCGACTGAGGCAATTGGGCAACGCCGCCCACCTGCTCGGGATCAAGCCCGACGACTGGGCCGGCCTCACCGTCGAGGAGACCGACGCGCTCCTCGACTGGCTCGACGCCTACAAGGCGGCCCAGGACGAGGCCGAGCAGAAGATGAGGAGGTGATCCTGTGTCGGACACCTCCCTCGTGTTCAACCTGGTCGCCCGCGATAAGGCCACCGGCGAGCTGTCCGCCATGGGCGAGCGGTTCAACACCGCGGCGGCGACCATCGGCGCCGGCTTCGCCGCCGCGCTTGGCGTCAGCGTCATGACCCACATGAACATGGAGGCCGCCGGGTCGAAGCTCGCCGCCCAGCTCGGCGTGGGCCCGACCGAGGCCGCTCGCCTCGCCGAGGTCTCCGCCGGCGTGTTCAAGGAGGGCTGGGGCGACTCCATCGAGACCGTCAACGCCGCGATCAAGGGCGTGTACCAGAACATCGGCGACGTGAGCGCGGTCGAGGGCGGCCTGGAGGGCATTTCCAAGAAGGCGCTCGCGCTCGCCCACACCTTTGACCAAGAGGTCGGCCCCGTCACAGCAGCCATCGGCCAGATGCTCAAGACCGGCCTCGCCAAGAACGCCACCGAGGCGTTCGACATCGTCACCCGCGGATTCCAGACCGGCGCCAACCGCGCCGATGACCTGCTCGACACGATCACCGAGTACGGGACCCAGTGGCGGAAGTTCGGCCTCGACGGCGCCACCGCCATGGGCCTGATCTCCCAGGGTCTCAAGGCCGGCGCCAGGGACGCCGACATCGTCGCGGACTCGATCAAGGAGTTCTCGATCCGCTCGGTCGACGGATCCAAGACCACGGCGGACGGCTTCAAGGCCATCGGCGAGAACGCCACCAGCATGGCGGCGAAGATCGGCGCGGGCGGCGCCACCGCCACGGCCGCGCTCGACCTCACCCTCGACAAGCTGCGCGCTATGGAGGACCCCGTCAAGCGCGAGGCTGCCGCGGTCGCCCTGTTCGGCACCCAGGCCGAGGACCTCGGCGCGGCCTTGTACAGCCTCGACCCGTCAGCCGCCGTCGCCGCGCTCGGCCAAGTCGGCGGCGCGGCCGACAAGATGGCCAAGACCGTGCACGACAGTCCAGCCGCCGCCTTGGAAGCGTTCAAGCGCTCCGTCATGGTCGAGCTCGGCGCCGTCGGTGGCGTCGTCGCCACCTTCGCCATGGAGAACACCGGTCTCACCAAGGGCTTGGCCTACACCCTCGCGGGCCTCGCCGCCGTGGTCCTCACGGTCGCCGCCGCGCAGCGGGTCTACGCGGCCTACACCGCGATCGCGACCGTGGCCACCACGGTCATGAACTCGGCATCGGTCGCGGCCGTCGCCGGGTGGGCGCGAATGATGGCCTGGGGACTCATGACCTACACCCGGATCGCCGCTGCCGCGGTCGCCTCGGCCGCCACGACCGCGGCCTCCTGGGTCGGCTCCGCGCTCGTGTCCATCGGCACCTGGATCGCCGCCGTCGTCCGGGCCGGGGCCGTCGCCGTCGCCCAGTTCGCGATGATGGCGACCCGCGCCGTCGTGTGGGCCCTCACGATGGCGGCACAGTGGCTCATCGCCATGGGCCCGATCGGCTGGGTCATCGCCATCGTCGTGGCACTCGTCGCCCTCGTGATCGCCAACTGGGACAAGATCCTTGCGTTCACGAGCAAGATCTGGCCCGCGATCTGGGGCGCGATCAAGTGGGCAGGCCAGCAGATCTGGAACTTCTTCCTGAACTGGACGATCGTCGGTCTCGTCATCAAGCACTGGGACAAGATCAAGGCCGGTGTGACCAGCAAGGCCATGGGACTTGTCTCGTGGATGCGGGGCTTCCCCGGCATGATCGTCCGCGCGCTCGGCTCCCTCGGGAACCTGCTCGTCGGCAAGGGGCAGGACGTCGTCCGCGGTCTGTGGAAGGGCATCCAGGGCATGGGCCCATGGCTGCGCTCCACCCTCTCCGGATGGGCCCGCCGCCTCGTCCCGGGCCCGATCGCCAAGGCCCTCGGGATCGCGAGTCCCTCGCGGGTCATGGCCGCCGAGGTCGGCCGCTGGATCCCCGCCGGTGTCGTCCAGGGCATCGAGGCCGGACAGCCCGAGCTCGCCCGCACCATGTCCACCCTCGTCCAGGCCCCGCCCGCCACGGCCGCCCTCGCCACCGGCCAGCGACTCGCCCCCGCCGCCGCGCCGCTTGCCCGCGGCGGGATGGCCGGTGCGGGCGTCGTCACCGTCCGCCTGGAGACCACCGGCGCCGACTCCGCCGTCCGCACCCTGCTCCAGAAGATCGTCCGCGTCGAGGGCCGCGGGTCGGTCCAAGTCGCCTTCGGGCAGTAAGGAGGCACCCCGTGGCGTTCCCCAGCACCCCGCTCGACGTCCTCGTCGAGCTCCAGGTCGGCGGCACGTGGACGGACATCACGGCCGACACCTACACCCGGTCGCCGATCGGGATCGAGTGCGGACGCTCCGAGGAGAGCGTCCGCACCAACCCGGCCAAGTGCACGCTGGAGATCAACAACCGGTCGGGCAAGTACTCGCCGCGCAACCCCCGCAGCCCGTACTACGGGCTGATCGGCCGCAACACCCCGATCCGTGTCTCCGTCAACAGCGGCCCGTCCTTCCTCAGCACCACGGGCGCAACCGGCAGCGGCGCCCGCACCCCGGACGCTGCGGCGCTCGACGTCACGGGGGACATCGACATCCGGGTCGACGCCACCCTCGACAACTGGCGAACGACCGGGGTCGTGCCGTCCGTCGACCTCGTCGGGAAGTGGTCAACGACCGGTAACCAACGATCATGGATGGTCCAGAGTCGGGACGGGAAACCCCACCTGGAGTGGTCGCCGGACGGCTCGACGGTGCTCCAGGCCGACGCCACCGTCATGCCCGTTCTGCCGGTCTCCCGCCGGATGGCCTGGCGAGTCACCCTCGACGTCAACAACGGCGCCGGCGGCTGGACCGCCACGTTCTACACCGCCCCCACGATCGCCGGCCCCTGGACGCAGCTCGGCGCCTCCGTCACCGGCGCGGGCACCACGTCGATCTTCAACTCGACGACCGAGCTGAAGGTCGGCGACGCCACGAACCTGACGTTCGCCAAGCCCACCGGCCGCATTCACGCCGCCGAGATCCGCAACGGCATCGGCGGGAGCGTCGTCGCCGCCCCTAACTTCACCACGCAGACCCCCGGGGCCGGCTCGTTCACGGACAGCACCGGCAAGGTCTGGACAGTGCTCGGCACGAGCGCGATCACGAACCGGCACGTGCGGTTCGTCGGCGAGGTCTCCTCGTGGCCCGCCCGATGGGACGTGCCGGGCAAGGACGTGTGGGTGCCCATCGAGGCCGCGGGCATCCTGCGCCGCCTCGGGCAGGGCCGCAAGTCGCTCGACAGCACGCTCCGCCGCCGCATCCCCTCCCACTCGCCGCTGGCGTACTGGCCGTGCGAAGACGACGAGGGAGCCACGCAGGCGTACTCACCGATCAAGGGAGTGGCGCCGCTACGGCTCACCGGCGGCTGGACGTTCGGCCAGGACGACACCTTGGCCGGCTCATCCTCCCTGCCGGCCGTCGAGCCCGGGGCGAGGATGCGCGGCACCGTGCCAGCTCCGCCCGCGGGCACCATGCAGTGGTCCGTGCACATGCTCTACGCCGTCGACGCGGCACCGGCCTCCGATGCCGAGTTCCTGTCCTGGACGACGTCCGGGACGGTCCGCCGGTGGCGCATCTTGATCCGCACTGGTGTCGGCACCGTGCAGGGGTTCGCCGCGGACGGCACGCAGATCGTGAACGCCACCGTTGGTGTCGGCTCCGACGTGTTCACCGGCTGGCAGCGGCTCCAGTTCGAGGCCGAGCAGAACGGCGCCAACGTCGACTGGTCCCTCTTCTGGTTCAACATCGGCGGATCGGCCGGCGGCTTCAGCGGGTCCGTCGCGGGCAGCGTCGGGCAGGTCGCCCTCGTCGACACCCAGTTCGGCGCCAGCATCTCCGGCCTGCGGGTCGGTCACCTGTCGGTGCTGCCCGTCGGGGACGGAACCGATGGCAACGCCTACCGCGATGCGGACCACGGGTACAGCAACGAGCCGGCCACCGACCGCATGGAGCGACTCGCCGCCGAGGAGAGCGCCACCGTGGCGCTCGCCGTCTTCAACGGCAGCGTGCCCGCGGCCTCCGAGCCTCTCGGCCCGCAGCGGCCCGCCTCCCTGCTCGACCTCCTGCAGGACGCCGCAGACTGCGACGGTGGGATTCTGTACGAGGACCGGGCCAGCAGCAGCCTCGTGTACCGCGACCGCCGCACCCTCTACAACCAGGCGCCGGCGCTCGTCCTCGACTACACCGTGGAGGGCGAGGTCGGCCCGCCGCTCGAACCGGTCGAGGATGACCAGCGGACCCGCAACGACGTCACCGTCTCGCGCTCGGGCGGCTCGTCGAGCCGTGCCGTGCGCAGCACCGGGCCGTTGTCCGTCCAGCCGCCGCCGCAGGGGGTTGGCGTCTACGACGAATCCGTCACGCTCAACCTCGGTGCCGATCACCAGACCGAGCACATCGCCGGATGGCGGCTGCACCTCGGCACGTGGGATGAGGCGCGGTACCCCACGGTGCGGCTCATGCTCCACGCCGCATCGCACCTGATCCCCGCGTACCTCACGCTGAAGATCGGCGACCGCATCCAGATCGCCAACCCTCCGTCCTGGCTGCCGCCCGGTCCGATCGATCTGGTCGTCCAGGGCATCGCCGAGGTCGTCGACCAGTACACGTGGGACGTCGTCCTCACGTGCACCCCGGCCGGGCCCTGGACGGTCGGCGTCGTCGGAGACGCTGTCCTCGGCCGGGTCGCTACGGACGGCTGCACCCTCGGCGGCGCCGTGTCCGCCTCGGCCACCTCGTTCACACTCGTCTCGTCCCCTGGGCCGCGCTGGGTCGACTCCGCCACCTACCCGAGTCGCTTCCCGTTCGACCTGCTCGTCGGCGGCGAGCGCGTCCGGGTCACCGCGATCACCGGGACGACGCTCACCCAGACCGCCACCGTCACCCGGGCTGTCAACGGCATCTCGAAGGCGCACGCCGCTGGCGCCGCCGTCCAGGTCGCCGACCCTGCCCGCATCGCCCTGTAAGGAGGTACCGCATGGCCCTCGCAGGCGACATCATCACCGCCGCCATGCTGACCGTCGGCTCCGTCGAGGCCGAGGACACCACCGCCGGCCGATCGACCACCAGCACCGCGTACACCGACGCGTCCGGCGGCGCTTTCAGCGCGCAGGCTGTCGTGCCGGCGTCCGGGAAGGTGGCCGTCGAGATCCGCTCGACGCAGCGCAACGCCTCGACATCCAACACGATCACGTCGTGGCAGGCCGTCGGCTCCGTCTCGGGCACGGTCTACAGCCCGAACGACAACGCCGCCCTGATCACGGTCGGGTCGAACAATCAGCCGCTCGACCTGCGCAAGCACCTCAGCGGCCTCGTGCCCGGGGAGACCCTGACCGTCACGATCAAGCACCGGGTCAACAACGCTGCCAACGCAGGGATCTTCGACTACCGCTTGATCCTCATCGAGGGCCTCTGGGGGTAACCCTGCGCCCGACCTGTATCGCCCATCGGCCCGCCTCCGTGCGGGCCTTTCTGCTACCCCGTACCCCGAGGAGGGACCCATGGCCGTTGCCACGGTCGGGCGCATCGTCCACTACATCGACGCCGAGGAGGTCTGTAAGGCCGGGATCGTCACGGCCGCCGCCGGCGACGGCACGGTCCACCTGACCATCTTCGGTGCCGAGGGCGGCATGGCCGCCTACAGCAGCGTCCCCAGCTCCGACACCGCGCCGCATCCACACGGCTCCTGGCACTTCCCGGAGGTGGCGTGATGGCTACTCCCCTGACCGCGGACCGGCTCGTCGCCGCACTCCGCGCCGAAGGCGTCACCGTCGTCGAGCACGACGGCTGGCGCACCCACCACCGCAACCAGGCCGGCGCCTGGGGGCCCGTGGTCGGCGTGATGATCCACCACACCGTGAGCTCCGGCACCAGGTCCTCGGTCGAGCTGTGCTACCGCGGCTACGAGGGCCTGCCCGGACCGCTGTGCCACGGCGTCATCGCGAAGGACGGCGTCGTCCACCTCGTCGGCAACGGCCGCGCCAACCACGCGGGCGGCGGCGACCCGTCTGTCCTCCAGGCCGTCATCACCGAGACCTACCGCGACCGGCCGCCGGCCCCGCGCGAGCACCAGGGCAGCGCGGGCGCGGTCGACGGCAACTCCCGCTTCTACGGCTTCGAGTGCATCAACCTCGGTGACGGCTCCGACCCGTGGCCGGCCGCCCAGCTCGGCGCCATCGAGCGGGTCTCGGCGGCGCTGTGCCGGGCCCACGGCTGGGGCGCCCGCTCCGTGATCGGGCACTCGGAGTGGTCCGACTGGAAGAGCGACCCGCGCGGCGTCAGCATGCCGGGCATGCGCGGCCGGATCGAGCAGCGCCTCGCCACCGCCCCGGGCAAGCCCAAGCCCCCGGCCGCCAAGCCTCCCGCTCCGCAGTACGAGCCGTTCCCCGGCACCAGCTTTTTCAAGACCCGCCCGTCCTCGCCGATCGTCACCGCGATGGGCCGCCGGCTGGTCGCCGAGGGCTGCGGCCGGTACAAGGTCGGGCCCGGCCCGCGCTGGTCGGAGGCCGACCGTCAGTCCTACGCCGCCTGGCAGCGCAAGCTCGGATACCGGGGCGACGACGCCGACGGCTGGCCCGGCAAGACCTCCTGGACCGCTCTCAAGGTCCCCAAGATCAAGTGAAGGAGCACCCCCACATGAGCACCGCCACCAAGCGCACCGTCCGCACTGTCCTCCAGGGCGCCGTCGGCTTCGCCGTCGTCCTGCCCGCCGTCGTCGACGCGTCCGGCATCCCCGCCTCCCTGCCATGGGTCGTCGGGGCCCTGGCCGTCGCGGGCGGCCTCGCCCGCGTCATGGCCCTGCCCGGGGTCGAGCAGCTCCTCGACCGCGTCGGCCTCGGCCTCGTCGACGAGAAGGGGCTGGCCTCGTGACCAACCCGTCCCCCGCCGAGCCGGTCGCGGTGGCGGTCGAGCTCGAGCGCCTGCGCGGGACGATGGAGGCCGGCTTCGCCCGGGTCGACGGATCCCTGGCCCTCCTCGTCCAGCGCGGTGACCAGACCGACAAGCAGCTCGCCGACCACGAGACCCGCCTCGACGCCCTGGAGCGCGCCCGCTGGCCGCTCCCCTCGCTGGCCGCCGTGTGCGGCCTGGCGGGCCTCGGGGTCGCCCTGTACGAGCTCGCCGCCCGCTGAACCACCCGCGCCCCCTCCGTCACGGCGGAGGGGGCGCGCTTCGCCGTTCCTCAGGACCTACGCTGCCTCGTACTCGTGCGGGTGGCCGCCGCGCCATTTCACCCAGTGCGGATCGTCGAGGATCAGCTCGGGGTCGAGGAGGCCGGCACCCTCCAGGAAGACAACGAGGTCGTGGTCGGAGTGCGCGATGCCGAGGTATCCGACGTCCTGTCCGCGGCCCTGCACGGTGACTCGCCGCCCGCCGGACGGGTCGGGCGGGTGCACGATGATCGGGGCCTCGCTCATCCTTCTAGGGTGCGCCGCCCGAGTCAGTCGAGCACGCCGAGGTCTGGGCCTGCCCGGCAGATGGCGCAGGCATGGACCCGACCGTCGGTGAGCGCGTCCAGGGCCTGCTTGCGGGTGAGGGGCTGGGTGTGGCCGCTCGCCATGTGGCAGTCGCCTCGGTGTACGGAGTCGGGCACGGGCCGGCCACCCTGCCGGAGGTAGGAGAGCACCCATTCGGGTGGCTCGCGCCGAGCCCGGATCGGTGCGGCGGCGGCTTCCTGCTGCTCGATCTTCGCGATGCGGGCGCGCACGTCGGCGAGGACGTACGTCAGCCAGGTCTCCAGGGTCCGGAGGCGCGGCAGATCGGGCGGAAGTGTGGACACAAGTTCGATTCTAGTAACAGGAGCGGCTGGTTTTGCCCCGGGGCGACGTCGTTCCGCTGACCACCCACTGGCCCTACGCTCAGCCGCATGATCAAGTGCATTGTGTTCGACGTCGGAGAGACGCTCGTCCGCGACGACCGGTACTGGGCCCGGTGGGCTGACTGGCTCGGCGTCCCCCGTCACACCGTGTCTGCGCTCGTCGGCGCCGTCGTCGCGCAGGGCCGCGACAACGCTGATGCCCTCCGCATCCTCCGCCCGGGCATTGACGTCGGCGCCGAGTACCGCGCCCGGGAGGCGGCGGGTCGAGGCGAGCACCTCGACGAGTCGGACCTGTACGACGACGTCCGCCCGGCGCTCGCCGCACTGCGTGAGCTCGGCGTCCGGGTGGTGATCGCCGGAAACCAGACGACGAAGGCGGCCGAGATGCTGCGCGATCTCGACCTGCCCGCCGACTTCATCGCCACGTCCGGTGAGTGGGGCTGCGCGAAGCCGGACCCCGAGTTCTTCAACCGTGTGCTCGTGACTGCGGACGGCGCCGGCCCGTGGGAGACGGTGTATGTCGGCGACCACCCCGCCAACGACACGATCCCGGCCGCGGAGTTCGGATTCCTCACCGCGCACCTGCGGCGGGGCCCCTGGGGGCATCTGTGGGCAGACGATCCAGCCGTCGCCGAGGCGGCGGACTGGGTGATCGGCTCGCTTCACGACCTCGTCGACATCGTGAAGCAGGAGCAGGAGTAGGAGCAGGCGGAGTAGCGGTTCTCTGTACTCGGCCGGTCACTGTGTGGGTACGGTTGGACATGCCCGCAGACAGTCCGCGGGAGGTGGGCGAACGGATCGCCGCCCGCCGCCGCGCCCGCCGCCTCACCCAGACCCAGCTTGCCGCGCAGGCTCACGTCTCGTACGCCACCGTCCGGGCCGTCGAGCGAGGCGCCCGCTGCCCGAGCGATGACGTCCTCGAAGCGCTCGCCCGCGCGCTCGACGTCGACGCGACCCAGCTCCGCACCGGCTACCTGGGCACGGAGCGCCGCGTGCACGCTGCGCTCCCGGATCTGTCCGCGGTCATCGCCGGGTACGAGATCCCCCAGGGCCGGCCTTCCCGCGCGCCGGGCGAGCTCGCCGCCGCAGTGGGCACGGCGGTTGAGTGGCGGCTCGGGGCCCAGTACGGCCGGATCGCCGCCGCGATCCCGAGCGTCCTCGCCGACGCCATCCGCTACGTCCACACCGCACCCGCTCGCGAGCACGCGGACGCGGCCCGGCTGCTCGCATCCGCGGCCCGCACGGCCGACGCGCTCGCTTTCAAGTACGGCGCCCGGGATCTGTCGGCCCGGCTCATCGACCTCATGCGTTGGGCCGCCGACCGCTCCGAGGACCCTCTCGTCGAGGCCGTCACGGCGTACGTCCGGACGGAGATCTTCTTCGCCGCTCGCTCCCACGCCGTGGGGCTGGCCGCCCTGGAGCAGGCCGTCGATGCCGCGCCCGCGCCGTCCTCCCGTCTCGAAGCGGCCGCCCGCGGCGCGTTGCACATGCGGGCCGCCGTCATCGCCGGCCGCGCCGAGGACGCCACCGCAGCAGACCTCCACCTCGACCACGCCCGGGCGCTCGCCCAGCAGGTGGGTAGCGAAGGCACGTATCTGGGTACGTCGTTCGGCCCGGACTCGGTCCGCATCCACGAGGTCTCGGTGGCCGTCAGCCTCGGGCCTGAGCACGTCGACCGGGCCTTGTCCGTGGCGGAGCAGTGGAGGCCGCCAGACTTCCTTCCGGCCGAGCGCCGGTCCGGTTTCTACATCGAGCTCGCCCGCGCGCAGGACTGGGCCGGGCTCCAGAACGACGCGTTCGAGAGCCTGAAGGTCGCCCGCCAGACGGCGCCGCAGCACACGCGCGAGCACCCGTGGGCCCGCGAGGTCGCCGCCGGGCTACGCCGCCACTACCGCGCCGACGCAGAGAGCCTGACGCACTTCGCCGAGTGGATCGGCGCCGTCTGACCGACTGCTACAAG